>CAXBIE010000030.1:0-49076 GCA_963975635.1 uncultured Hoeflea sp. | reverse complement strand
GGGGGCTGCCATCAGCATCGACACCATGGACAGCCTTGCCCGCGACATCGGCTTTACCGGGCGCTACCAGATGAATGTGCCGGCCGGCGACACCGGCGTCTACACCTTCAGCCGTGACTCGATGAGCACCGACAGCACCGACCCGATGTCGGACCGCACCGTGCATGTCGACCGCTACACCGGCAACATTCTCGCCGATGTCCGCTTTGAGGATTACTCTTGGGCAGGCAAGGCCATGGCTGTCGGCATCGCGCTGCACATGGGGACGATGGGCCTGTGGAGCGTGTTGGCAAACACGCTTGTCTGCCTCTCGGTGCTGTTCCTGTGCATGAGCGGTGTGGTGATGTGGTGGAAACGCCGGGCGAGGGGCTTGCGCCTGTCCGCGCCGCCGCTGCCGCGTGACATGCCGGTCTGGAAGGGCGCCACGCTGGTGGCGCTTGCGGTCTCGATGGCGTTCCCGATGGCGGGGCTTACCCTGCTGGCCGTGATGGCTCTGGATCTGGCTGTGCTGTCGCGTATCCCTGCACTCAAGCGCGCGGTCTCCTGACGGCTCGACATACACCAGGCCGCGTTGAGGGAACGCGGCCTGACCCTTGATGCGCCTTGCCGGAGCGCTGGTCAGACGGACGAATTCTAACGGCGAGTTTCAATGAATCTTAGAACATTTCGGCTAGACCATGCGGTGAGGCACAGGCAGCGGGTATGGCCGGGATGAAAGCTTGATGAGTATCGAAAAGATGTTTGCGATCAGAACGATGCGCCAGGTCTACAAGGTGGCGGCCATCGTCACCGTGTTTTCCGTGCTGATCCCGGTTCTGACATTTTCGCTGCCATTCTTTTTCTTCGGCGAAGCCTATATGGGATTTTTTGCCATCGCCGTTTTTCCAGCAGCTCTTATTCCACTGCTGCTGGCGCCGCCGATTTCCATCGTGATTCTGAACATGTTTCGCATGCAGACGCTGACCATCGAGAGGGTCGATGAGCTCATCCGCCATGATACGCTGACCGGCGTGCTGACCCGCGCCTATCTGCTGGGCAAGATCGGTGAGCTGCTGGCGCAGGGTGGATCCTTTCTGATGGTCGACGCTGATCACTTCAAGTCGGTAAACGATACCTATGGCCATGATGTGGGAGACCAGGCGCTCAGGAAGCTGGCCGAAGTCTTCCGCAAGAGTCTGAGCAGCGATGCCCTCGTCGGCCGGTTGGGCGGCGAGGAGTTCGGCGTGTTCTTGCCAGGCGCGGATGACGCACAGGCCGCATGCGTGGCCGACAATCTTTGCGCGCAGATGCGCGCTGAAGCAAAGCATATTGCCGGCCATGAAATCGGCCTGACGATCAGCATCGGCTGCGCCCGACATCTTGCCGGGCACACTCTCGAGAAAACCATGAAACGGGCAGACGCTGCGCTCTATCATGCCAAGCACAGCGGCCGCGATCGTTACTTTGTCGCTGGCGCGTCCGATACGATGCCCGCACTCATCCTCAAGGGCAAACTCGCAAGCTAACCCAGCACCCCGCCGAAGCGGTGCTGTTCAGCCGGCTAAAGTCCAGACGCCGTGACCGAGCAGACCAACCAGCAGGATCACCTGCGCGAGGAATGACAATCCAAACCCGCCACCGCGCTGCCAGCCCGGTGCGTCTTCCTGAATGAAGTGCCAGGCATGCAGCGCCCGGCCGACGGTGAAGGCCAGACCAAGTGCGTGCACTGCGATGAGCGGCATGCCGATCAGCGCGCCGATAAGCAGCATGATCAGGAACATCGGCATGTTCTCCACCGCATTGGCATGACCGCGGATGATGCGGATCAGATGCTTGACGCCGCCATCCCCGATGGAAACCTTGTACTTGCCGCGCAACTGTCCGGTCTTGGCAGCGATCCAGAGCAGGATGGCCATGTTGAGAGCGACATAGATGCCGACCGTCGAAAGTGCCGGTGTGAGGTTCTGCATGTTTGATCTCCAGAAAATGTGTCGTCGGAAAAGCCGTTCAAATCCACAGGCATGCGGATGCCGGATTTCGCGCGAGAAGTAAACGTTCGTGTCTTAACGCAGATGCCTGGTCGGTTGCTCCAGCGCCAACACCTCGTCGGTGAGACTGTCCATCTTTTTGCCGACAAGCGCCTGTGCGTCATACAGGCCGCGATTGTAGAAATGGGCGCCCATCCGTTCGCCAAAGAACCGCATCAGCATTTCCGCCGGGATCGATCCGATGTCCTGATCCAGCTCTTCCTGGAAATATTCCTGGATTTCGGCCACCATGGCCTTGGTCTCTTCGCGGCTGAATGTAACGGGCTTCATCTGTGATCTCTATCGGGTTCGGCTTTGTGCTGAGCCTTCCGGCTTGAGGAGGTGCGTTTTCAAACCGGGGTCTGCACGTGCCACGTCTAACGGTGCTCTTCTTCGCTGGCGGCGATCAGGCGGCGGTTGAAATGGCTGACAGCCTTGACCTGTTCGGCCCAGCCGACAATCCGTTTCTCCTCGCCATCCGCAATCACCGGCAGCCGGGTATGTCCGCTGGAATCGAACACCCGCAAGGCGGTTTCCAGCGTGTCGGTCGCCTTGAGCGAGGGAATTTCCGTCTCCGGATCATAATATTCCGTCTCCGCATCCTCCTCCGGCAGGGTCATGAAATCCATCACCCGCGCATTGCGCAATTCGCTGCGGTGCGGGCCGTCCTTGAGGAACAGGCCGCGCATCTCCAGCTGCCACTGGAAATAGGAATGTCCGTGCAGCGCCAGGTTGGCGCCATGGGCGATGGCGACCGTCAGCAGCAGCGCGATCGACAGCGCATACCCGCCGGTCAGCTCGAACACGATCACCGTAGTGGAAATCGGCGCGCCAAGCACCGCGCCCGCCACCGCGCCCATGCCGAGAATGGAGTAAAGCGCCTGGCTGGAGGCAAGCTCGGGAAAGACATGCGCCGCGATGATGCCGAACGCACCGCCGGTCATGGCGCCGAGATACAGCGACGGCGAAAACACCCCGCCGCCAAACCTTGTTGACAGGGTGATGGCGGTCGCCAGCGTCTTCATCACGATCAGTGTCAGCATCAATCCCAGCGACAACTGACCCCACAAGGCCAGGTCGGTGGTTTCATAGCCAACGCCAAGAATGTGCGGAAAGGCGATGGCCATCAAGCCGACGATCAAGCCGCCGCAGATCGGCAGCGCCCAGATCGGCAGCGGCGAGCGCCGCGCCAGATACTCGGCTGACAACAGCGCGAACTGGAATGTCGCCGCGACAAATGCACAGACCACGCCCAGAAGCGCGAAGGCGGGGAATTCCCAGTAGGAGGTGATCTGGTAGGCCGGCACAATGAAAGCCGCGGCATCGCCAAACCAGACCCGCGACACGATGGCGCCCGCCGCCGAGGAGATCACGATTGGAACAAAGGAGCGGGAGGCGTAATGGCCGAGGATCACTTCATGGGCAAACAGAACCCCGGCGATCGGGGCGTTGAAGCTCGCCGAAATGGCCGAGGCGACCCCGGCGGCCAGCAGAGTGCGGCGGGCGTAGTCAGGCAGATGCAGCCGTTCGCCCACGGCGCTCGCCAGGGTCGCGCCGAGATGGATCACCGGCCCCTCACGACCGGCGCTGCCGCCCGCTCCCAGTGAAAACGCAGTCGTCAACGCGCTCATGATGCCTTCGCGCAGGCTAAGCCGGCGTCCGGTCAGCGCCCGCGCCTCGATCACGTCCGCAACCCCGCTGGTGCGGCGCGACGGAATGAACCGCGATACCAGAATGCCAACCACGACACCGCCGAGCGTCGGGCCGGCAACAATCATGTACCACGGGGTGTGACTGGCCACGGTCAGTACCTGTTCGGAAGTATCGCCGAGCCAGTAGAGCTGCACGATGCCGATCAGCTGCCGGAATCCGATGGCCGCCCAGGCGACCGAGAGGCCGATAACCAGCGACAAACACCAGATGACCGGCTGACGGTGTTCGATGAAGGCGCGGATATTGGGAAGCACCCAGCTTCGAATACGTCCAGGCATTGCACGCAAGAGGTCAAAAAGCATGGATCAGGCTGCCCCGCCGGCTTGTTTCCGCGGAATTCCGATCGATCGTCCGGCCTGCTCGGGGCGAGGCAGGTCTTTGTGAGCCTCCGACATGCGGGTGACAGTGGCCAGAATGTCGTCGGGCATTGCCGCGGCACGGGGACCGCTCATGTCGATATGCAATAGCATGCTTTCGCAGGTGGCAGACAGCCAGCCGTCGACATGCCTGAGTTCCTGGAACAACCGGACCCGCTTGCTGTCGAAGTCGATAACCTGGGTGCTTGCGCGCACCATCGCATCGGGTTTGAGTTCCCTTAGGTAGCAAACATGCGTTTCGGCCGTGAAGAAGCTCTTGTTGCGCGCGGCCAGATAGCCCGGCCCGCAACCGATCAGGTCGAAGACGAGTTCAGCGGCTTGATCGAACAGGACATTGTAGTAGGCCATGTTCAGATGGCCGTTGTAATCGAGCCAGGCCGGATCCAGTCCGCGCGGTGGCGCGATCACCGGAGCATCAAACAGCATGGCTTCTCCCTTACTAACAGTGGCCGGTGACCACTATTGTTTGCCTGCGGCGCTGCCCACACTGGACAAGAGCGCTTCAGTTTGCACATTACCTCATCACGCCGAAGCAGCAAGCATCTGACACAGCTGGCGTTAAGTCGAGTGAACGGAGTAAATCACATGGGTCTGAGCGACGTTGAACCGGGCACCCGCAATGATGATGGCATTGCCGCGGTCATTGGCGTCCTGCGCCAGCGCTTTGGTGAGCAGCTGCAAACCAGTGAGGCCTTGCGCGCCCAGCATGCCCACACCACAACCTATATCCCCGGGCAATTGCCCGATGCGGTTGTGTTTCCCGGCTCCGCGGACGAGGTCAAGCTGATCGTCCGCGCCTGTGCCGATCACCATGTGCCGATCATCCCGTTTGGCACCGGCTCATCGCTTGAAGGTCAGGTCAACGCGCCCCACGGCGGCATTTCCATTGACATGTCGCGGATGGACAAGGTGCTCGAAGTCAATGCCGAGGATCTTGATTGCACGGTTGAGCCGGGCGTCACCCGCGAACAGCTCAACACCTATCTGCGCGACACCGGGTTGTTTTTCCCCATAGACCCCGGCGCCAATGCGTCGATCGGCGGCATGGCCTCGACGCGGGCTTCCGGCACCAACGCGGTGCGCTACGGCACGATGCGCGAAAATGTGGTCGCCGTCACCGCCGTTACCGCGTCCGGCGAGGAAATCCGCACCGCCCGCCGCGCCCGCAAGTCCTCCGCAGGCTATGATCTGACCCGGCTGTTCGTTGGCGCGGAAGGCACGCTCGGCGTACTCACATCCGTCACCCTCAAGCTGCAGGGAATTCCGCAAGCCATTTCCGGCGGTGTCTGCCCGTTCCCAACCGTCGAGGCCGCCTGCAACGCGGTGATCATGACCATCCAGATGGGCATTCCCGTTGCCCGCATCGAATTGCTTGATGCGCTGCAGATGAAGGCCTGCAACGCCTATTCGAACCTTTCCAATCCCGAAACGCCGTCGCTGTTTCTTGAGTTTCACGGCACCGACGCTGGGGTAGCGGAACAGGCGGCATTGTTTGCCGAAATTGCGGCTGAGTGCGGCGGTGGCGAGTTTCTCTGGACCTCCAATCCGGAAGAGCGGACCCAATTATGGAAGGCGCGGCACAATGCCTATTGGGCATCATTGCAGCTCAGGCCTGGCGCCAAGGGGATTTCGACAGATGTCTGCGTGCCGATTTCCCGGCTTGCCGAATGTGTTGTTCAAACCCAGGAAGATATTGCCGCGAACAAGTTGATCGCGCCGATTGTCGGTCATGCCGGCGACGGCAATTTCCATGTGCTGATCCTGCTCGATACCGCCATTCCGGCCGAGATCGAGGCGGCGGAAGCCTTCGTCGAACGGCTCAATGCCCGCGCATTGGCTATGGATGGAACCTGCACCGGCGAACATGGTATAGGACAGGGCAAGCGCTCGTATCTTTCGCTTGAAATGGGGGAGAGCGTATCGGTCATGCGCCAGATAAAGCAGGCGCTCGATCCCATGAACATCATGAATCCGGGCAAGTTGTTTCCGTTCGAGGCATGACGTCAGCAAACCCGGCTATGTTGGTTGCAATGGAGGACTGAAAACTGATTCGTTTATTCGTCGCCATTGGCGGTCTGCTGGTTCTGGCGCTGTTTGCAGCGCTGATTGCGCCCTATTTCATCGATTGGAGCACCTACCGTACAGCCTTTGAAGCCGAGGCAAGCCGGATCATCGGACAGCCGGTCAAGGTCCGTGGCGATGCCGATGCGCGGCTGGTGCCGTTCCCCTCCGTCACCTTCTCAGACGTTGTGGTGGGTGACGAGGCGCAACCCTCCATGACCATCAGCCGCTTCTCGATGGATGCGGAACTGGCGCCGTTCCTCAGTGGCGAGGTTCTGATCTTCGACATGCGTGTCGAAGCGCCCAAGGCCGTGGTGCGGGTGCTCGAGGATGGCCGGCTTGACTGGGCGCTCAAGCGCAAGCCGACACCGCCCGGCGATCTCGTGGTGCTTGAGCGGGTCTCGATCAGCGATGCCGATATCACCATTGTCGATGATCAGAACGGCCGCACCCACAAAGTGAGCAATGTCGATGCCCTGGTCTCGGCAAAATCCCTGTCGGGGCCGTGGCTTGTCGAAGCTGAAGGCGAGATCGCAGGCCTGCGGGGCGGCCTGTCGCTCTCCACCGGGATCGCCCAGGCCGATGGCTCGATCCGCATGCGCGTCAGGGTCGTGCCGGATGCATGGCCGGTGCTGCTGGAAACCGAGGGCGAAGCCCGGATCGAGGGCGACAAACCGCTCTATGACGGCTTGTTCACCTTCACCGCCCTGTCGGACAATGGGCCGGGCGGCGTTGTTTCTGAAAAGCCGCTGGTTGTCGCCAAGGGCGATTTTGCCGCAACCAACGAGCGCCTGACAATCGAGCAATGGCGCGCCGAAATCGGCTTTTCCACCGACCCCTACATTGTCACCGGGCAGGCGACCATCGATACCGGGCCCGATCCTGAATTCCTGCTTCTCGCCGACGGCCAGCAGATAGACATGAACCGGCTTGCAGGCGAGGAAACTGCACCCGACGGCGCGGAAACCGCCGCCGTGCCGCTGGGAGAGCGGCTTGCCATCATCAACGCGATGATCGACCGCCTGCCGCCGCCGCCCCTGCCGGGACGGATATCGCTCAATCTGCCGGCCATCGTGGCCGGTGACACCACCTTGCGGGAAATCAGCCTGGAAGCCCGTCCCGACGGCAACGCCTGGCTGGTCGACAGCTTCTCGGCAAATCTTCCCGGCAGAACGACGGTCGAGGCAAGCGGCAGGCTGATGTCGGGCAGCGACGCCAGTTTCGAGGGCCAGCTCACCGTGGCCTCGACCCAGCCGTCGGGCCTGGCCAACTGGCTGGTTGGCGAGGTCGATCCGGTTATCCGGCGGCTCGGTGCTGCAGGGTTCTCGGCAAATGTCAGCCTGTCTTCCGCGCTGCAGCGTTTCGAGGCCCTGGAAGTCGCCGTCGGTCCGGCAATTCTCAAGGGCAGGCTGGAGCGCCAGACGCCGCAGTCGGGCACGCCGACGCTGTCGGTCGAATTGTCCGGCGACACCTTCGATGTCGACGCGGTCCAGGCGCTGGTGCTGCTTGGGCAGGGCGAAGGCAATGCAGTTCGTCCGCTGGAAGAGTACAATCTGGCCGCCCGCATCACGGCAGACACTTTCACTGCCGGTGACTACAGTCTCAAAGGCCTGGATACGTCGATGTTCTGGCGCGACCGGCAATTGACCATCGAGCGGCTGAAATTTGCCGATTTTGGCGGTGCATCCGGCGAGTTCACCGGTTCGCTCGCAGGCTCTTTTGCAGCACCGCGCGGCGAGATCGACGGAGGATTCACGGCCACATCTGCTTCCGGCCTGTTTGCGCTTGCTGAACAGGTGAGCGGCGGCCATCAGATCATTCGCCGCCTTGGCGCCAACAGCGCGGCCTTTGATGATTTGACCGCTGAGCTGAAGCTGACGCTTGATCCGGATGTTGGTCCCTCATTGACGGTGACGGGCGTCACCGGAGGCAGCGCCTACAAGGTGACCGCCGTGGGCACGGGGCTGACACCGGGAGGCGACGGACCGCGCACGATCACTGTCAGTGCCGACAATCCGGAGTCCTATCCTCTCCTCGAACAGCTCGGATTCCGCATCCTGCCACTGGAAGGCGAGGGACCGGCGTCCCTGTCTCTGGCAGCATCCGGCGGCGCCAGTAACGGTGATCTGGCCATCGAGCTTCAGTTGAGCGCGGCAGGATCGCAAATCTCGCTCGACGGCAATGGACGCATTCCGGCATCCGATCCCGCCACCGGCCTGTTCAGTCTTGCTGTGGATTCTTCTGACATCGAGCCGCTGATCATCATGTCGGGCCATTCAATGCCACAAGGTGGCGCGGGCCTGCCATTGTCGATGACGGCAAGCCTTGCCTTCAATGACCAGACGGCATTGCTGTCGGAAATCACCGGCCAGGCGGAAGACAACACCTTCTCCGGCCGGCTCGAGTTTGATCGCTCGGCTTCTGTCCTGTCTGCCACGGGGGCGGTGCGGGTCGACTACGCCAATCTCGAATGGCTTGGCGAACTGGCGTTGGGGCCCCAGTTTTCAAGTGTCGATGGCGCCGCCTGGAGTGATCAGCGATTTCTGCCGCCGGCTCCCGGCCAGCCGGAAATGCAGCTTGGCTTGGAAGCGGCCCGCATCGATCTCGGACGCGGTGGCGTGGCGCAGAATTTCAAGGCGGATCTGTCGACCGCGACCGGCTTGATGTCCCTGGACAACGCCGAAATGGACTGGTTCGGGGGGCGTCTGGGTGGCCGTGTTTCCGTCAGCAATGTTGATGGTTCGGTGTTCCTGTCAGGGAAAATCGAAGCAGCGTCCGCTGATTTGGCAGCGCTTGATCGGGCGGTGCGCGGCACGGCAAGCCTGTCCGGAGCCGCTGGAGCCAGCGCCAGCATCGAAGGCACCGGCAAATCCATGCGGGAACTCGTCGCCTCGCTGGCCGGCGGTGGCCAGCTGACGGCTGACAATCTTGCCATCTCGGGCATCGATCCCGGCGGCTTTGTCCGGATTCTCGGCGCCGCCGATCGCGAAGGCTTCGAGATTGAGGCCAATGCCGTGGCCGGCATGGTGGATGCGCTGATGGCCGGCGGCGAGATGAAGACCGATTCCCTGCAGCTGCCGTTTACCCTGACCGGCGGTGTGATGCGATTTACCAGCACCGGTTTCACCTATCAGGATGCTGAACTCTCGGGCGACGCCCGGCTGGATCTTGTGGGCTTGCGTCTTGAGGCGGACTGGCGATTGGCCTTTGAACCCGGCGTCGAGGCGGTGGCTGGTGGCGATCCCTCGGTTGTGTTCAGCCTCAATGGTCTGCTGGCCGATCCGGGCGTGTCGATCGATGCGAGCCAGATGACCAATTTCCTGTCGATGCGCGCCTTTGAACGGGAACGCCGGAAAGTGGAATTGTTGCAGGCCGGCGTTGTCGAAAAGCAGCGGCTGCGGCGTGTGATCGCGCTCCTGAACGAGCGGGCGGCACAACGCGAAGCCGCCGAAGCCGCGCGTCTGGAGGCGGAGGAGGCCGCGCGTGTGGCCGAGGAAGAGGCTGCCCGGCTTGCAGCCGAAGAGCAAAAGCGTCTGGCCGAAGAACAGGCCCAGCGCGAGCGTGAAGAAAAAGCCGCCGCCCAGCGTGCGGCGGAGGAGGCAGCCCGCCAAAGATCATTGAACGCGCCGGATGCCATCGAACGCCGTCCGCTGCCTGATCCCTTGGCCGATCCGCCATCGGCAATCGCCGATGATCCCCCGGCATTGGACATGCGGGACTTCCAGTTCGAAGATCTTCCCGGTGTTGATGATCCGATCCGCCGGCTGATCATGCCGGACGGCTGATCTGCAGCGTCGTCGGTGCGGCTTCATTCGTCCGTGGAGGATGTCCCGCCGGTCCGGTCAAGCGCCCAGTCAAGCACTGCCACGCGGATGGCGGAGGACAGGTTGGCTGGCGTCGAGCCGGGCGCCGAATGGGCGCTGTCGATCTCGGCAATCAGTGCGGCAACGGCCATGCCACGGGCGTCAGCCATCTGCCTGAGCGTATCCATGAAGATGTCTTCGAGCGTAATGCTGGTGCGATGCCCGCGAATGCTGACCGAGTGCTTGCGGATCTGTCCGCCGGCCATCCGTCAGGAACTGCCTTTGTCAGGCTCGCGGCGGGAGGCGTCGTGATCGCGCGTTGCCTTGTCGTTGCGCGCCCGCGCCAGATCGCGTTCGGCCTTTGAACGGCCATGTTCAAAGCGGTTGCGCTCGGCCTCTGCTTCCTTGGCGGTGCGGTCGCGACGCTTCCGCGCCATGCGCAAATTCACCACATCACCGCTCATCAGACTGCCCCGTCAGCTTTTCTTGCGGAAGGAATCAAGCGAGACCACATCGGCGCCGGGCTTCTTCTCCGCATCCGGATCGGAATCGCCGTCGCCTGCTTCAGCCGCATCGGTCTTGTCAGCCTTGTCGTCCTTGGAGGCCGGGTCGACCAGCCGCTCAATGGTGCCGGCCAGTTCCGCGCGTTCATCGCCGTCTTCGCCATCATTGGCAGCGACGTCGAGCACTGTGTCGAATTCCAGCTCGAAATTGACGGAAGGATCGTAAAAGCCACGGATGGCGGCAAATGGCACCACCAGCTTCTCGGGCTTGTCGGAGAAGGACAGGCCGATCTCGAACAGCGATTCCGTCACCTTCAGGTCCCAGAACTGATGCTGCACCACGATGGTCATCTGCTCGGGATACCGTTCCTTCAGTGCCGTTGAAATCCGCACGCCCGGCGCTTCGGTCAGGAAGGTGATAAAGAAATGATGATCACCCGGCAGGTAGCCGGTCACCGCGATTTCGGACAGCACCTTGCGGATCACGCCGCGCAGCGCTTCCTGGGCAAGAATGTCGTATCGAATGTGGTCTTGCGGCATCAGCGCGTTCTTTCCTGTCTGGGCCCGGTTGGTCGGTCCGCTTTTCATCTGTGCGCGGTCTTTCGCCGCCGATTCATCTAGCTTTATTACCGGAAAGCCCGTGCCCTTGAAAGCTGTGTTGGGGGATAATGCCCCAATGCATCTATAATCGTTCGATTATGGCACATTTGAGAAGCCGGGATCCCGGTATTCCATGGCGCGAGGATGAAAATGGCTCTCCGCGCCGCCTGTTTAAAAATAGGAAAAGTGGAGGTTTCTGTTGCCAGGTACCTCCGAACCCCGCCCAGAAGTGCGACCCTCTAGGACTTAATTTGAAGTGTCACACCGCAATTAAGCAGCGAGACGAGCTTCCGCATAGTTGTCATTTGCAACTACAAGTTTAGCCCGATAACGGTGGTACAATACCGAACAAAAAGTCGCTCTTTACACCCTCGTCGATCCTGTTTCGCCCCCATCATCATCCGGCCGCAGGGCCTGTGTCGGCAAATCGCCGGATCATGGTGGAGGCGCCGGGTACCGCCCCCGGGTCCGAATGGTTTATTGCAACGCTCGTTTATTGTCATAGCTGCTTGCGCAGCACACCCAATATAGGGTGCCGGTCAGCCGTTGAAAAGGGGGTATTGCACGCGAGTGACTATTGACAGCATCCGCCGCAGCGCCAAACATGCGCCCATTGACCAGCTAACGGGATCTGGCTCGAGGATGCCGGTTCCAGCCAAAGGGGAATGTCTATGACCGACTACGCAGCCGATGTGAAGAAATACGATGCCGGCGCTTCAGATGAAACCATCGGCAAGATTGTCAAGCATCTCGGCATTGCGCTCAGAAGCCGTGATTCGTCCATGGTGGCCTGTTCCGATCCGTCCGAACTGGCGCGCGTTTCTGAAAAATGGTGCGGCAAGAAGCTCGGTGTCACCGGTTCGGCTGCCGACGATGTCGTCGCCAAGGTCTGCGAGATGATGAAGGCCGACAACTCCAAGGCGCGGGTGACCTTCTACTATCTGGTTGCCAAGGAACTCGGCAAGCTCGACGCGCTGTAAGCCTGTCCCGTCCGAAAACGGACTGTCCGGAAAACGCCGCCATCAACCGGTTGCGGCGTCTTCCTGCTTTTCATGAGCTGTTTCCGGTTGCCGGTCAGCCGATAATCGATTTGTGATCTTATGAAATTTGCCGCCAGATGTCTCATGCTCGGCCTTGCTTCCGTGGCCTGCATTCCCGCCGCTCGTGCGGAATCCGTTGATCTTGAGCGTTTCCTGGCCAGCCCTGCCGGGGCCGCCGGTGTTAGTGCGGCTGTCGCCGGCCTCGGCCACTGTGATACGCCGATCAGCTGGAGGCCGGGTTTTGATCCATCCAATGGCGAAGCTGATCCAGACTCGATCATGATCGCCTGCCAGTACAAGGACATGGAAGACGAGGAGTTCTACGACAAGAGCGTCGTGGCGAAATTCCAGTTCTGGGATGGCATGCCGGTTTTGCAGGGATTGACCTATCTCCCGTAATCGCATTGAGCGCCGGACCCGCTGTGGCCTCCACCTGGTCCGGGTGAGGGAGGCCGCTGCATGGGGACAACGGACGACTGTCGTTTCGATGGCGCGTCAACTCGGTTAGGATAGCATTTCCTCGAATCATCAAGCGGCCTCCATGCAGCAGTATCACGACCTTCTACGCCTTGTTCTCGACCAGGGCTCTGACCGCGACGACCGCACCGGCACCGGTACGCGCAGTATCTTCGGCCATCAGATGCGGTTCGACCTTGCCGCCGGTTTTCCTGCGCTGACCACCAAGAAGCTGCATCTCCGCTCGATCATTCATGAATTGCTCTGGTTCCTGAAGGGCGACACCAATATCGCCTATCTGAAGGCCAACGGCGTTTCGATCTGGGATGAATGGGCCGACGAGAACGGCGATCTCGGGCCGGTCTACGGTGCGCAATGGCGGTCATGGCCTGCACCCGATGGCACGACGATTGATCAGATTGCCGGTCTTGTCCGCCAGATTGAGACCAACCCGTCCTCGCGCCGCCACATCGTCACGGCCTGGAACCCGGCGGAAGTCGACAACATGGCGCTGCCGCCGTGTCATTGCCTGTTCCAGTTCTATGTCGCCGACGGCAAACTCTCCTGCCAGCTTTACCAGCGCTCTGCAGATATCTTTCTTGGTGTGCCCTTCAATATCGCGTCCTATGCGCTGCTGACCATGATGGTGGCGCAGGTCACCGGTCTCAAGCCCGGTGATTTCGTCCACACCCTGGGTGACGCGCATATCTACAAGAACCATTTCGACCAGGCCCACCTGCAGCTCTCGCGCCAGCCGAAGGCCTTGCCGGTAATGCAGATCAACCCGGATGTGACCGATTTGTTTGCCTTTACCTATGAGGATTTCAAGCTCGAGGGTTATGATCCGCACCCGGCGATTTCCGCCCCGATCGCGGTGTGATTGCGTCCATGAATAAATCCGGTTCTGACGTCAAAATCGTTCTGGTCGCAGCCCATGCCCGCAATGGCGTGATCGGCAGGGACGGGGACATGCCCTGGCGGCTTCCCTCCGATCTCAGGCACTTCAAGGCGGCCACCCTGGGCACGCCGGTTGTCATGGGCCGCAAGACCTATCTCTCCATCGGCAGGCCGCTGCCGGGACGCGCCAATATCATCGTGTCGCGCTCGGGCTTTTCAGCCGACGGCGTTGAAACGGCAGGCAGTCTCGACGCCGCCCTTGATCTTGCACGAAGCCATGCGGAGAAGTCGGGTGCGACGCAGGTGTCCGTGATCGGTGGCGGACAGATCTACGCGCTGGCCATTGATCGTGCCGACGAGCTTCTGCTCACAGAAGTTGATGCCGACATCGATGGCGACACGGTGTTCCCGGCGATTGATTCGAGCCTGTGGAAAAAGATCAGCCTGTCAGAACCGGTGAAGTCTGAAAAAGACAGCCATACCGTCCGATTCGCCGTGTGGCGGCGCCGGGACCGATAATTCGACCCGAATAATCGTCAATTGGCACCTGATCGCACAATGCCGCGTTGAAAGCGGCGGGTGCGATACCTATAACGAGGACAACGTGCGCACTCCGGGAAGTTTTCCAGAGCGCGCCATAACACGGTTTGGAAAGAGGTCTTGATGCCCTGGAGCAATCAAAACGGAGGCGGCGGCGGCCCATGGGGCGGCGGCGGCAATGGAGGAGGAAACAATCAGGGTCCATGGGGGAAAGGTCCCCAGCCACCGCGCGGCGGCGGCAACCCTCCAGACCTTGAGGAACTGATCCGTCGTGGTCAGGACAAGCTGCGACAGGCGATTCCAGGCGGTGGCGGCGGTTCCGGCAGCTCCAAAATGATTGTTGCGCTTGTGGTTCTCGGCCTTGCCGGCCTGTGGCTGATGCAGTCGGTCTACACCGTACAGCCGGATGAGCGCGGCGTTGAACTGCGCTTCGGCAAGCCCAAGGACGAAGTGTCCCAGCCGGGCCTTCACATGATTTTCTGGCCGTTTGAAACGGTCGAACTGGCCACCATCGTTGAACGTGAAATGGACACCGGCGGATCTTCGCGCACCGGATCAAGCGACGGCTTGATGCTGTCGGGTGATCAGAACATCGTCGATGTCGAGTTCAAGGTGCTGTATGCCGTTCAGGATCCCAAGGCATTCCTGTTCAATGTCGCCCGTCCCGAAGACACGCTGCGCCAGGTGGCTGAAAGCGCCATGCGCGAAGTGGTTGGCCGCCGGCCGGCCCAGGACATTTTCCGCGACAATCGTGAAGCGATCGCTTCCGAAGTCCAGTCCATCATGCAGACCGTGATGGATGCGTTCCCGTCGGGTATCGTGGTCAATCAGGTCTCGATCGAAGACGCGGCTCCGCCGCGCGAAGTGGCTGATGCCTTTGACGAGGTGCAGCGCGCCGAGCAGGACGAAGACCGTTTCGTTGAAGAGTCCAACCAGTACGCCAACCAGAAGCTTGGTCAGGCCCGTGGTGAAGGCGCTCAGCTTCGCGAAGAAGCCTCCGCCTACAAGGATCGCGTCGTCAATGAAGCAACCGGTGAGGCCGGCCGTTTCCTCTCGGTCTACGAGGAATATGCCAAGGCGCCGGAAGTGACCCGCTCGCGGCTTTATCTCGAAACCCTCGAAAAGGTTCTGGGCGGATCTGACAAGGTCATCATCGGCCAGGATGGAAACGGCTCTGGCGTGGTTCCCTATCTGCCGCTGCCTGAAGTCCGCAAGAATGCCGGAGGCAACAACTAATGGCTAATCGTCTTCCAATTATCGGCATTCTGCTCGCCGTCATCGTCTTCATCGTCTGGTCTTCACTGTTTGTCGTCAACGAGCGCCAGCAGGCCATCGTTGTCCGTTTCGGTGAGATCCAGGATGTGAAGACCGAACCCGGTCTCTACTTCAAGCTGCCCTTCGCCTTCATTGACGCCGACACGGTGCAGTATGTCGAGGATCGTGCTCTGCGCTTCGACCTCGAAAACATCCGCGTTCAGGTTTCCGGCGGTAAATTCTACGAAGTTGATGCGTTCGTGCTCTACAAGATCACCGATGCACGCCGCTTCCGTCAGACTGTCTCCGGCGACCTGGTTGCTGCTGAATCACGGCTCCGCACTCGTCTGAACTCGGCCTTGCGTACCGTTTACGGTCTGCGTGGATTTGAGGCGGCGCTTTCGGAAGAGCGGACATCGATGATGCGGGAAGTGCGTGATCAGCTTCGTCCGGAAGCTACCTCGCTCGGATTGCAGATCGACGACGTGCGTATCCGCCGGACCGACCTCACGCAGGAAGTCTCGCAGCAGACTTTCGAGCGGATGAAGGCCGAGCGTCTTGCCGAAGCCGAACTGATCCGTGCACGTGGTAACGAAGCAGCTCAGCGTATTCGCGCTATCGCCGACCGTCAGGTTGTAGAGATCGTGTCTGAAGCAGCCCGCGACGCGGAAATCATCCGAGGCGAGGGCGATGGTGAGCGTAACCGCATCTTCGCCGAAGCGTTCTCCAAGGATTCGGAATTCTTCGAGTTCTACCGTTCGATGAACGCCTACAGCGAAGCGCTTGCCGACTCCGGCACCACAATGGTGCTGTCGCCGACATCGGAGTTCTTCCGTTACTTCAACAGCGCAGCGGGTGCCAATGCGGCCGCTCCAGCAGCGTCCCCGGCGACGCCTGCCGCGCCTGCCAACTGATTGAAGGGCGACCGCCGGTGAGCATGTTCTTTCTGGCGGTTGGACTTGTGCTTGTAGTGGAGGGGCTGGCCTATGCGCTGGCCCCTTCCTTTATCCGCCGCATGGCGGAAGAATTGCCCAAACTCGGCGATGATCAGTTGAGAATTTTCGGCGTTGTCGCTCTGGCGATCGGCGTCGGCCTTGTCTACCTGGCGCGGCATTAGCGCACGGTCCGCATGCCATGACGAACACGTGACTGGACCTGCTGGCATCGCGCCATAGATTATTGCAAGTTACGTTGACAGACCATTCCCCAAGGAGACCGTTTCGATGAGAACTCTTCGCTTCCGCGCTGTCACAGCGGCATTTGCCGCTGCCATGCTGGTGGCATCACCCGCCATGATGCCGGCTTCCGCCCAGTCCAACCACGGGCCTTCTTCGGTGGCGGATCTGGCTGAGGGGCTGCTCGATGCGGTGGTCAATATCTCGACTTCGCAGAATATCGGCGACGGCAAGCGGACGCAGCCGCGAATGCAGGCGCCCGACGGGTCTCCGTTCCAGGATTTTTTCGACGAATTCTTCAAGGACCGCCAGGGCCAGGGCCCTCGCAATCGCAAGGTCTCCTCGCTGGGCTCCGGTTTCGTTATTGATGCCGAGGAAGGCATCATCGTCACCAACAATCACGTCATCGACGGCGCTGATTCCATCGAGGTCAATTTTGCCGATGGATCCAAGCTCAAGGCCGAGCTTGTCGGCGCCGATTCAAAGACCGATCTTGCCGTGCTTAAGGTCGAGCCGGTGAAGCCGCTGACCGAAGTGCCGCTGGGCGAGTCCGACGCCATGCGGATTGGTGACTGGGTGATGGCCATCGGCAACCCGTTCGGGCTTGGCGGCACGGTGACCGTCGGCATCATCTCGGCGCGCGGACGCGACATCAATTCCGGACCCTATGACAATTTCATCCAGACCGATGCCGCCATCAACCGCGGCAATTCCGGTGGTCCGCTGTTCAACATGAATGGTGAAGTCATCGGCATCAACACGGCGATCATCTCGCCGTCCGGCGGCTCCATCGGGATCGGTTTTGCCGTACCGACGGAACTTGCCATCAACGTCATCGACCAGCTGCGCGAATTCGGCGAGACCCGCCGCGGCTGGCTCGGCGTGCGTATCCAGCCGGTTACCGACGAAATCGCCGAAAGCCTTGGCATGGATGATGCCAGGGGTGCCCTGGTCGCTGGTGTCATCCGCGGCGGTCCTGTCGATGACGGATCGATTGAGCCGGGCGACGTTATTATTCGCTTCGATGGCAAGGATGTCGACGCCATGCGCGATCTGCCACGCGCTGTGGCCGAAAGTCCGGTCGGCAAGGCCGTCGATGTCATTGTCATCCGCAAGGGCGAGGAGCAAACCGTCAAGGTCACGCTCGGCCGGCTCGAAGACAACGACCAGCTGGCCAGCGCCGACGAGAGTGGCGAAGACGGCGCGGCCGACTTGCCCGATACGCTCAGCACCGTTGACGTGCTTGGCATGACCGTGGCGGAATTGACCGATGAGGGCCGCCAGGAATTTGCCATTGCCGACAGTGTGGAAGGTGTGGTGATCACGGCCGTCGACCCCGATTCCGCTGCAGCCGACAAGCGCATTGAACCGGGCGACGTGATCGTCGAAATCGCCCAGGAAAGCGTCATGACTCCGCAGGATGTCGAGGAGCGGATTTCCGCGCTGAAAAAGGACGGTCGCCGCAACGCGCTGTTGATGCTGGCCGGCCGCACCGGAGAGTTGCGCTTTGTCACGGTTCGCATGGACTGATCCCGGCGCTCGAACACGCAAAAAAAAGGCGGCTGGCGGGCCGCCTTTTTCATCTCTGATCAGCAGGCTTTCTCAGCTGCGTGGATCGTCAGGCGACATCTCGTAGAAGACGTGCCTTTTGAGATGCGGATGGGTGGCGGGCACAATCGGGTGGTCGAAATCAAGGTCGGGCCGGGGCGTCATGCCGATGCGGCGCATCACAGCCGTTGAACGGTGGTTGTCCGCGACTGCGAAACTGATGAGGCGGTCCAGACCCAGGCTCTCAAAACCGAAATCACGCCAGCATCGCGAAGCTTCGGTGACGATACCCTTGCCCCAGAATTCCGGCGCGAGACGCCAGCCGATCTCGATGACGCCGTCTTCAGCGACCGGAAGCCCGTTGGTGATGTTGAGCCCCGTAAAGCCGGCAACTTCGCCGGTGTCGGCAATCTCGACGGCGCAAAGCCCGAACCCATTTTCCGCGATGCCTGCCGCCAGCTTGTCCATCAAGGCGTCGGCTTCCGCACGGCTGCGCCGCATCGGGAAAAATTCCATCACCTGCTCATCGGAATTGATCCGGTGAAACAGCTCGCGGTCCCGGTCTTCCCAATTGCGCAGGATCAGGCGCTCTGTTCTGAGCGGCTTCATCAGGTCACGAAATCGGTTTTGCGGTAACCCTGCAGGTAAAGCAGCGCCGTCAGGTCACCGTGATCGATGCGGATATCGGCCTCGGCAGCAACGGACGGCTTGGCATGCAGCGCCACGCCGGAACCGGCTATTCCCAGCATGCCCAGATCATTGGCCCCGTCGCCCACCGCGATGGCGTCAGCAGGATCGAGATTGAGGCGCGTTGCAATATCGTTGAGCGCGTCGACCTTTGCCTGCTTGCCGAGAATCGGCTCGCGCACGATCCCGCTGAGAACACCATTTTCGCTTTCGAGAATGTTGGCACGGTTCTCGTCAAAGCCGATCATTGCCGCGACCACCGACGTAAAAGAGGTGAATCCGCCGGACACCAGCGCGGTGTAATGGCCGTTGGCACGCATGGTGGCGACCAGCTCGCGGCCGCCTTGCGTCAGCGTGATGCGGTTTTCGATCACCTGTGCAATCACCTCCACCGGCAGGCCCTTGAGCAGGCCGACGCGTTCGCGCAAAGCCGGTTCAAAGGCGATTTCGCCATTCATGGCGCGCGCGGTGATCTCCGAAACCCGCTCCTTGAGCCCGACTTCCGCCGCCAGTTCATCAATGCATTCCTGACCGATCATGGTTGAATCCATGTCCGCGATGAGGATTTTCTTGCGCCGTGTTTCGGCGATCTGGACTGCGGCGTCGATTGGCAATTCGCCAATGACCTTCCGGATGGCCGACAGCGCCGCTGCCTTGTCAGCGCCATCCCTGAGCGCGATGTCGCAGGCGATGCCGTCCGCGAGCCAGTACAGACCAGTGCCATCGACGGCAGTGAACACGGCTTCGCCAAGCGCTGGCGTAAGAACAGGGTTTGACGGATTGGCGACAAGCGTGGCAACGAGGGCCATGGAACAAAAACTCCAGCGACAAGATATCTCGGCGCTTCTGATAGCCGGGCCGACCGCCAGCGGCAAGTCCGCGCTGGCGCTTGAGATGGCGCGCGAGCTTGGCGGCGAGATCGTCAATGCCGACTCGATGCAGGTCTACGGGGTTCTGGACCGGCTGACAGCGCGCCCCGATGCGCAGGATCTGGCTGAGATCCCGCATCATCTTTATGGCCACATACCGCCCGCACAGCTCTATTCCACCGGCCTATGGCTCAAGGAAGCCACCGAAACCATCAACGACATTCGCGCCCGCGGGTTGCTACCGGTCGTGGTCGGCGGCACGGGACTTTATTTCCGGGCGCTCACCGGTGGGCTGTCCGAGATGCCTGCGATTCCCGACGAGATCCGCAATGAAGTGCGCTCACGCCTGGTATCGGAAGGCGTCGAGGCCTTGCATGCCGAGCTTGCGCGGCTCGATCCGCAGATGGGGGAGCGGCTCCGTCCCGCAGACCGCCAGCGCATCCTGCGGGCGCTTGAAGTCGTTCGCGCCACCGGCCGCTCGATCATCGAGTTTCAGGGGCGTGGCGGGGAGAAGATTGTCGATCCGCTGAGCGCCCGCTGCCTGGTGCTGCAACCGGAACGGCCATTGCTGCACGCCAGGATCAACCGGCGCTTTGCAAGAATGATGGAGGAGGGGGCGCTGGATGAGGTCCGGCACTTGCTGGCTCTGGATATTCCACCGCAACATCCTGCCATGAAGGCCATCGGTGTGAGCCAGATCGCCGATCATCTCGCGGGCCGGCTGTCCCGTGATGACGCCATTGAGCTGGCCAGTATCGCCACCAGGCAATATGCCAAGCGGCAAATGACCTGGTTCCGGAATCAGTTGGGTGAGGAGTGGGAGGCGATACACCAATAAGGAGAAAGCAAGTCTCCGGAATGAGTGATTTCCCTTTCCGCGTTAAGTCAAATCTAAGGGGTTGGAAGTAATATTCCATCCACGACCATGGAAATCAGTTGGGATGATGCGTTTTCACAAGGCTGAACTGTTCTTTTTTCTGCTGATGTTTTTTGTTGGGATCAGTGGAGCATTTTCGCTGGCGGCATATTCCGCCGCGACCGGCGGCTTTGTGGTCGGCGGTGTGGAAACCGCTGCAAGTTTTGCCTTCATGGCCATGGTGCTGTCGGGATTGTCAGTGGTCTGTGGATGTTTTCTGGTCTACCCGATCATGTCGCGCGGCGTGCGCGAGCGCGGCAAACTGCAGAAAATGACGGAATCACTGTCGGTGCGGTCGTTAACGCTGGAGCATGCGGCCGTTACCGATAGCCTGACCGGCATGTACAATCGCCGCTATTTCGACGATGCGCTGGCTGAATATCTTCAGGCGTTCGGACATATCGACAAGCCGATCGGCATGGTTATTCTGGATCTTGATCACTTCAAGGCGGTCAACGATACGCACGGTCACGATGTTGGCGACAAGGTTCTGCGGCAGGTCGCGGAATGCCTGCAGGTGTTTACCCGCTATCATGATGTGCTTGCGCGCCTCGGGGGCGAGGAATTTGCCATTTTGTCGCCCAATATCACCGAGCGCCAGCTCTACAATCTGTCAGATCGCATCCGTCAGGCCGTCTCTGAGCTCCAGATTCCTCACGGCAATGTCACGCTGAAAGTAACAGTCAGCGCCGGACTGGCGATCTGGGATGGCGTGGAGTCCGGTGAAGAGCTCTACCGGCGGGCCGACAAGCAGCTCTATGAAGCCAAGCGCCAGGGCCGCAACCGCGTCTGCGCCGCCTGACAGTCAGATCCACCGCTTGGTCACCGAACTCAATCCTGATTGTGCAAATGGCGCTGGCTGAGCAGCGGCGTCGAACCCGTGACGTCAATGTACGACAGCAATCTTTTTTCCAAAACGGACGTGAGAAACGTCAGTCCTTGAGCAGCGAGGACAGCGGCTTTTTCAACAGGCTCGAGCGCAGCGAGCTCATCTCGTGGCGCGGTGCGGCCGCAGGCGTTGCCGGCTGACCGTAATCCTCCCTGGAAGCCATCCCGGTCTGACGCGCCGACTGTGCATCGCTCAGCCGCCGGTGCGCCGCTGCCACGTCGAATTCCTGTGCCGGATCGATGGATGGCATCTGTGGCGTGATCGAAGGTTGCTGAGGCTTGAAAGTCTCGGCTTGGGGAGAGTAGTGCGAAGGCGACGGTGACGGGGGAGCGGCGGGTCTCGCCGTATCGTCGATATGCCGCATCCGCATGACGATCTTGCCCAGATCGACATTGTTCGGGTCGCCACGGTGGACCGGCTGCAGACCCGAGTTCGCGCGGGGCAATATGTCTTCTGAAACCCTTTCGAACATCATGCGCATGGGCACGGCGACAGCCTCACCGAACGCAATGGCCTCGCCATTGCCGATGGATGACAGGAAACTCATCGTCGAAGCCGACGAGTCGGGAATGGCCGAACGGATGATGTCCTGGTCATGATCATTGGACAGACGCATGGCAAAGACTGTCGAGCACTGCGACAGGATCGTCGGATCCAGTTCGCCGGGGCGCTGTGTGATCACGCCAAGGCTGACACCGTATTTGCGGCCTTCCTTGGCGATGCGGGAAATCGCCTGGCGCGTCGGGAAGAAGCCGAGCTTCGGATCCGCAGGCACATAGCGGTGGGCCTCTTCGCAGACCACCAGAATGCGAACGCCGCCCGCACTCCACAGTGCGATCTCGAAGGCCATCCGGCACAGGATCGACGCGACCGAATTGACCACCTCGGAGGGAATGCCTGAGAGCTGAAATGTCGTGACCGGCTTGCCGTCCCCGGGAATCCGGAAGATATGGCTGATCGTCGTCAGGATGGTGTCATGGATCGTGTTTGACGAGAACATGAATTCGTAACGCGGATCATTGATGGCCGCCTGCACCCGGACCTTGAGCGAACGTAGATGAGGCTTCTCCAGACGTCCCTCAAGCTTGCCGATGCGCTCGTCGATCAACGCCATCAGGTCGGCGATCCTGTAGGGTACGGGAGTATCGGCCGTCAGCGAGGATTTTTCCGGCCCGCGCCGGATCAGTGCCGTGTCGGTCGAACCCTTGAACATCCGCTTGGCTTCGGGGATCAGATCCCGCAGGGCATCGATTTCTTCGGCGATGGCCGGGCGGCCGCGAAACAGGACTTCGGTGAATTCCTCGAGCTTGAACAGCCAGAACGGCAGATCCAGCGTGTCGGTGTCAATCACCACCGATTCAGTCGGGAAGGCTGCGGCGAATTCGTTGTGCGGATCGAGAATGAGCACCCGCAACGAGGGGTCGGCTTTCAGGGCCTTGTGCAGCAGAAGGGTCACTGCAGTGGTCTTGCCAACACCGGTGGTGCCGACAACCGCAAAATGCCGTGACAGCAGGGACGGCACATGAATCAGCGCGCCAAGCGAGGTGTCCTGGGTCAGTTTGCCGATGACGGCGGTGTCGCTCACACCCGGATCATAAATGATGGCGAGATCGGAAGAGCGCATGCGATGCGCCACTGCGCCGAGATAGGGGTACTGGGTAATACCGGCGCTGAATTCCGCCTTGCCGGTTACACCGGTGCGTATTTCTCCGACCAGCTCAACCTCGATATGCATGACATTTTCGTCTGTCTCCGACCAGGCCGATGCTGCCGTTGCCATTGAGCAGACGAGCGCAACCACACGGTTTTCCGCAACGCTTATCGAGATCAGGCGGCCCACAGACCACAGTTCGGCCAGGCCATTGCCGTCCAGTCCCGCAATCGCGCTCACCGTCGCCTTCGAGCCGGAACAGCCGACGATGCGGCCCATAAGCCGGTTTCCTGCCGGGTATGTGCCGCGACGCGCCCGACCGTCTTCCTCGTTGGGAGACAGTGGCGTCATAGTGCTCTCTGTGATTTGCCCATTATCCATCAAGATCACCATCGCATCGGGAGGTTAATGGGGAGTTGCAGAAATCCTCCATCGCGGCGTTTGAAACAGATAATCATACAATTAATGCGTTGACGCGGCGGAAGCGAGACGGTACGAATTCAAACATGAACAAGATCGCGAACATTCTCGTGGTAGGACCGCGCATGGGCAGGGTGGCGTAGCCACCCGGCGAAAGCTCCCATGCGCGAAACACAGGCTCCTCCGGGGGCCTTTTTTTATGGCTTAAACCGGGCTATTGAGCTCGACAAACAGACGAAAATAAGGGGTCAGGCGATATGGCCGGCAAGCAGATGGAAATGACGGGTGCGGAAATGGTTCTGCAGGCGCTGAAAGACAACGGCGTCGAGCATATCTTCGGATATCCCGGCGGGGCGGTTCTGCCGATTTACGATGAACTGCATCAGCAGGACGATGTCGAACACATTCTGGTACGCCACGAGCAGGGTGCCGGACACATGGCCGAAGGCTATGCCCGGTCGACCGGCAAGCCTGGGGTTGTTCTGGTCACCTCCGGTCCGGGCGCTACCAACGTGGTCACCGCACTTCAGGATGCGCTGATGGATTCGATCCCCATCGTTTGTCTGACCGGGCAGGTTCCGACATCGCTGATCGGCTCCGACGCTTTTCAGGAATGTGACACCGTCGGCATCACCCGGCCTTGCACAAAGCACAATTGGCTGGTCAAGGACGTCAATCAGCTCTCCCGCGTCATCCACGAAGCGTTCCGCATCGCCACCACCGGCCGTCCGGGGCCTGTCGTGGTCGACATCCCCAAGGATGTTCAGTTCGCCACCGGCATCTACACACCACCATCTCCGGTGATCGAGCAGAAGAGCTACCAGCCGAAGGTTTCCGGTGATCTCGAGAAGATCCGCGAGGCCATCGAGCTGATGGCCGGCGCCAGGCGTCCGATCATCTATTCGGGTGGCGGCGTGGTCAATTCCGGCCGCGAAGCCAGCCAGTTGCTGCGCGAACTGGTCGAACTCACCGGTTTCCCGATCACCTCGACCCTGATGGGGCTTGGCGCTTATCCCGCATCGGGCAAGAACTGGATGGGCATGCTGGGCATGCACGGCACCTATGAAGCCAACATGGCGATGCATGATTGCGACGTCATGGTCTGCATCGGCGCCCGCTTTGACGACCGTATCACCGGCCGTCTGGATGCGTTTTCACCCAACTCGAAGAAGATCCACATCGACATCGATCCGTCCTCGATCAACAAGATCGTGCGCACCGATGTCGGCATTCTGGGCGATATCGGCCATGTTCTGGAAGACATGGTCCGGCTGTGGCGCGCCTCGAAGAACACCGACAAGAGCCAGCTTGCCGACTGGTGGACCCAGATCGACAAATGGAGAGGCCGCAATTCGCTGGCATA
Source organism: uncultured Hoeflea sp. (assembly GCA_963975635.1). GTDB lineage: Bacteria > Pseudomonadota > Alphaproteobacteria > Rhizobiales > Rhizobiaceae > Hoeflea. Next base: position 24,308 of record CAXBIE010000030.1, on the reverse strand, counting down.
TACGTCCAACAAGGACGTCATCATGCCGCAATATGCGATCCAGCGGCTCTATGAGCTGACCAAGGACCGTGACACCTACATCACCACCGAGGTTGGCCAGCACCAGATGTGGGCGGCACAGTTCTATGGCTTCGAGGAGCCCAACCGCTGGATGACATCGGGCGGTCTGGGCACCATGGGCTATGGTTTCCCGGCGGCCATCGGCGTGCAGGTTGCGCACCGTGACAGTCTGGTCATCGACATCGCCGGCGACGCCTCGATCCAGATGTGCATCCAGGAAATGTCCTGCGCGGTGCAGTACGGCCTGCCGGTCAAGATCTTCATCCTCAACAACCAGTATATGGGCATGGTGCGGCAGTGGCAGCAGCTGTTGCATGGCAACCGGCTGTCGCATTCCTACACCGAATCCATGCCTGACTTCGTCAAGCTGGCCGAGGCCTATGGCGGTGTCGGCATCCGCTGCGACAAGCCTGCCGACCTCGACGATGCGATCCGGACCATGATCGATACGCCGCAGCCGGTGATCTTCGATTGCCGGGTCGCAGCCCTCGCCAACTGCTTCCCGATGATCCCGTCAGGCAAGGCGCATAACGATATGCTGCTGCCGGATGAGGCCACCGACGAAGCTGTGGCCAACGCCATTGATGCAAAAGGCCGCGCGCTCGTCTGAGCAGCGCCAGTGGTCTGGCCGAAACAGATGGTCTCCATCTGTTTCGAAAAGCCAGCTCACCAACAGAACAGGAACTGATCACATGAACGCTCAGCATCAACCCACCGGTTCGGCCTACTTCATGACCGCCGAGACCGCGCGCCCGGAAACCCATACGCTATCGGTTCTGGTCGACAACGAGCCGGGCGTCCTGGCCCGGGTCATCGGCCTGTTTTCCGGCCGCGGCTACAACATCGAAAGCCTGACGGTCTCGGAGACCGAGCACGAGGCGCATCTCTCGCGCATTACCATCGTCACCACCGCCACCCCGCAGGTGCTCGAGCAGGTCAAATCCCAGCTTGAACGCATCGTGCCGGTGCACAGGGTGGTGGATCTGACGGTTCGCTCCGAAGAGCTGGGGCACGACAAGCCGCTGGAACGCGAACTTGCCCTGGTCAAGGTCACCGGCACCAACGACAACCGGGTCGAGGCGCTCAGGCTTGCCGACGCCTTCCGTGCCCAGGTGATCGACGCCAACACCGAGCACTTCATCTTCGAGATTACCGGTCGTGTCTCCAAGATCGAACAGTTCATCTCGATCATGAAGCCGCTCGGCCTGGTCGAGATCTGCCGCACCGGCATCGCCGCGATGAATCGCGGGCCGCAGGGGATGTGAGGCGATTGGACTGCAGCGCGTTGCTGCAGGCGCTCACGCCCGCGTGATGGTTAACGCCAGATGAACATGGCGTTCCAATCCGGTTAAGCCGGACCTCTCTAGGAAGGGTTCATCGCAACAACGCGATACCCGAAAGAGAGGAAACAGCCATGAAAAAGATTATCCTGACCACCGCCGCCATTTCGCTTGGAGCCATGCTCGCCGCCGCCGGAACCGCCAGCGCCGAGGGCAGGACCAGCTCCCGTCTGATGCCGGCGACAACCGCACAGATGAAGATTGCACCCAGTCCTGTTGCAGCCAAGGCACGCGACAATACCGCTTATGCCTGGACCGCCGGTTGCTATGCAGAATTTGGCCCGAATGCCAGCGACCCGGACGCGGCGTTGCTGGAGAAATGCCTCAACTGGTAAGGCTGTGCATGCAACCATCGAAATCGCCGCCGCCTGGGATCTTGTCATCTCGGGCGGCTTTTCTGTTTGGCGGCTCAGTCCCGGTAGGGAAGACGGAATTCAGATCATCTGCAATGGCTCGCGCGAGCGTGGTGGCGGGAAGATCTGGTCGAGTTCGGCCAGTTGATCGTCGCTTAGGCGGATATCCGCTGCTGCGCGGTTCTCGGCAACCCGGTCCGGACTGGATGATTTCGGAATCGCAATCACATTGTCACGGCTGAGCAGGAAGGCCAGCGCCAGTTGCGCCGGTGGCAGGCCAAGCCGCTTTGCCAATCTGCCCAGCCCCGGATGTCTGAGCAGCCGGCCTTCATCGAGCGGCGAATAGGCCATCAGCGGCATGGTGTTTTCGGTCATCCATGGCAGCAGATCGAACTCGATGCCGCGCGTCGACAGATTGTAAAGCACCTGATTGGCCGCGCAGTCAGCGCCGCCGGGCAGGGCGGACAATTGCCGCATACCCAGCGTATCGAAGTTGGACACCCCCCAGCGGCCGATCTTTCCCGCCTCGCGCAATTCTTCAAAGGCTTCCACTGTGCCATTAAGCGGATGGCGGCCCGGCCAGTGCAGCAGATAGAGATCGATATGGTCGGTGCCAAGCCGTTTCAGGCTGGCCTCGCAGGCGGCGATGGTGCCGTGACGGCTGGCATTGGACGGCAGCACCTTGGAGACCAGGAAAACCTTGTCACGGCGGCCGCTGATGGCCTCTCCGGTCACGTCCTCCGCTCCGCCATTTGCATACATTTCCGCCGTGTCGATCAGCGTCATGCCGCAATCGATGCCGGCTTGCAGCGCCCGCACTTCACCGGCCTTCTCATTGCGTCGCTCTCCCATGTGCCAGGTGCCGAGCCCGAGCGCCGGTACGGTGGTTCCGTCGCGGAATGTGGCTGTGGGTAGCGCATGGCTCATCTGGGTCTCCTCTGCGTCGTTTCAATCACATTCTCGAATGCGGGTATGACGACAATTTGTTTGTCTCGCGCCGGGGGTGGTTTAACAAGTATGGACCGGCATTCCGCCGGTGGGAAAGACTATGGCACTTGAAACCTTCCTGACGCTGATCGCCTTTGCCTTTGTTGCCGGCGGGACGCCGGGGCCGAACACCATGATGCTGTTTGCTTCCGGGGTGAATTTCGGCTTCCGCAACACCGTGCCGCATATGCTGGGCATCGCGATCGGCTTCCTTGCGCTTCTTCTGGCCGTCGGTTTCGGCCTCGGGGCGCTGCTGACCACCATTCCCGCACTTTATCTGGTCCTCAAGATCCTGGGTGGCGGCTATCTCGTCTACATCGCCTGGCGGATTGCCACATCAAACACCTTGCCCGAAGCCAGGGCAGGGGCGCAGCCGATGACATTCATTGAGGCTGCGGCGTTCCAGTGGGTCAATCCCAAGGCATGGGTGATGCTGGTCACGGCGATGGGAATCTATACCGACCCCGATCACTACGCCGATACGGTGATGCTGATCTTCCTTGCTTTTGCCATCGCCACAATTCCCTGCGTCAGCGCCTGGGCCGGATTCGGTTCGGTGCTCAGATCCTGGCTGGCCGATCCGGTGCGGCTCAAATGGTTCAATATCTCCATGGCGGTGCTGCTGGTGGCGAGCCTGTGGCCGATGTTGCGATAGCCGATGGAGAGGACTACCCTTGCGCCATGACCCACGATCACCATGACCACCACCACGACAATGAGCTCGATCCGTTTGCGGCCCGGGTCAAGGCGCTGGAGACAATTCTCACCGAAAAGGGCCTGATCGATCCCGCCGCCATCGACGCCATTGTCGAGACCTACGAGACCAAAATTGGTCCGCGCAACGGCGCCCGTGTCGTGGCCAGGGCCTGGACTGATCCGGATTTTGCCGAATGGCTCGAGCGCGACGCCACGGCGGCCATCGCCTCGCTTGGTTATACGGGGCGGCAGGGTGAGCACATGCAGGCGGTGTTCAACACCGAGGACACCCACAATCTCATCGTCTGTACGCTGTGCTCGTGCTACCCATGGACCGTGCTCGGCGTCCCGCCGGTCTGGTACAAGGCGCCGCCCTATCGTAGCCAGGCGGTGATCAACCCGCGTGGCGTGCTGGCCGAATTCGGTCTCGTGCTGGCTGAGGAAACCCGAATCCGGGTGTGGGATTCCACCGCCGAGCTGCGCTACATGGTGGTGCCGATGCGCCCTGTGCAGACAGACGGTTTGAGCGAAGAGGAATTGGCGAAGCTGGTCACCCGCGACTCGATGATCGGCACCGGCCTGCCGCTGAGACCGGGTTCGCTTGAGCCCGGCGCCTTGTGGCCGGCCACGCCGGATGCGGGAGCGTCGTCATGAACGGTCCGCACGATCTCGGTGGACAGATGGGCTTCGGCCCGGTGGCGCCCGAAACCAACGAACCGGTGTTTCACGCAGACTGGGAACGGCGCGCGCTCGGCGTGACGCTGGCCACCGGCGCCTTCGGTGCCTGGACCATCGACGAAAGCCGCCATGCGCGTGAATCTCTGCATCCGGCGACCTATTACAGCGCCAGCTATTACGAGATCTGGATCCGCGCGCTCGAGACTTTGCTCGAACGCTACGGCTTTGTCTCCGCAGACGAGCTGGAAGCGGGCCACAAGATCTGGCCCGGCGTCAAACCGAAACGCGTGCTGCACGCAGACGACGTCGCTGCCCTTCTGGCCCGCGGCGCGCCGTGCAACCGCGAGGTTGCCGCCGGCCCTCGCTTCAAGCCGGGGGACCGGATCCGCACCATCAATGATCACCCGGAAGGTCACACGCGGCTGCCGCGCTATGCCCGCGGCAAGCAAGGCACGGTCGAGGCCGTTCGCGAGGGATTTGTGTTTCCTGACACCAACGCCCACGAAAAGGGCGAAAACCCGCAGCATGTCTATACGGTCTGCTTCACCGGCCAGGAGCTCTGGGGGAGGCGGGCCGATCCGGCGCTGACCGTCTCGATTGATGCCTGGGAGAGCTATCTTGAGCACGCCTGAGCCTGATACGGGAGCTTCAACCGGGTCGCCTTTCCGCCTGCCCGGCGGCTCGGGTCCGGACGCGCCGGTGTTTGCCGAACCGTGGCAGGCGCAGGCCTTCGCACTGGCCGTGGCGCTGCATCAGCGCGGTGTGTTCACCTGGAGCGAATGGGCGGCGGCATTGTCGAAGCAGGTGGCCAGTCCGGATGCCGCGCAAGATGGCAGCGACTATTACCAGCATTGGCTGGCGGCGATTGAGGCGCTGCTTTCGGAAAAAGGCGTGGCCGGCTCGCAGCTGGTTACCGACCTGTCCGCGTCCTGGCAGCGCGCCGCTCACGCAACGCCGCACGGACAACCGATCCTGCTCGAAAATGATCCCCAGCGAAGGTGAAACCGGAAAATCGGGGAGTCCCCGGACTCTCAGCCCAGCCAGTCCGGCGCTTTGTTGAACGGCGTGCCGAACCGCGCCAGCCACAGGCTGCGGGCGATGCGCCGGGCGATGACCAGGATTGGCGCTGCGGTCTCCGGTTCAAACAGCGCTGCCGTTGTGGCCTCGAAGAGCTGCAGCCACAGCCGGAAATCATCTTCCTGAAGATCCGGCAGAGCGTTGTGCTTGACCACGGGTTGTCCCGAATACTCTCCCGAATGCAGCAGCACAGAGCGCCAGAACTGGTTCATCCGTTGAAGATGCGGATCCCATTTGCCCGCAAGCCTGTCTTCAAACAAAGGGCCGAGCCGCGGATGCTTTCGGATCTCGCCATAAAACCGGTCAACCAGCAGCGCAATCTGCTCCGGCGAGATCTCGACGGCAGGCACCCGGGGCGGCGCGGGCCGCGCCTTCAGCACGGTCGGAGCGGGCCTGTCAGACATATTTCAGAGCGATCAGCAGCGTGATCGCGCCCCAGAAACACATGTTGATGAAGGAGCGGATCAACCCGCCATCCTGTTCAACTGTGATGCCGAGCCGCCGGCGGACCAGATCACCTGGCAACAGAAATATCCAAAGCAGTGTTTTCATCACATCCTCTTTTCTGGTATTCCATATACCACTATTCCAGCTTGCCGTTAAAAGCAATATATCAAATACCACTATTGAGGTTATCGATGCGCCTGACCCTTCACACCGACTACGCATTCCGCGTTCTCATGGCGCTGGGGCGCGCGCCCGGCGAGGTCAAATCGGTCGACGATCTGGCCCGTGAATTCGGTGTCTCGAAACACCACCTGATGAAGGTCGCACAAAACCTCACGGCCGGCGGCTTTGTCACCGCTGTGCGTGGACGCAATGGTGGTTTGCGGCTGGCCATGCCGGCAGCTGACATCAATCTCAAGGCGGTGGCCGAGCACATGGAGCCCGATTTCAACATCGCCGGCTGCTTTGGCGACGAGACCTGCTCGTTTCTGCCGCGCTGCAGGCTCAAGGGCGTGCTGGGGCAGGCCAAGTCCGCGTTTCTGCAGACGCTCGGCAAGCACGATCTGGCCTCGATCCTTTAGATCCCCAAGCGTCAATTGCCGGGGTCGCGCAGGCGAACCGAATCTGCCATGAGAAGATATGAAGTTTTCACCCCAACAGGATGAGGCGCTCAAGGCCGTCTCGCGCTGGCTCAAGGATGGCCGCACGCCGATCTTCCGGCTGTTCGGCTATGCCGGCACCGGCAAGACCACGCTGGCCAAGTATTTCGCCGACAATGTCGATGGCGAGGTGTTGTTTGCAGCCTTCACCGGCAAGGCAGCCCAGGTGCTTCGCGCCCGCGGCGCCAAGAACGCCCGCACCATTCACTCGCTGATCTACCGGCCCAAGGGCGAGGAAGAAATCTCCGACGAGGAAACCGGCAAGACCACCGTCTCGCCCCTGTTTTCGATCAACCGGCAAAGCCCGCTGGCCCAGGCAGCCCTGATCATCATCGACGAATGCTCGATGGTCGACGAGGCGCTGGGCAAGGACCTGATGAGCTTCGGCACCCCCATCCTGGTACTCGGCGATCCGGGACAGCTGCCACCGATTTCCGGTGGTGGGTTCTTCACCGAGCAGGAGCCCGATATCCTGCTGACCGAGATTCACCGCCAGGCCCGCGACAACCCGATCATCGATCTGGCCATGCAGGTGCGTGAAGGCCGCGAGATCATGCATGGCGATTACGGCACCGCCCAGGTGATCGGCAAGAACGAGGTCGACCGCGACATGGTGCTCGAGGCCGATCAGGTGCTGGTCGGCACCAATCGCACCCGCCGCCGCTACAACCAGCGCCTGCGCGAGCTCAAGGGTTTTACCCAGGCCTTTCCGCAGGCCGGCGACAAGCTGGTGTGTTTGCGGAATGATCCGGCCAAGGCGCTGCTCAACGGCTCGCTCTGGCAGGTGATGACCGCGTCGAAAGAGACCGTCAAACCCGGTATCAACCTGCTGGTTCGACCCGAAGACGATGACATGGATCGCGGCTCGGCCAAGATCAAGCTGCTCAAAAGCGTCTTCGACGATCCGGATCTCGAAATCCCCTGGCAGACCAAGAAACGCTACGACGATTTCGATTACGGCTATGCGCTGACCGTGCACAAGGCGCAAGGCTCGCAATGGAACTCGGTCGTCCTCTTCGACGAAAGCTACGCCTTCCGCGAGACCCGCGAGCGCTGGCTCTACACCGCGATCACAAGGGCCGCCGAGCGGCTGGTGATTGTCCGCTAGGCGCGGCGACGGAAAATTGACGCTGACCTGCTCCGGTCTTGCACCGGGGTTTGTCGAATGTTGTTGGCAAAAGATTGGCCCGGCAACACCGGTGCTTTGCCGGAATGCACATCCTCAGGCGAAGCCATTTTCCATCCTTGTTCACCGGCAACCAAAAATAAATTCTGCACCCGTGCATCCAAACCGGGTGCTCGCTGAGTCTTAGGGGTATCCAGGCTGCGGATGGGCCGCAGCCGGAAGACCCAAGGACTTGAAACATGACCAAACTGACAACCGCAATCGCCGCCACTGCTCTTCTGGCCAGCTCCTCAATGGCACTCGCCCAGGACATGGGCATGACCGCAATCGCCTTGTCGGGCGACAACATGCTTCACAAGATCGACGTTGCCACGGCAACCGTGAGCGCCTCCATGGAAGTCAAGGGTGCGAGCAAGCTGCTCGGCATTGATCTGCGCCCGGCCACAGGCCAGCTGATCGGCGTCACCGACGCCTTTGAAATTGTCGAAATCGATCCGGAAACCGGCGCGGCAACCGTCATCTCCAAGATGGACAAGGAATTACCGATCGATGGCGCCGTCATCGTCGACTTCAATCCGATGGCCAACAAGCTGCGCTTCATGTCCGGCACCACCAACCACCGTGTCGACATCGAAAGCGGCGCCGTGACCGTTGACGGCAGCCTCGCCTATGAGGATGCCGACATGCACGCCGGCGAAGCACCTGCGATCGTTGCGGCTGCCTATATCAACTCCTATGGCAAGCCCGAGTCGACAGCAATGTATGACATCGACTCCACCATCGTGGCGCTGATCCAGCAGACCTCGCCAAACGACGGCACGCTGGGTGCCATCGGCAAGCTCGGCATCGACGCCAGCGACACCTATGCCTTTGACATTGCCACCGATGCCGAGGGAACCAACACCGCATGGCTGGTCGCAGGGTCTATGCTCTACACCGTGTCGCTGGAAAGCGGCGCAGTCGACAAGAGCTGGGAGCTCAAGGGCACCGACGGCGCCACCGTGCGTGACATCACCTTCATGACGGCGATGTAACAGGACAAGGGCCGGTGCGGGACTGTCCGCACCGGCTTTCCACCCCACGGTTTCGTCTGGATCTGACCATGTCCGCCGCGGGCGGGTTTTATCGGAGTGAAGAATCCGATCATGGTTTGACAGGCTTCCGGCCGCTCTTTAATCCAGATCCTGAAAACACGGCTCCTTGCCGTAAACCGGGAAAGAGCTCGCACGTGACAGACCTCGCTGCTTTGATCCAGTCCTGCGCTGCAGGGGATCGGTCTGCGTTAAAGAACATCATGGAGTCCGAGGGCGGCCGCATGCTTGGCGTTGCCCGCCGGATGTTGCGCCGGCAGGATCTGGCCGAGGATGCCGTGCAGGAAAGCTTTGTTCTGGTGTGGCGGAAGTCTCACCAGTTCGATCACAGCCAGGGGCAGGCAAAGTCCTGGCTGTACACGATCTTGCGCAACAAGTGCCTGACGCTTTTGAGAAACCGGGACCGGGAGATCGCTCTGGATCCGCAGGAGGCGGAAACAGCGTCTGATGATGCCATTCTTGAAATGGCCTATAATCGCCTCGAGCGCACAAATGATCTGCGGGTGTGTCTCGAAACCCTGGAGCCGAACAAACGCATGGCCATCATGTCTTCCTATGTGCTGGGCTATAGCCACGGAGAGATCGCCGGGCGCATGGGCGCGCCTCTCGGCTCGGTCAAGGCGTGGGTCCGGCGCGGCTTGCTGACCTTGCGGGAGTGTCTGTCATGACCGAGCGGTCTCTTGCGGAACGCATTGATGAAGCCGTGCTGGGGCTGGCCAGCGAGGCCGAAATGGCTGAGATCGAAGCGCTTTGCGCGACCGATGCAGCCATGGCGGCAAAGCTCGAACGCGCCCGAAGCCGCTTCGCCGCGCTTGATGACACTGCTGACCCGCTGCCGCTTCCCGATGACCTCTGGCAGCGTGTGGAGGCGTCGCTTGACCAGGAACAGGCCGGGGAACCTGGCGAGCAGCCAAGCGCCGAGATCATCAAGTTTCTCCCGCTTCACAAAGCCATGACAAAATGGCGCGCCACGGCGCTGAGCGGGATCGCCGCAGCCCTTCTGCTCGCAGTCGCCCTGGGCTGGTCTCTGCTCAACGTGACGGAGCCGACAGTCATCGCCGTGCTGCTCGACAGTCAGGGCCAACCGATTGCGCTTGTCGAGGGCAATGAAAACAACAAGACCCTGATCACTCTTCTGGAAAGCGCCCGCGTGCCCGATGATCGCGTCATGCAGGTCTGGACCAAGCCCGAAGAAGACGGCAGTCCGGTGTCGCTTGGTCTTCTCGCCGCCGCGCGCTCGCGCACGCTGTCGGTCGACGGCTTGCCGCCGCCGCGCGAGGATCAGCTCTACGAGATAACCTATGAACCGCTGGGCGGCTCTCCGACCAATCTCCCGACGGGTCCGATCCTTGGAAAAGGCTTCGCCAAGATGCCGGTCTACTGAGACCCGGCCCCGCAGCACCCTTCCATTTGATGGGGCACCATCAAGAAAAACGCCGCCGAAACCCTCGTTCCGGCGGCGTTGTTGTCAGACCAGTTCGGCCAGTGAGGCCGGGTCGAAAGCTTGCAGTTCTTGCGTGTCGCCGGTCTTGATCTTGGTCACCCATTGCGGATCGCCGAGGATGGCGCGGCCGACGGCGATCAGGTCGAATTCCTCGGCTTCCATGCGCTTGACCAGCGCGTCGAGCCCCACCGGCGAGGAAGTCTGGCCGCCAAAAGCCGCCATCATATCGCCCGACAGGCCGACAGAGCCGACCGAGATTGTCGCCGCACCGGTGAGTTTCTTGGCCCAGCCAGCGAAGTTCAGGCCTTCTTCGCCGTCAATTTCAGGAAATTCCGGTTCCCAGAAACGGCGCTGCGAGCAGTGGAACATGTCGACGCCGGCCTCCTTCAGCGGTACCAGCCAGTCGGCCATTTCATCGGGTGTCTGGGCAAGCTTGACCTTGTAGTCCTGCTGTTTCCACTGGCTCAGGCGCAGGATCAAAGGATAGTCGGGACCCAGCGCTTCACGCGTCGCAGCCACGATCTCGGCGGCAAAGCGGGCGCGTTCCTTCAAGCTGGCGCCGCCATAGCGGTCGGTGCGCTGGTTGGTGGCTGCCCAGAAGAATTGGTCGATCAGATAGCCATGCGCGCCGTGCAGCTCGACCAAGTCAAAGCCCAGCTTTTTGGCGTCAGCCGAAGCACTGGCGAAAGCCGCGATGGTGTCGGCGATGTCTTCCTCGCTCATCGCCACCCCGTTCGGGTCGCCAGGGCCGTTCAGCCCCGAAGGGCTTTCGACCGGCGCTTCGGGCGCCCATCCGGTCATGCCGCGGGTCGCACCGGTGTGCCAGATTTGCGGACCCATCTTGCCGCCGGCAGCGTGAACGCCGTCGATGACGGACTTCCAGCCGGCAAGCGCGTCCTCGCCATGGAAAAACGGAATGCCGGCTTCATTGCGCGAGGCAGGCCGGTTAATCACCGTTCCTTCGGACAGAATCAGTCCGACATCGGCTTCGGCGCGGCGGTGGTAATAGGCGGCGACATTCTTGCCGGGAACGCCATCGGGCGAAAAATTACGGGTCATAGGCGCCATGACAATACGGTTCTTCAGCGTCAGGGATTTGAGCTGGAACGGGCGAAACAGGCTGTCAGTATTCAGCGGGGCTGTCATTATTCGGGGTGTCCTATTCAGAATGGCCTACGTAGGTATATAATTTATACCTACATTCAAGACGGCACTTTGAAGTGACCAGGTATAGTGAGGGAAACCACCATGGATGCCAAAACCTGCCAGAGCTTTTCGGCCGAGTGTCCGAGCCGTGAGCTTTTCGACCAGATTGCCGGCAAATGGTCGATGATGGTGTTGACGGTTCTCGACGCCGGGCCGATGCGCTTCAACGCCATCAAGCGGCATCTCGAGGGCATCACCCAGAAGGCGCTGACTGACTGCCTCAGGCGGCTGGAGCGCAACGGACTGGTGGAACGCCGTGTCATCCCGGCGTCGCCCGTCGGTGTTGAATATGAAATCACCGCGCTTGGCCGCACGCTGCAGCCGCCCTTCAAGGCGCTGTATGCCTGGACAATGGAAAAGATGCCCGACGTCGAGGCGGCGCGCCGTAACTTCGACCACCGTTCCGGGACGTGAGTCTGCTTCTCCGCACTGGTTGCTCCCGCGCGGCAGCCAATGTGAGGGACACTCTGTAGAAACTGCTCGCCGGCACGGGCGAAGGTGGCTGTTTTGGCTGCCTGCCCCGAAAAAAGCGAACCTCGGACAGCTGCGATTTTTGATCGTTCACGTGCTATAGGCTGGCGCCACTGAAACAAGATCGACGGATATGCAATGATCCCCTGGGAACGGCTTGATGCCGTCATGCTTGAAGATGGCGTGGAACTGCGGCTGATGCGCCGCGGGACTGAATTCTCCATCATGCTCGGCTCCAACGAGCTGATGAACAGCCGGTTGAGTGGCTCTGAGGAGGCATTGGCAAATCTCGCCGCGGACAAGCTTCCGGGCCTGCCCGGATTGCGCATGCTGATCGGTGGCCTGGGCATGGGGTTTACCTTGCGTGCGGCGCTGAAGGCCCTGGGAGATGACGCCCGCATCACCGTTGCCGAGCTGGTGCCGCAGGTCATTGCATGGGCCAAAGGCCCGATGAGCCCGGTGTTTGGCGCGTGTCTTGACGATCCACGGGTGGCGTTGGCCGAAGCCGATGTCGGCGACCTGATCCGCAATGCCCGCGATGAATGGGATGCCATTGTGCTCGATGTCGACAACGGTCCGGACGGGTTGACCAGGCAGGGCAATGACGCGCTCTATTCCGCTGCCGGGCTGGGCGCGGCGCATAGGGCCCTCTCTGCGGGCGGGATCTTTTCGGTGTGGTCCTCAGCGCCCGATGCGGCATTTACCCGGCGGCTGAAACAGGCCGGCTTTACGGTCACCGAAGTGCCGACTCGCGCCAGCACCAAAAAGCGCGGCGCCCGTCACATGATCTGGCTGGCGGTCAAACAGGGGTAAAATCCATCCTTTGGGTCAGGCTGCGGCTCAGGCCGGTTTCAGTCCCGCCAACAGTGGATCGAAACCTGCTCCGGAGGGCAATCGACTGTGCCTACAAGGGCCATATTCCATGCGGATCATACGATATATTGCAAACGCTTTTAATCAATTATTAGCGGTACGAAACTAGCTGTCACTTCAGGATCATGAAGATTTTGTTGAAGGCCCTGACAACGGCACATTCCGATGCCCTCTCTCAAGGTATAGGAACGGATAAGATCGCCATGAGTGTGATGTCAAGGCAGAAACAAAACGCCGAAAAGCTGGCCTTCGTCGGCATGGACAAGGCGCAACGCGAGAGGCTTTCAGCTCTCAAGCCGCTCATTGAGAAGTCCGTCGGACCTGCGCTTGACCGGTTCTATACGCAGGCGAAATCCAATCCGGAAACGGCACGGCATTTCCGCGATGCTTCCCATATCGATCACGCCAAGCAAAAGCAGGTGGTGCATTGGGGCATGATTGCCACCGGCAAATTCGACGATGACTACATCGAAGGCGTGACGCGTATCGGCAAGGTCCATGCCAAGCTCGGGCTTGAGCCAAAATGGTACATCGGCGGCTACTCGCTGATCCTTGAAGAGCTGATAACCCACATCATTGCAACCGAGATCAAGGGCTTTGGAGCCGGCAAGAAGGCCGATAAGGCAGGCAAGGACGTCGCTGCCGTCGTCAAGGCCGCGTTGATCGACATGGATTATGCGATCTCCGTCTACCTGGATGAGTTGAGCGAGGAGCGCGCCAAGTCCGAGAACGAACGTGCGCGTCTGAAGGCCGAGCAGGACGCGGCCCTGGCAGCCCTTGATCGTGCATTGACCACCTTGGCAACCGGTGATCTGCGCTCCGCAATCACCGAAAATCTTTGCGCGGATTTCGACGGGCTCAAGAGCAAATTCAACACCGCCGTCTCAAAGCTGAACGAGGCGTTCCTCGATATCTCGTCCTCAATCACCCAGTCAGCGTCCGATACCCGCGAGCTGTCCGGTGCAACAGACGATATGGCGCGCCGCACAGAACAGCAGGCTGCTGCCCTTGAAGAGACCGCGGCCGCGATCGAACAGATCAGCACGATTTCAAAGCAATCCGCCGAGCGGACCAAGGAAGCCCGGGAGCTGGTCAGTCAGACTTCTGACCAGGCCGCACAATCGGGCCAGACTGTCAGTCAGGCCATTGCCGCGATGGGCAAGATCGAGGAATCTTCGAAGAAGATCACCCAGATCATCACGGTGATCGACGAGATTTCATTCCAGACCAACCTGTTGGCGCTCAATGCCGGTGTTGAGGCCGCGCGCGCCGGCGAGGCGGGCAGGGGATTTGCTGTTGTCGCCCAGGAGGTTCGCGAACTGGCGCAACGCTCCGCATCTGCGGCGCGGGAAATCAAGGAACTCATCGAAGCCTCTTTCAGAGACGTCCTCACCGGCGTCGAACTGGTCAACAAGACCGGCGAAGCACTGGGCAGCATCGGCAGCCAGGTACAGACCATCAGCGAGCATTTTGTCACGATTTCCCAGGCTGCCCAGGAGCAGACTACCGGAATATCCGAGATCAACAGCTCGGTGAACGCCATGGATCAGATCACCCAGCAGAATGCGGCGATGGTGGAGCAGACCAACGCCGCCACACAGAACCTGCTCGGGATCAACCAGACGCTTGCCGAACTGGCGTCAAGGTTCACTGTCTCGACCAGCACCACCCAGCCTCTTGTACAGTCGCGGCTTGCCAAGGTTGCATAAGGCCGCCTTTCCCGGTTGAAACGAGAGTGTTGCAACCGGGGACCTCCCGCCTGATGTCCAATCGTCAGTCCGCGGTAGTGGAAAATGGTTCGGTACGGTAATCCACCTGCGCCGGGATCGCCCCGGCTCAGCCCGGCCGGGGGCAAGGACGGATCAGACCCCGGGCATGTTGCTGCACGGCAGCTTCAGCACTGCGCCGGCGAAGGTGAAATGCCCAGTGCCCAGTGCCCAGTGCCCAGTTTTTTAACAATCTTGCCCTATGATGGTCCCGGATTATCTGAACAGGGAAGATGTTCATGCGCTTTTCATCCGTATTCGCTGCGCTGCCGGCCGTGCTGTTGACCGCTGTCCCCGCGCATGCCGTCGACTTCAGCGCTCTGCTGAAACAGGCTTTCGGCTCATCCGATGCCAAAGACCTTGGCGGGCCGATTTTCGTGCTGATTGGGCTGTTTACGTTGCTGTTTTTCTGGGGAGCACGCAGAATCGGCAGAAAGCGCCAGCGCCGGATGATCGAAAACTACGATTCCGACATCAAGGACTACTCGACGCGGTTGCGGCGCGGAAAGTCCTGAGGCTGTGCGATAACCGCCACTGCCCGGTGGCTTGACGTTTCGTTGAATTGAGCGCTCCGGCCATTGATCGAAAAACCGAATGCTCGCTTTCCTGAAATTCATTTTAACATCACCGGCCAATGCTTTAGGACATGTCTGAGGGCCAATCGCTCTTTTAGTTGTCCTTGCCCGTGAGGCCGCCATGACTGCCAAGCTTTCCGTTAATCTCAATGCCGTCGCCATGCTGCGTAACCGCCGGGATCTGCCCTGGCCCAGCGTCACCGGCCTGGGGCGCATCGCGCTGATCAACGGCGCACACGGCCTGACCGTGCACCCGCGGCCGGATCAGCGCCATATCCGCTTCTCCGATCTGCCTGAGATCCGCGCCCTGATTGACGATGAATTTCCCGACGCCGAGTTCAACATGGAAGGCTACCCGACCGAGGAATTTCTCGATCTGGTCGATGCCAATGCGCCCGAGCAGGTGACCCTGGTGCCGGACGATCCGTCGCAGGCAACTTCGGATCACGGCTGGGATTTCGAGGGCAAGGGCAATGTGCTGCGCTCGGTGGTGCAGCGCCTGAAAAAGGGCGGCGCCCGCGTGTCGCTGTTTTGTGATCCCGATGCCAGCCGCGCCGCGCTTGAAGCGGCCAGGGCGACGGGTGCCGACCGGGTGGAATTCTACACCGGCCCCTATGGCGGCACATTCGATGATCCGGCGCGCGCCGCCGAAGAGCTCGGGAAACTCGAAATTTCGGGAGCGATCGCCGCCGAACTGGGGCTCGGCGTCAATGCCGGCCATGATCTCACCGTCGAGAACCTGCCGGCTCTCGCCCGCGCCTTGCCCAATCTTCTCGAAGTCTCCATCGGCCACGGCCTGACAGCCGACGCGCTGGAATACGGCATGGCCGAAACCGTCAAGCGGTTCGTCAGGGCATGCGGATGAAGGTTCGGTAGTCCGGCCTCCCTCCATCACTGATGGACAGTGGGAGGCCGGTGTCATGGCCGGAGATCAGAACCAGGACGGGCATCATTGTAAGGCTTTGGTCAGCCGAGCAGCGCCGCTTTGTTGGCCTCGATGAAATCCTTCAGCGATGTCAGCGTGTTGCCCGACAGCGTGGCGGCGTCTTCGGTCACCATCGCGATCTTGCCTTCGCGGGTGTTGGCGTCGAACGAGACCAGTGTCGGGATGTAGGGTGCGGGCACCCCGGCGGCGGCCATGCCTTGAGCCAATTGCTCATCATTGACATCGACGACGGCGAGCGGCTTGCCGGTGCCGGCGCTGACGAGCGCGGCGATCTCGGCCGTGCTGCGCGCGGTGTCGCCGGTCAACGTGTAGGTGACATTCTCCGCCGGCGGCGAGGCGAGGCCGGCGGCAATCGCCTGGGCAATGTCGTCGCGGGAAATGTGGGCCAGCTTGCCTTCGCCTGCTGCGCTGTACCACTGGCCTGAAGCAAGCGCCTGCGGCAGCGCCATGAAAAGGTTTTCCATGTACCAGCCATTGCGGAAAATGGAGTAGGCGAGGCCGCTTGCCTTGATCGCTTCTTCCGTCTTGAGATGATCCGGCGCGAAGGTGACCTCGGATTCGGCTGGATTTGGCATCGACGTGTAGAACACCCGGCTGACACCGGCCTCTTTTGCCGCCGACACGGCTGCCAGGTGCTGCCGCAGACGCGTGCCTTCGGCGTCAAGCGCGTCGGTCGAGACGATCAGAACCCGGTCCACGCCTTTGAGGCCTTCCTGCAGGGAGCCGGCGTCGTCGAAATCGATCCGGCGTGTTTCAACGCCACGGTCGGCCAGGCCGGACAGTTTTGCGACATTGCGCGAACCGGCGACAAGGCTGGAGGCGGGCACCTTGCGGGTGTCGAGCAGGTGCTGGATCACCAGTGCGCCGAGCTGGCCCGAAGCGCCGGTGACGAGAAGTTTGCCTGTCATGTCGATGTCCTTTCATGGGGGCAATCCCGAAGGGCTGCCCAAAAATAAAGCTGCTCTCTTATTGAGAGTTACTGCACATATGGTATGTAAGATGAACATGAAAGAAGGCAGTTTTGCCGCCGATAGTTACCTGAAAGGAACCACCATGGATGCCCACATCCCGTTCTCCGACCGGATTCGGATGATGCAGGCTGACCAGTCTCTGGAGAATTGCCCGGTGCGCCAGGTGATGCAGGGCATTTTCGGCAAATGGAGCACATTGCTGGTGCTGGCGCTTGCCGAGCGGCCCTACCGGTTCGGCGAATTGCGCCGTCTGGTGCCTGACATCTCGCAACGCATGCTGACCCAGACCCTGCGCGATCTCGAGCGCGACGGCTATGTTTACCGCAAGGTCTATCCCACCAAGCCGCCAAGCGTCGAATATGGTCTGACCGGTCTGGGAACCTCCATGCTCACGCCGCTGAATGATCTGGTGATCTGGGCCGGTGACAATTTCGCCCGGGTTGATACGGCAAGAAAGCGCTTTGACGAGGGAACCGGGCAGTAGCGGCAGCAACGCGAAACGTCCGCGGGCTTGGCTCTTCCATGCCCGGGCCATCGCTTGCAATGCCGGGTAAATATGCCATCCTGCTAATGGAGTGTTTTGGCAGTTGCCTGGAAAACGGCAAATGGTGGAGTTTTTTGGCATGGCGGAAAGACGCTTGACCCGCAGAGGCGTGCTGGCCGCCGGTTCGGCCGCGGCCTTGATCGGTGCCTATGAACTCAGCTTCGCGCAAACCGAAAGGCCTGCGAGCGACCTCAAGCCGGGCGAATGGTCGTGGTATCCCGACCGCTCGCTCCAGGGACCGGTTGCGGTCATCGTGTCCCTGTCCGACCAGCTCGCCTTCGTCTACCGCAATGGCGTGCGTATCGGCGTGACGACGATTTCAAGCGGCCGCAAGGGCTATGAGACACCCACCGGTGTCTTCACTGTCCTGAGCAAGGAAAAGATGCATCACTCGCGGGCCTACAACAATGCCGCCATGCCCGACAGCCAGTTCTTCTTCGGCGGCTGCGCCCTGCACGCGGGCGGGTTGCCCGGCTACCCGAGCTCGCATGGCTGCGTGCACCTGCCGCGCAAGTTTGCCGAACTGGTGTTCGGGGTCACCCACCACGGCACGCCGGTGATCGTCACCCGTGAACGCTCCGGGATAGGCAGCCTGATGCATTCGGGATTGGTGTTGACCAATTCCGATCTCAAGGCCATTGAGACGATGACCGGTCACGTCGCCGGCAAATCGTTGCCGACCGACTCAAAAGGCAAGATGGATGACGCGCTTTCGATCATCGTCAGCAGCGCCGACCGGCGGTTGATTGCGCTGAAAAACGGCGCCGAGTTCATCAGTGCCGATATTGGTATCAATCAGCCGCGACTGCCGCTGGGCACCCATGTCTATGTGCTCAAGGGGCTAGATCCCGCAACCCACCAGTACGACTGGATGGCGGTCGGCCTCGGTACCGGCGGTGAAGCCTCGATCGACGTTCAGCGTGAACTGGCCCGGACAGCGCGGCTGGTGATCCCGCCCGATGTCTATACGAAGATCGCACGGAACCTGCATCCGGGCGCCACCATGATGCTGACCGATCTGCCTGCCCATCCTGACACAAGATCGGCGACCGACTTCGTCATCATGCGCGATCAGGCCACGGTGTGAACCTGTCCACTTGGCGCCAGTCGCGACAAATGGGCGACGGTGCGACCCCATAGCAATTCTTTGAACTTGAAATTGTCGAACCGGTCGGCCAGAAAACTGGAGTGTTTTCACCGGGGTCAGCATGAGTCGCATCAAAATAACTGCCACAATTGCAATGCTTGCGCTGTCGGGCTGTGTCTCGGAGAATTCATCGAAATCCGCGAAGCCGCCTGTTGTGAGTCTCGATGCGGTTCTGCCACCGCAAAGTCTGTTGCGCGACGACACCAATGCAGCGCTGACCCATGACCGCGGCGAAAGCCGGCTGGCCTATGTGGGTGTCTGGGCCAGCGATGGCGACAAATGCGCCATGATGGACCAGACCGCCTTTCAGGGTTTTGCCGTTATCACCCCGGACAGCATTCGCCGCTCGGGTGAAACCTGCGAAATCTCGCAAGGCCAGCCCGGCTCCGCTGTCAATCGCCTTGATGCAACCTGCAAGGCAAGGGGCAAGAAAACCACCACACGGTCCATCACCCTGCAAATGCTCTCCAGCCGCCAGATGCGTCTGAGCACCGACACCGATGCATCGGGCACGACCATGGTCCGCTGCCGTGTTCTGCCGCCTCGCGGATAGGGCGCTTCCTCAAAGGGAGATCGGATTCAGCGGCAATTGCCGCGATCTTATGCGCGCTCGAAGCCGGCAAGGTGTTTGCCAACATATCTGCTGATCTGAAGCATTTGCGGCGAAGATGGCGGCGGGGCAGGCGCGATCCGTTTCAACGCGGGCTGGTCACCGCCATGGTGCACGGCATGCCTCTTTTTTGCCGCTGTCACAGCGGATGGCCCGGTCCCGAATTCCGCCATATTTTGAGATTCTGGTGATCACGAAAGTGATGGACGGGATGACATCAGGCTTGCGAATTTTCGGTGCGGCGCTCGCAGCGCAGCTGGCATGGGCGGGGCCTGCCCTTGCACATCCCCATGTCTGGGTCGACGGTGCCGTTACGCTCAATGTGACAGGCGGCAAGCTGACATCAATCACCAATGTCTGGACATTCGACGCGCCGTTTTCGGTTTTTGCCACCCAGGGGCTGGATGCCAATGGCGACCACAGATTGAGTGCCGCCGAGCTCAAGCCACTCTCCGAGACCAACATGGAAGCGCTCGAGCCCTATCATTTCTTCACCTATGTGAAGGATGCCGGCGCACAGGTGGATTTCGCGGCAGCCGAGCACTACGGGTTGAAAATGGGCAGGAAACGGCTGACCCTGACCTTCACCCTGCCGCTCAGGCAACCAGTCCCCTTCACTGCGTCCACGGAGATTGATGTGCTTGATCCGGAGTACTTTGTCGCGTTCAGTTATCCGGGCAAAACCCCGGTGGCGGTCAAGGGGAAGGCTGCCGGCTGTGCTGCGCGCTACCAGCCGCCGCACGAGCTCGATGATCAAATCATGGCGCAATTGGCCGCCATTCCCGCCGACGAGCACGATTTGCCTGAAGCCTTGCAGGATGCTGCCCAGGGCCTGGCGCACCAGTTCCTGGTTGAATGCAAGTGACGTGGCAAGACCATCGGCCGGCATTGCGGCCGTGGGCGCCGGCCGCGCTCTGGGTTCCGGTCATGATGGTCTTGTCCAAACCCTGTCGTGCCGCCGCCGGCCCATTTGGCGTTGCCAGTCCCGACGCACCCAGGGGGTTGAGCTGGACAGGCCCGTTCTCTGACGTGATGGTCCAGGCGATGCAGGTGCAGAGCTATTTCTACAGAGAACTCACCAGCGCTGTGGATCATTTTGCTGCAAGTCCCGACGCGCTTGCCTGGCTGCTTGGGGTGAGCCTGCTTTACGGCGTTTTTCATGCCGTTGGGCCTGGCCATGGCAAGGCGGTGATCTCCTCCTATCTGCTCTCAACCAATGACAGTTTGCGGCGAGCCGTGCTGATTTCCTTCGCCGCCAGCCTGATGCAGGCGCTGGTGGCGATCGGCATTGTCGGTGTCGGCACGCTGCTGCTCCATGTCACGGCCGCCGGCATGGCCGGCATGACCGACCTGGTGGCGATTTCCAGCTATGCGCTGATTGCGCTGATCGGCCTGATGCTTCTGGTGACCCGGATGCGCCGGGCTTTTGGCGGCCCGCAACCAAGCGCCAGCGGGCTCTATCTGTGTGAAGAGGTTTTGCCGGATCTCCAGCCAGGTGAGGGGATGACGGCACGGATCGGGAGAGGTTGGCGCAGGCTGCGCTCGGCGGTGCGGCACGTCCACACAGCCTCCTGCGGCTGCGTGCCCGTCAATTTCGGCTATGACAAGGGTGAGGCCTTGCCGTGGCCAAGACTGGTGCCGCTGATCGCCTCGGTCGGCATCAGGCCGTGCTCGGGCGCGCTGATCGTGCTGGTGTTCTCGCTCTCGGGCGGTCTGTTGCCCGCGGGCATCCTGTCGGTGCTGGCCATGGCGCTCGGCACCGGCGCCACCATCGCGGTGATCGCGGTCCTCTCCGTGGTCGCCCGCTCCACGCTGATGCGCGCCGCCTCCGTTAACTCCGCACTCGCCGCCCGTGTCTCCCTCGGCCTTCAACTGGCCGCGTCCGCGCTGATCCTGGTGTTCGGCCTGACAATGCTGACCGGCGCGCTGGCGATGCATGCGGCTGGGTGAGGGGCGCTCGTGATTGAAGCCGATTACGTGCGACAAAAAGCAGAGGAACAGTCTGGCTCCTGAGGCCGACTCTACGCGAAATTCCTCAGCTTGAAAGATTGAAGGAGTGTATTTGGTGTTGCGCTAGTGAGCTTTGTTGGAGGTGAAATAGAGTCCACGAAATAGTGAGTTGTCGGCAATTCATTGCAGTCAGTGACAAGTGCAACTAATGATAGTATAATATAACTCAATTATAGATATGGTGTCATGCGTTTTAGAAAAATAGTGGCTCGCTATGAAGAGGGGTGTGTCATGAGGTTGTTACTTTTGATTTCATGCGCATTGTGGGGCTGTCTTTCGGATGCGTCCTGCGCAGGGGACGCTGTTAAAATAGGCATTATAGCTCCACTTTCCGGCCTCCATGCCAACGACGGCTTTGAATTTATTGAAGGTAGCAAAACAGGTATCAACGGAGTTGGCGGCGGTATCGGATTTGAGGGAAAGCCTGTCGAATTCGTAATTCTCGACACGCAATGCGATCCTTCGTCAGCGGCCCAAGGGGCAGGGAGATTGGTTGAGAACGAAAACGTCTCGATTGCTCTTGAGCTGAGTTGCGGTAGAAGCACTCTCGTAACAAGTAGAGTGTTTCAAGAAATGTCTGTTCCGCACTTGGTGTTTAATCAATCCGGAATTGAAGAATTAGATACTTTAGCTGGGGTAGGATCAGCAATTAGCGAAGATGTTGTTCCTCTCGAAAATTTCATCCAATCAATGCAAAATAATCAAAAACTAGCGACTGAGATGGCTTTAGGTGGACATACACTGGTAGAAATTCTCATTGAAACAATTAAAGAGGCCGGATCTATTGATGCTGATGAGTTGAATAAAGTACTGCGAAGCAGGACGTTTTTGACTTCTGCGGGTGGTGTTAAATTTGAACCGTTGGGTGATGGTGATTCAACTTCGTCTTCTACATTTTCTTTGGAACTATGGGCAAAAAAGAGGGATTGTCCCAAGTGCCCGAAATCTGGAGCTTGTCCGCAAGCGCTTGAAGTTATGCTTAGTGCGAAAAAGACCTGCAATTGAAGGTCGTAGACACCAGAAATCGAAGGGCTTCATGGCGAACGATACACATCTGCAAGAGACGAAAAA
Organism: uncultured Hoeflea sp.; assembly: GCA_963975635.1. Classification (GTDB taxonomy): domain Bacteria; phylum Pseudomonadota; class Alphaproteobacteria; order Rhizobiales; family Rhizobiaceae; genus Hoeflea. The sequence goes on along the minus strand of CAXBIE010000030.1, from coordinate 2,160 downwards.
TCCCCAAGAACTTAAAAAAGTTGGAATTTTCGGTTATGAGATCGGAGGTCTGGGATCGGTCTTAGCATTCATTTTGGCTGTTGTTGGACTGATTTGGCAAGGCTGGAGCTTCATTGTTGGGCCGGATGCTCGTATTCTTCCTATGCGCGGTGTTGAGTTTGCCTGCTCGGAGCAGGATGGCGCCGAATGTACGGAAAGCGCCAATTTGATTGTAGTTGCCGATAGGATGTCAATCGCGAACTACGCAACTGATGGGTATGATTTGCTTGTCGATCCTGGCAAAGCCATCTTGGAATTTATTGGCAATGATAATGCCTCGCTCAGAAAGATTGAACTTGATGCTCAGTTCTATTTCAAACGTACTCAGATAGATTATGAACAGGAGCCGGCATCGAAATTGTTCGTCAAAGCCGGGTCAGTTGTTGATAAGGAGATCGGGTACTACCCTAGAATGTTTGTTGCTGCCGACGGATCAATTAGTAGATTAAATTTCCTGAGATTTATTCAATTTAAGAAAGAATTGATTTCCGGAATCGGTGAAGAAAATATCTCGAAAATTCGTATTAGATTTAAGCCAAATCAATTTGGCAGAAACCGAAAGCCTCTAATTCTGACATGTACGATTGTTATTGATACTAAAATGCGAGAGTCGTCTTCAGATCCGAAGGTGGGGACCTTCCCGCGGGACTGTTCTCAATAACGTTGTCTAACGCGTGATTGTTTGAAACCGTAGGGATCGGTATGTTTATTGTAATTCGCAATGCTGTCCTCATAACTCCAATCTCGCTTGACACAGTACCGTACGGTACGGTACATCGCCGCCATGACATTGACCCTTGCCCCAGACACTGCCCCCAAGCAGACCGCCGCGCCTGTTGAGCCCGCCTCCGGCGTCTCGACAGGCGAGGGGCTGTCAGAGCGGCAGCAGGAAGTGCTCGATGCCGTGCTCAAGCTGATGGTGGCGGAAGGTGACGGATTTTCGGTGGCCGCCGTGGCCCGGGCCGCGAGCTGCTCCAAGGAGACGCTTTACAAGTGGTTCGGGGACCGCGATGGGCTGCTCACAGCCACCGTGCGCTGGCAGGCCTCGAAAGTGCGGATGCCGAAACTGCCGCAGGACAAGCTGACGCGCGCAGGCCTCGAGGCGGCGCTTGCCGGATTTGCGACAAGCTGGCTGACGGTGCTCACCAGCGATCTGTCGATCGCGCTCAACCGCGCCGCCGTCTCCCATGCCGGATCGGGCAAGAGCCGGCTCGGCGCGATCGTTCTCACCAATGGTCCCTTCGCCATGAGGCACCGGCTCGAGCCTTTGTTCGAGGCGGGCAGGGCGGAGGGCTTGCTGAGTTTTGATCAGGTTGATACGGCTTGCCGCACTTTCTTCGGGCTGGCGGTGGCCGACACGCAGATTCGGGCACTTCTGGGCGAAGACCGCCGCCCGGATGCCGGCGAGATCCAGACCATATCCGCAACCGCTGCGGCCCACTTCATGCGCCTCTACGGACGAGGCTGAAACAGCAGAGAAATCGGTGGCAGGCGCGGTGCCTGTTGCCCGGACGACACCAAAGACAAACACAGCAAACGGGAGACTATCATGCGCGTATATTATGATCGTGACGCCGATCTCAATCTGATCAAGGCAAAGAAAGTGGCCATCATCGGCTACGGATCCCAGGGCCGGGCGCATGCGCTCAACCTCAAGGATTCAGGCGCAACCAACGTCGCAGTCGCCCTGCGCGAAGGTTCGGCAACCGCCAAGAAGGCTGAAGCCGATGGCTTCAAGGTCATGAGCGTGGCAGAAGCTGCCGGCTGGGCCGATCTGATGATGATGGCGACGCCGGACGAACTGCAGGCCGACATCTACAAGGATCACATCGAAGCCAACATCCGCGATGGCGCAGCCATTGCATTCGCTCACGGCCTCAACGTCCATTTCGGCCTGATCGAGCCGAAGTCCACCGTCGACGTCGTCATGATCGCACCCAAGGGCCCTGGCCATACCGTGCGCGGCGAATACCAGAAGGGCGGCGGCGTGCCTTGCCTGATCGCCATCCATCACGATGCATCGGGCAACGCCCATGACCTGGCTCTGAGCTACGCCTGCGGCGTCGGCGGCGGCCGCTCCGGCATCATCGAAACCAACTTCCGCGAAGAATGCGAAACCGA
>CAXBIE010000029.1:0-49414 GCA_963975635.1 uncultured Hoeflea sp. | reverse complement strand
TTGACCTCTGGTGTCAGGAGCGCCCGTCTGTCGGCTCGGGCTTGCCAATGAAGCCGGGAAGGCCGGTCTTGGCCGTCGCGTCCTCGTAATCGTCAAGCACCCCCTCGGTCACCGCCACGTCGGGCCGGTAGATCTGATAGAACCAAACCGTCGAGCCTTCCCGGATACGATAGCGCAGCCGCACCGGCACGCGCTGGGTCTCGCCCATGTGGAACAACGGGATCTGCAGCATGAACAATCCCGGCACCTTCAGCTTCTTGCCATCTGCGTCCTGGTGGACCTCGTCCCAGACGATCTCGCCTTCGCCCGATTGCAGCACCACCGAGGACATGGCTTTCGATTCCACCCGCACTGCCAGTCCGCGCGACAGCGCCACCAATTCCGAGGGTGTGGCGATCTTCGTCGCGAACTTGGCCTCGAAATCCGTCACCTCAAGTGCTTCGGGCGAGGACAGGTCGGCAATGTTGTCCTCGATGAACTGGGCAAAGTCGGCCTGGCTCATCGTCTTGCCGTTGGTCGCCACCCAGGTCTTCCATTGCTCGGACAGGGGGAAGGCGTAATGCACACGGTGGTTGAGCCATTGCGCGTCGGTGCTCTCTGCCTTGTGGTAGTCGATGACCGCAGTCAGCGCCGGCGCTTTCCAGTTGGTGTCAGCGAAAACCGCACTGTCGGCGGTCTTGTGGCGGTTGGTCAGATCAATAAACGAAGTCAGCGTGTCGACCTGCGCCGTGCCAGTCTTGCGTTCCGGGTGCAGCCGCCATTCCTCGGCCAGCCGCTTCAGGCTGTCGAATTCCGGGCTTTCGCCGTGCAGCCGGGCGACTGGCACGCTTTCGGGCAGACCCTTGGCGGCAAGTTTGAGCTCAGTGATGTCAATGCCGGCGGCTTCGCGCGCCAGCTTTGCGATCGCCTCGATATGGTCCGGCTGGCTCTTTAGTTCGCCGGAGGTTGCGTCAGTCTTGGCCATTGTCTTGTTCCTTTGTGGGGTGGGAGGGTCAGACGGCAGGTTCCGCCGTCCGCGCCTTGGTGTCGCGCGGGCCGGTGAACATGTCGTGCTGGTTGGGGTGCTCGGTCGAGAGCGTGCCTTCCTCGGTGATCCAGTAGAAGGTGCGGGCGCGCGGGCGCTTCGGCGTCTTCGACTTGATTTCCGACGAAATTGTCACCGCGCCGTTTTCGGCGGACAGGATGATCTTGAGATCGACCTCGCCCTTGAACGTCTTCTTGACGTCCTCGGTCGACATCGTGTGCAGCTCACGCAGCACGGTTGAAAGCTCGTGGCTGACCGAACGGTTGAGTTCACCGCTCTCCAGTGCGCCGAGCAGGATGGAAGCATCGCGAATGTGCATGACAGGGGTCCTTTCGGAGTTAGATTTCGACGCCAAGCACGAGGAGTTTCTCGTCCGCCTCGGCGATCTGTTCGGTCAGCGATTCGGTGACGCTGTCGTTGACCAGTTGCTGCAGCGTGGGCGGCATGCGGATTTCGATCGCGTCGGTGCCAATGCCGAGCACAAGGCGCGGGCTCGTCTCCTTGAGCCGGGCGAGCACGGCCATACTTTTCTCACGGGTGGCGGCGAGCTCGCGGATGGTGTCGATATCGTCGAGCTTCATCGCCGGGCCTCCGCTGCCTGTTTGGCCAGAAGCCGGGCTGTCTTCCGCAAGGTGCTTGTCGCTCCACGAGGGCGGGCGCGTTTGCTTGAATATTTCAGAGACCCCAGACCCTTCGGGCGGTGCGTGTGCCGGGCGAACCTGCGCTCCAGTTTCTTTTCTGTCGCGGCATCTGGAACCGGGGTTCCTGACGGCACCCGTGCGGCAAGCTGCGCCAGGGCGGTGCCGACCATCAAAGTTCGGTTCAAACCATTTGGCCTGTACATCGGTTTTCCTTTCAGGATGTGAGCGCCACATGGGCGGCATGGATGGCGCGCTGCTCGTGCAGCCGGTCTTCGCCGATGAAGCGGCAGGCGGCTTCGATGAAGCGCTCCTCGGCTTTCATCGGTGCCCAGGGCTTGATGCCGCCCTTGAGGCGAAGCGGATTTTTGTGAGCGACCGGGATCGCCTGCGCCTTTGCGGCGGGACCGAACAGCGCCAGCATCTCGGCGTTGCACATGCGGCGGTCGAAATCGTCGATGTGGGCCTGCTGGAAACTATCGGGCAGCCCCAGACAGGCGGCTTGCCACCCGGCCTCGCGCCATTTGTCCTTGATCCAGGTCCATCGCTCACGAACGGCGCATCCCCGGCCTGCCGGGCCAACCTGTTCGGAGTGCTCCACCAACAGCCGCTGCGCCGATGTCGGCTTGTCGCCCAGAAGCGCCTCCTCGCCATCATGCAGCAGGAACCATGCAGCAAGCCGCGTGTCGCCGGTCTCGTTGAAGATGGCGTCAGCGCCCATCACCGAGTGCTGCCCCACCGGGTATGCTATGCCCGGGTTGGAGCCGTTGAACCGTGCTATCTTCGAAAGCGCATTGGCCATAGCGTAGAAATCGATTTCGAGCGGATCGGGTGCTGCCAGATCACGCACCGAACCATCTGGCCGGAACGACCAGACCGGGCCAGGGGCAAGGCGGGCGAGGGCGTTCACGCCGCGTCCCCATGCTTTTGTTCCGGGTTTTGCGCACGCAAATAGCCGGTCACCACCTCGTCGGAGTATCCAGCGCGGGTAAGGTCTGCCATGTCGGCATAGCCGCGTGCGGCGCGGGCCTCGTCGATGAGCGTCCGCATGTCGCCAAGCATCGCCGCCCAGAGCCGCGGTGCTACCTGCGGGAAGCGCTCAATCAGCCGGGCCAGCTGGCACGCGGTCTCGCGGGAAAGCCGCTTCGCGTCGTTGGAGCCGGTGGCAAGCGTCTCGGCAAAGGACCGGGCGTTGACCTCGTCGCTCGCCACGGGAATGAAGGTGCGGGTCAGGTCGGTCATCGCATCACGCTCCCATCCCAATGGCGAGGAGGATGCAGACAATTGCGAAGACAATCACGGCTGCGAGGCTTGCCAGCGCCGGAGCGTCGACGCCGCGAGCAGCCCGGGCGCGTTCCTCGGTCAGGCGCGTGCCATCGATGATGGTAGTGGAGGCCGGGCTCATCGTGCCAACCTCAGCACACTCTGCCTGCGAGCGCGGGTGACCGCGTCGGGCGCCAGGCGCTTGATGCTGGCCGGAGACCAGCCACGCTCGGTCAGCGTTTCGGTGCTGACCGTCTGGCCGGCAAATGCCATCTCGCGCATCTCGTCAGCCATGCGGCTGATCAGCGCTGTGCGGCAGGAGGGTGGCGCGGGGGTGTCTGCCGGGGTGGGGTGGTAGCGGATCATTCCTGTCTCCAAAGAAGGGCGAGGCGCATTCGTGCGCCCGGCCAAGTGGGGAGGTCTCAAGGCCACTGGGAGGTGACGACGATCAGGATATGCGTAATAAATTATGTGTCAAGCAATTATGCGTAATAAATAACGCTTGTGTGATTGGAGTGAGAAGGCAGACTATTCAGTTGGTTGATGTGATTGGGTTTTGTGGATGCGTCAGCGGAAAAGAAAAACGAGTTTCGACCCTTGCGGGTAGCGAAACAGCGTGACCGCTATCATCAAGTCCAAAGGGGGGGCGTCTTGCGTCTAAAAGCAGCGATATTCTGTGTGGCTACCGCCGCATTCGCTTCAAGTGCCGTTGCCGCCACGGCGACGGCGGAATTGCAGGAAGAACTGGCTGCATTTGATATGACGTTTGGGGACTTGGCATCGTGGATGCAGAACGTTCTCGAGATGCGAGGCTACCAATGCGGCGAAGTGCTTTCGATGGCTGGCCAAGTGCCTCGAGTAAACCCTGAAACGCGCCGAAACGCAGCGTTGTCAGTCACATGTGAGGAAAAAACCTACTTCATCACTGTGGGAATTGAGGCGGGTTGGCAAATCAACGATTGATGCTGGAAAACAGCGCACCCGCAGTGACTTGCCCAACGATATGAGCGTGCCTCATACGCCGAAAAGTTCATTCATGTCGAGCACGCGGTGGATCGCCACCACGGTGTCTCTATTGAGATTGATCTCTGCAACCGGATTGAGCTTACCAAGTACCACATGAAGCGCCGTTCTGCCGCGCAGGTAGCCAATGGAAGCCTGAACAGAGTCGTGTTCGCCGTTGCGGATCTGGACAATCACGGAGTCTCCTATCCGGGGAGGCTTGTGCGGATGCACGAAGACGAGGCCGCCGGGGCGATACAGCGGCTCCATGGATGTTCCTTCAACGTAAAGCGCATAGATGTCCCGCGCACCAGAAAGTGCAGGCGGGCGGCGCACATAGTCGATGACTCCGCCTTCTATTTGAAACGCCCCGCCCAGCAGCGAGCCTGCAGCCGTGCCGAGTACCGGCACATCTGCCGGCATTGAAATGCGTGGCGGCATCGCAACCGGTGCAGGGGACAGTTGGGACGGCTCTGAGGCGTCACCTCGTCCCGTCAGCCATTCCGGCGAAGTCCCGAGGACCTCTGCAATTTTGGCCAGCGTATCTACCCTGGGGTTCTGCGATTTTCCGTTGACGATAGCTCGGATCGTCTCGGCGCTGCCGGTGGCCTTGATCGACGCCTCACGCATGGTCATGCCCAGGGCGGAGAGCCTTTGTTTGATGCGGTCTGAAAGCAAATCACTCATGTGCGTGACTTTATACGCATCGAGACGAACTGTGATGCGTGAAAAAATATGTTGACTATGCGTGAACTATTACGCATGTTTGCCGCCATGACTTTGCGTGAAGCCCTCATATCGACCGTCCAAGGTTTTGTTGCGGTGTCCCGGATGGGGCAGCGGCGGTTGTCGACAATCCTGTTCGGATCCGGAGCGCGGTTTGATCAGATCTGCGCCGGTTCGGACATTTCGACCGGTACCTATGAGCGCGTGATGTTGTGGCTCTCGGACAACTGGCCCGAGGGCGCCGTCTGGCCTGAGGGCGTTGACCGGCCTGGGCAGTGTTCCTCCGCTGCGAGCGATCCGGTGCCGCCCACTATCCCGGAGGCTGCGGAATGAGTAGCCCCTATAAGTTTCAACGCAGGGTGGGGAAGCGGTTATCCCACCTGGTTCATACCCAGGATGTCGCCGGTTCGAATCCGGCCCCTGCAACCAATACGCCTTTTTATCAGGGATATCAGGGCGCGCCTGCTGATCTGCGCGACGAGAACCGGAAGGCCTGCAGCGGCGGGGCGGGTTTTCCATTTTCATCATCCGGTCCTCCTTGAACACCTGATGATCTGACCAGTTTTGAACGCTTCCCACCACGGGAAAGAAAACCGGGTTTTCCCGGAACGGGAAAGGTATGTCCGATGCTCAAGAATGCCTGGTTTTACCGCATCAAGGCGGCGCAGCGCGACCTGATCGCTCTCTCGGGTGGCATCGAGCGATCGGCAGAGATCACATCGATCTCCAAGAGCCATGTCGGCCGCTGGAACAACGCCCAGGACACCGACCTGATGCCGCTCAACGCTGTGCTGATGCTGGAAGAGCATTGCGGCGTTGCCGTGGTCACCAGCGTCATGGCCGAGCTCAACGGCCGCCGCCTGGCCGACGAGACCGAGGCCACACGGCAGAACGCAGATGTTCTCTCGGCTTATGCCGAAACCGTGCGCCATGCCGGCGAGGTGATGAGTGCAGGCGCCATAGCGCTGGCCGACGGCAAGGTAACACCCGCTGAAGCACTCACGGTCGATCGCGCGGTTTCCGTTCTTGAGCGCGGGCTTTCGGATCTGCGCCAGACGCTCGCCCATGTGCGGGCCGGTGATCTCAAGATCGTTGCCGGGGAGGGTAAGTGATGGCCCAGCTTGTTTCCAGAGGTTGTTGCGGACGGGACGGAGACCCTCTGTCCGCAGCAAAAGGCGACGGAGGGGGCGGTGGTGAACTTCTCCGTCGCCGTCCGCGCTGGCCGCATGTCTCTGCCGGACACACCATTCCCTCTTTCCATACTGCCGGCCGGCATCTGGCTCTGGCCGATGTCGCCGCCATGGATGCGGTTGAGGGCAGGGCCGGATTTGTGCGGGCGCGGACGGGGAGGGTGCAACATGAGTGCGCTTGATACCACGTCCCCCTTGCGCCAGGTCGCGGTTCCGGCAGCCATGGAAAGGCCCGTGGTGCGGGGTGATCTCCCTCATCTGGGTTGGGTGGAGATCTCGAAACTCCGAATTGACGACCGCTACCAGCGGCCCTTGCAGCGGCACAACTGGGAAGCTATCGGGCGCATTGCGCGGGCATTCGACTGGAGCCTGTTCACGGTGATTGATGTCGCGCCTGTGGGCGGCGAGCGCTTTTCGATCATTGACGGGCAGCACCGGGTGCACGCGGCGCTGATGGTGGGGATCGACAAGGTGCCGGTGCGCATTGTCAATCAGCCACTTGAAGGTCAGGCCCGCGCCTTCATGGGCATCAACGGCAATGTGACGGCGATCTCGACCTTTCACGTGCTGCGCGCCAGCCTGGCAGCGCGCGAGCCCTGGGCGGTTGAGGCCGACCGGGTGATCACACGCGCGGGCTGCCGGCTTATGACCTCCAATCGCGCCTCAGCCGAGCGCCAGCCCGGCGAGGTTTATGCGGTGCAATGGGTGCGCGACAGGATCGAACGCGATGGCGGCGTGTCCGCGCCCGCACTTGCCGCCATGGAAGTGGCGCTGGCCAGCCTCAAGGCCAGTCAGGAAGGCGCCGCAGTCACGGATCTGTGGAACCATATCGCTCTGCGCGGCTGGTATGGCGCTGTCGAACCTCTCGACGACTGGATTGCCGCACCTGGCGCGGCGCTGGCGCTTGCTGGGTTTCTCGACCGCGAAGGCCTGACCGGCATGCTGTCCCGCGCCGAGGACCGCTATCGCCAGGCAAAGCGCGACGGCAAACCCTCGGCACCTGTCTACCGGTTGCTCATGGCCGACCTGCAGGACCGGCTCGATGAAGCGTTCCAGACCAAGGCGGCCTTTATCAAGGCTGGGGAGGCTGATTGATGAGCCAGAACACCTCAACTGCCGTGATGCAACGTCGCAACGAGCCGCATGACAGCCTCGATGATTATCCGACTCCGCCTTGGGCGACCCGTGCTTTTGTAGAGCATGTCCTGGTTCCTGAACTGGGTGCGTTGGAAACGGACGTCATTCTTGAACCGTGCTGCAACCGAGGCTGCATGGCAGTCCCGTTGGCTGAGCGCTTTGTGGTTCGCACCAGCGACATCCACGACTACGGCTGGGCGGGACAACAACAGGTCCGGGATTTTCTGATCGATTTCCCCGAGGATTTCGACCGGGAGACTGTTCCCCATTGGGTGGTCGCCAACCCGCCTTTTCGTCTGGCTGTCGATTTCATCGAGAAAGGTCTTCGGGTCGCTAGACGCGGTGTCGCTGTGCTGGTTCGATCGGCCTTCGGTGAAGGCATCGAGAGGTTCGAAAGGCTCTATCGTGGCAATCCGCCGACAATAATCGCCTTTTACGTCGAACGTGTCCCGATGGTGCGTGGCCGCTACGACCCAGACGCTTCGTCAGCTACTGCCTATGTCTGGATGTGTTGGGCGCGAGATCAGCCCCCCCGGGCACCTGTGTGGATACCCCCGTGCAGGAAACTCATGGAACGGTCTTCTGATATGGATTTTGCCGTGAGGGCGGAGCCTGAGGTCGTGGAATGCCCACTCTTGGATGAGGCACAACCATGACCGCCCGCCTCACCATCATCACCAACCACCCGGCCCGGGCCGTGCTGGCTGTCCTCGGCGTTGAAACGGCACCTGCCTGGCTGGCGATCGTCACCACCCTTGAGGGTGTGCGCGCACTTCCCGCTGGCGCGAAGGTCATCGGGCAATGGTTCGAACCGCGCAAGCACCGCTCGGCACTCGAATGGGCGTTCCAGACACGCCGGCTGCAGGGTGATCTGATTGGCTTGTCGCTTGAGGATTGCGACCGGCTCGCCGCCTGGGCCGCCCGACACTGCGCCCATGCGACGTTGGATTCAAGCCTGGCCGCCGCGACCAACGGCATGGTGATCAGCGAACGGAGGATTTCATGAGCATCCATCTTTATGTGGGCGCCCCGGTCAGAGGGTTCCCTTCTGCCATCAAGCAGATGGGCATCGTGGCATTGTGGCAGGCGGGGTTCGATCATGATGAGATCGGTGCGCAAGTCTCGCTTCACCCTTCCCGCGTGGCGAATGTGCTCGATCTGGTGCGCGAGAAAACCGGGGCGCTGCGCCCTGCCTGCCCGGAGACAGTGCGATGACGGATGGCCTTGGCAGTTCCTGGTTCGTCGGTCCGTTTCCGCACATTGCGGCGGTAGATCCGGGCGGACCGTTTGGCAGTATCTTGGCTATCGCGCCGAATTTTGAAGCTTTGCAGCCTGTTGAGCAGGTATCCGCGGTCAACCTGATGCTTGAACGCGGTCATGATGTCGCGGAGATTGCCGAGCGTCTTGACCGGTCGACGGCCTCTATCGAGGCCATCAGCTCGCGGCGCTGCCAGCCGATCAGGCCTCGAGGTGAGGGTGATGAAGTCAAGCGCAGGCCCGGAACCGGGCCGAAACGGCGTCCGACCGTCGATCGCTTGCTCGATGACACGCTGATGGCGATTGATGCACTGAGGGCGAAAGCGGGCGTCGGCCATGACATGACGTTTGACCTGACGCTCGAGGAGGTTTGCCAGGCCTGCGGCTTCGGGTTGGAGACGGCACGACGCCGGTTTCGCGAGCTTGAAAGCCGCAAATGGGTGCGGCGCACCCTGCGGCCCGGCCTGCCGGCGCGGGTGACGATCAGCCTTGCCGGACGATGCAGGCTCGATGCCTTGGCAGAAAGAAGGGGCAAGTCATGATCGCGCGTCTCGCCGGCGAGCCCCGTCCGCTCTACATCATTGCGCCGGATCTCTGGCAATGCCGCAGGGCTGCATTGGCGCACGGGCTGGATCCGGAATCGCTCGGCACGGTCCGCTGCATCACCTCTGCCTACCAGCTGCGGGGCACGCGGCCCGGCACGCCCTTCATCACCCACGGCCGCGACGCCTGGGTGCGCGCTATGCCAGGCGTGTTCGATCTTGACCAGGCCATCGACCTGCTCACCCGCACCGGCCGCCTTCGGGTGGCGTCGAGTGACGATCTGACGGCTGCGCGGGGCGAAAGGGCCGCAGAACCAATGGGGCAGGGCTGTACGGGCCGAACCGAACAAGGAGACCGCGTATGAAAAACCGACTTTCAGATCTCAACAATCACCTTTTTGCGCAAATTGAACGGCTTTCCGACGAAGACTTGTCGGCGGAGAAGATCGAACAGGAAGCCAAGCGAGGCGAGGCTATCGTATCGGTGGCTGACCACATCATCCGGAATGCGGCACTGCAGATTCAGGCGGCAAAACTGGTCGCTGATTACGGCTCGGATCCTGCACCATACCTGCCACAGATTGAGGGTCGCAAAGTCCAATGAAGGCGAAGCGGACGCGGCGAACCAATATAGTCTACAGCGCGGATGAAATGGCGTGGCTTGAAGCCAATCAAAAGCTCCCGATCGGGGAATATCACGCGCGTTTCGCTGGCCGGTTTAAGCGCGACGACGTGTCTGCTGCAAACCTGCATGGCCTGCGCAAGCGAAAGGGATGGAAGACAGGCCGCTCCGGTTTCTTCGAGAAGGGAGCGGTGCCAGCGAATAAGGGCAAGAAGATGCCTTTCAATGCCAACAGTGCTGCCACCCGCTTCAAGAAGGGACAGTTGCCGCACAACTTTGAAGGGGCAGGGCACGAGCGGATAGACTCAAAGGATGGCTACGTCATTCTCATCGTCGACGAGGTCAATCCCTGGACCGGTGCGGCGACACGCCCCGTGCACAAGCATCGTTGGCTTTGGGAGCGGGTGAATGGTCCGGTACCGGACGGCCACGCGCTCAAATGCCTTGATGGCGACAAGCTCAACACGGACCCGTCCAACTGGGAGCCGGTACCTCGCGCTCTGTTGCCGAGGCTCAGCGGCCGTTTTGGAAGGGGCTACGATGATGCGCCGGCGGAACTCAAGCCGACCATCATGGCGGTCACCAAGCTGGAGCATGCGGCAAGAGCCAAGGCGAAAAATGCAGGGGCAGGGGAATGAGCGAGATCCTCGACCTGTTTGTAGCCCGTGCCCGAGATGTGTCGATTGCCGAGGCTGCGCCGCGGCTGGGACTGGCGCTCAAGGGCAGTGGCGCCGAGCAGGCGATGCCTTGTCCGCAGTGCGGTGGCAAGGACCGTTTTGCGCTCAACACCACCAAGAACAAGTGGAACTGCCGTGGTGGCTCCGTCGGCGGCAACGATGCTATCGGCATGGCCGCGCATATTCTCGGTCTCGATGTAGCACAACGTCCAGAGTTTCTGGAATCCTGCGGCGCGGTGCTGGGCGAGGCTGTGCCGGATGCGGGTGAACAGGTGAGCGAGGAACGGCGTGCGGAGATCTGCGCTGAAGCCGAGGCGCGGGCGGTAAAGGCCGCGCGCGATGCGGCTGACCGCGACCGGGAGGCCAATAGTTTCCGGGAAAAAGAGCTGGCCAAGTGCCGGGGAATCTATGAAGCGGGGGTGGAGGGTGTGGTGCACGCTGCGCGCTACATCTATGCCCGATCGGGCTTGCCAATCGAGCATGTGCTTGTGCATTGCCGAAGCCTTCGCTTTGAGCCGAAGCTGACCTATTGGCATGGCAAGGATGAGCGCGGCTACGCTCGCGATGTCTGGTGCGGCCCTGCGCTTGTGCTGCCTTTTGTCGACGATAGCGGCGAGTTGATCGGCATACACCAGACATGGATCGATGTTGATAGGGCCCCGAAATTCAGGCCGACGCTCTATGGCTTGAGCAAGGCCGGCGCGGATGCCGATCGCGAGGACCGCGCGGGGCCGCCCACGGCGCTCTGGCCATCATCTGCCGATCTTGACGCGGGGCTCTATGAACCGCTCGCCACCAAGAAGATGCGCGGCTCCAAGAAGGGCGGGGTCATACCGGTGGCCGGCGAATTGAGCGCCACCCGATGGGTGGTGGGTGAGGGGATCGAAAATGTTGCCGCCTGGTTGGCTGCGGAGCTGGCGGAGGACACCGATCTGGCGCGCTCGACATTCTACGCCGCCGCCGGCGACATCGGCAACCTGGCCGGTGCCGCAGCACGCACCGGCCGTTTCGCGCATCCCTATGAAGTCAAGACTGACGCGAAGGGCGTGGCACGGCCGGTGATGATGCCCAGCCCGGATCCGGCCCCCGATCGGCTGGGCGAGGGCTTTCCGCTCGGACCTCATGTGCGTGAACTTCTGTTTCTCGGCGATGGCGATTCAGAGCCGGTGTGGACTGCAGCTCATATGGCGCGCGCCGAGGCCCGTGCTGAGCTCGTCGCGCCCGGCGTCGATGTCACCACAGCATGGCCACCCCGTGGGCACGACTGGGCAGAGGTGATTGCAATGGCATTGCGCGGTGAGGCTGCATGAACAAACACGTCAAGATCCCCGCGGCTGTGCAGGCCATGCTCGATGCCATGGGGCATGAGCCGGCCGCAGCCGAAAACCCGGACCCTTCATCCAAGGCTGAACCAACAGGTGCTGGCAAAACACCCCAGCCACCCGAAGCGGAGACGCCTGAGCCGACGGCGGAGGACAAGCTCGCCGAATGCGCCTGTGAACCTGAAACCGACATCGGCAATGGGCGGCGGCTGCTGATTCGCTACGGCAACCGGATCCTCCATGTGGCCCGTGTCGGCTGGCATGGCTTTGACGGCAAGCACTGGAAAGAGGACGAGGACGGCTCGGTGGTCCGGCCGCTGGCACAGAAGACAGCCGAATTCATCGATGACGAGGCCATGGCGATGTCGGCCACCGAAGAGGAGGCCATTCTCATCGAGGCTGGACAAACGGCGCGCAAGGAGCGGATCAAGATGGGGCGGCCCGCAAAGGACTGGTCGGCCGACAAATCGCAGCGATGGCTCGAACTCGAGGAAACCGAGGAAGCAGGCGAGGCGGCGCTGAAGACGGTAAAAGGCAGACGCTCGGCGCGTCACCGTTTCGCCAAATCCTCCGCAGGCACATCGAAGATCAATAACCTGCTGACCGAGGCAGCACCGCACGTGGCGCGCATGGTCAACGACATGAACACCGATCTATTCGCCTTCAACTGTTCGAACGGCACGCTGCGCTTTGTTCGCGTCGAGGACGAGGACAGCGACCCGGACGACCCACGGTATCGGTGGGAGGCGCGCCTCGATGCGCATCGTGCGGGCGATTACATTTCCAAGCTTGGTCAGGTGGAATATCGCCCCGATGCCAAGGCACCGGAATTCCAGAAATTCTTCCAGACCGTGCAACCCGATCCGGCGGTAAGGCTTTTCCTGCAGCGTTTCTTCGGCTACAGCCTGCTGGGGCTGACCAAGGAACAGTGCCTGCTGTTCTTCTACGGTGCAGGCCGCAACGGCAAGTCGACCTTCATTGATCTGATGACCGAGATGATGGGCAATTATGCCGTCACGCTCTCGGTGGACAGCTTTGCCGGGGAGGGCCGCCGCTCGGGCGCGGAGGCCACGCCTGACCTTGCCCGGCTGCCCGGTGCGCGGCTTGTGGCTGCCAGCGAGCCCGAAAGCGGCGTGCATCTCAAGGAATCCCTGATCAAGACACTGACCGGTGGCGAGCGCATTCCCGTCCGCCGTTTGCAGCAGGAATTCATCGAGGTAATTCCGCAGTTCAAGATTGTTATGGTGGGCAACCACAAGCCGGTGATCCGGGACACCTCGGACGGCATCTGGCGGCGCGTGCTGCTAGTGCCCTGGGAAATCCAGATCCCGTCTGACCAGGTCGACCGGCGCTTGCCGGAAAAACTGCGCGCCGAGGCCGATGGTGTATTCGCCTGGCTGGTGCGCGGCGCTCTCGATTATCTGACGCTCGGTTTGGCGGTACCTGACAAGGTGACGTCCGCCACCAGCGAGTATCGCGAGGACAGCGACCCCATCGGGGCCTTTATCCGCGCCGGCTGCATCGTCACGGGTCAGGAGCACGACAGTTCGACGCCAGATGATATCTGCGTCGGCTATGCCAACTGGGCGGCGCGTGAGGGGCAGCCCGAATTCCGGAAATCGACCCTGATGCGCCGGTTCCCGGACTATGCGCGCAAGCAATGGGAGGGGACTGATGGCATGATGCATGCTTTCCGCAAACACAAATCCTCGACCACCCGCTATGTCGGCATCAAGGTGCGTGATGAATATATGCGCGTGCGTGGCGACGGACATGGCTCTGACCCTGATGGTGGCGGAGGCTATGGCGACCAGTGACCATCGCTTACCCGCACCCCTTGCGCCCGCGTGTGGCTGTCATCCTGCCTCATTCCCCCGCCGCCCGGGACGATAGAGGGCAGCGAGGGAGGCTGGCGGGATTTTTGGGCGCTTGCCTCCCGTCTGAAGGGTCAGGGATTTCAATATCTTGCGGAGCTAGGGAGGCTAGGGAGGATATTTGCGGCGTGCGCGTGTGCGCATGTTCTTTCAAAGGGTGTGGCCCATGAGAGAAAGCACGGCACAGCTTTGTATGCGTACGTCCTCTTTATCCTCCCTAGCCTCCCTTGCGTCCCTGTCTTCTTCTTCATTCTCAACAAAAACAACAGGATGGCCGAAGGCCAGTGAAGGGGATCAGGGAGGCAAGCAGTCAAAAATGGGAGGCAAGGGGCGAAAATTGGGAAGCAAGCACTCGAAACAGGAAATCAGGCCATGAAACAGATCCCGATCATTCAACTGCTCGAATGGGCCTATCGGCACGAACTGCCCAAGGCCGAACGCCCCGGCGGCCGCATCGGCCCCTCGGCGCCATCGTCCTGGGGAATGGTCTACAATCTGGGCATTCTCGGCACGGTGATCGACGCGCCGGTCAATGGTTACGGGGTTGTTGCCATCGGCATGGATGAAGGCGAGCCGCACCCGGATGCGATGAAAGTGGGCGCAGCCGTTGCTGGTCTCGCCTCTGCGCGGATCTCGATCGGTGAAGACTGGTCGCCATTTCCGGAATGGGTGGATGGGGACGGGCTTGTCGCGGCCTGCGTGGCGCGGGTGCGGTCTCGCCTCGCTGCGATGAGTGGGCAGGAAATACAGGCATTGCTGATCGCCCGCGCAGTGCTGGGCCGCAAGCCGGACTGGCGCGGTGATGAGCCGGGGCGGACAATGATCACCAGAAGCGGCAAGCCGGCATGGTTCATGAAAGAAATTGGACAGGACGCTTATGGCAACACTGTGGAACGTGAGGTGGATGGCTTCAACTATCGCGGCCAGCGACCGCGCAAGGGTGCGTACCGCAAATACCGGCTGAGCGACGATGTGGCGGGACTGGCGATCGACCGGTTCCGGCGCACGGTCTGGGCGCTTGCGGTTCGCCATGTGGCGCAGCGTGTTGCCGGGCAGCTTTCAAGCCATGAATTGACCGCTGAAGTGCCCACGCTTGCGCCCTGGTCTGCCATCGCTGGGTTGAATGACCTGGGTGACCCCTCTCACGCCGTGTCGCTTTTTCTTTGACATGCGGCACGAAGTTGACAATGGTCATCTCACCCTGAAAAGGAAAAGTTCAACCCGCCTCGGCCCACACGCCGCCGGCGGGTTTTTCATTGGCGCGGGAGCATTCGATGTCACTCCAGATCAGATGGCAGGATGTCGAAAGCCTGAAGCGGTTCGACAATGCGCTTCACGTGCTTGGCAGCAAGAAGATGCGCAAGGCCGGAAACCGGGCGGTCAATCGTTCGGGTGACATGGCGCGCACGCAGGTACGCCAGAAGCTGACACGCCAGACCGGGCTCAAGCGCCCGACCATCGTCAAGGCAGTGAGGGTTTCGCGATCAAGCCTGCAAACGCTGGTCTACAGAATGTCAGCGCATGGTGGCGACGTGTCGCTCAAGTATTTTGCTGCCCGCGAGACCAAGGCAGGTGTTAGCGCCAGGCCGTTCGGCAAGCGTAAGGTATTCGAATCGACGTTTATGCGGGCGGGCTGGTGGCCCAACCGGGTGGCCAAGCCCGACTGGAATGGCCAGGTGTTCAAGCGGGCAGGGGCAGGCAAGCTGCCGATCGAGAAACAGAAGTCGGGCGTCATCATTCCCAACGAGATGGTGCAAGGCGAGACACGCGATGCATTCCGATCAACGGTAGCCCGCGTGCTGCCTCAACGCATCGGCCACGAGATCAACCGCCTGACCAATGGCGTCGTCAGCTGACCAGATGGCTCGATACCCCACCCCCGGGGTTAGGGACCGTTTCAGCCCACCGACCCCGCGCGGGGGGGAAGCCTCCCGGAAAAGTGCCAGTCAGGCTGGTTCGTTAGTTGGGTTGTCAGGGTTGTTAGAGCGGTGTGGCGGGTTGTCAGATTGAACACAGGGAACTGGTGTAAGGCGCATGGATCAGATCATGGTTGCGCCTGCCCATGTTGCCGAGCGTGACGGGGTAACCAAACAGGCGATCACCAAGCTGGTGCGCGACCTGGCCAAGAATTCGGGTCTGCCGGTGGAGCGTGACGGGCGCGACCGTATTGTCCGGTTTAGCCTGGCGCATTTCGATCACTTACGTGAACGGTATGCCTCCTCGGAAAAAGTGACCGCAGCTCGCGCATCGCCGCCGGCTGTATCTGGTTCCAAGTCCCAGTACGGACCGGCAGAGAACTCGCGAGATGAGGCGTTGCGCCAGGAGGCCTGGCTCAAGGTCGGGCGAGAGCGGCTGCGCCAACAGGAAGATGCGGGCAATCTGGTTCGCGCCGACATGCTTGCCCAGGCGCATGCACGAGCTGGCCGGGAGATCCAGAGCCTGATCGCCAGACTGCCAAACTCGGCTGATGATCTGGCGGTCGCGGTTTCGAAAGAGGGGGCCCACGGATTGCGGGTGGCGCTCAGAGAGAAAGCGTTCGAGATCAATTCCAAGATCGCCGAGCTGCTGGCCAATCTTGCGGTTCAAGCGCGGGAGTCTGACCCGGCGATAGAGGAGACTGAGGCGTGACCGCGCACGCGATCCAGCATCCCGGCGCCGAGCGGCTGACATTCGCCACGCTTTCCGATGCAATACGGCCCAGGCGTCCGGAGACGTTTCGGAACTGGCTGGGCAAGAACATCATCCTGGTGGATGGTCCGCTCAAGGGTGAGCTGTGGTCGGCGTCGGATGCGCCATATCTGTTGGAGATTGCCGATTGCCTGTCGATCGAGCATCCCTGCAACCAGGTGACTGTTCGCAAGGCGCAGCAGACCGGGGTCTCGATCCTGGGGCTCGCGTGGTCGCTCTATTTGGCGGAGGTGTCGCCGGACAATATCCTGTTCGCGGTGCCTGGCATTGACGCGCTGCAGGACATGAATTCGGGCAAGCTGCAGCCGCTGATCGATGAGTGGCAAAAGGAGACCGGCAAGAACATTGTCTATCCGTCGACCAGCCGCTCGGGTGTCGGATCGACGACTTACGAAAAGAAGTTCGCAGGCGGTGCCATTTATCTGGCAAACGCAAACACAGTCATGGACCTGTCCTCCAAGACCTGTCGGTTCGGGGTCAAGGACGAGGTCAGCAAGTGGAAGGAACTGCCGAACGGCGCGGATCCGGAGACGCTCTATTTCGGGCGATTCACGGCGTTCCGCCGGACCAAGTCCTACAAGATTTTTGCGCTCTCGACGCCGGAGATCGACACAGGTGAGGAAAACGGCGACGGCCCGGGACATTGCCGGATCGACAGGGACTTTCTGAGGTCGGACCAAAGGTTCTGGAACATCCGCTGCCCTGAATGCGGCTTCGAGCAGGTCCAGTTCTTTGAGAACCTGATTGTCGACAAAGCCCATCCGCACCGGTCGAGGTATCAGTGTGAGAACTGCACGCATGAGCTTTCGGAGTCAGAGCGCGTGGTAGGGGTTCGAGCAGGCCGATATATTGCCACGGCTCCGGGTCCTGACCGGGAGCCGGGCTTTCATGTGGATGCGTTTATCAGTTTGATGATGAGCTACGAGGCCATTGCCGAAGACTATCTGGCATCGCTGGGTAAGGGAGAGGCAGGGGCGAAGGACTTCTCAAACCTCTACAAAGCCCTGCCTTATGCCATGCGGGGCAATGCTCCTGACCATCAGCGGCTTATGGAGCGGCGGGAGCGGTATGAACGACGGGCAGTGCCGCCCGATTGCCTGTTGCTGGTGGGGTCGGCGGACGTGCAACACACGGGCCTTTATGCTGAGCTCGTAGGATTTGCCGAGGACCGCCAGTCCTGGACGATCGACTACGCCTATTTCGAAGGTGCAACAGATGATCCGCAGGCAGGTGCATGGCTCGAGCTCGATGCGTACTGGCGGCGACCGGTGCTTGATGCCTGGGGCCGTGAGCGCTTTATCGACGCCTTTGCCGTGGACGCCGGCGATGGCGGACGCACCAACCAGGTCATGGAATGGTGTCGCAGGCGACCGAACACCTATGCCATCAAGGGGCAGCCAGGCCGTGGTATCCCTGCCATTGGCGTGCCGCTCAACAAGTCGGTGACAAAGCGTGGCAAGCGCAAGAAATATGGGTCCGCGCGGCTATGGGCCATCGGCACCTGGTCGCTCAAGAGTGAGTTTTACGGCAACCTGCACAAGACGGGGCAGGCGGCAGGGGAACTGTTCGACCCGCCGGGCTATTGTCACTTCGGCTACTGGCAAGACGAGGAGTACTTCAAGCAGATCACTGCGGAGTATTTCGAGCAAAAGATGGTCAACGGCCGCTACCGTGAGGAATGGAAGCGGATCCGTACCGACAACCACCTGCTCGATTGCCGCATCTATGCGATGGCCATGGCCGAGCATCTGGGCCTGAGCAGGATGACCAAAGCGGAATGGGAGGCGCTTCGCTCGCGGTTGCTGCCTCCGCCAGACACCGATCTGCTTTCGCCGGAGGCTCACGCAGTGCAGGAGGCTGCACCCGAGAAGACGGTTGAACCAGCGCCGGATACTCCGGTGCGCCCTCGAACCAAGTGGAAAAGCTATTCATGAGTCTGGCAAAGAAAGCGCTGAATCTGCTGCTGCCAGCTTCGTCTGGCGGGCAGAATGCAGCCCCAACCAAAGCACGAATGCGCTACATGGGGCACGATACAGCCGGTGTCCTTTCCATGCGGCGGGCCGTAACCCGCGACGTGAAGGTTGATATCCGTGAGGCGGTCCGGCGATCCTTCGCGCTTGCGTTTGATTTCATGCAGAATTCGGGCTGGATTGCCGGCGCCGCTGATCAGATCATCGTGGATACGATCGGGGTTGAACTGAAGCTCAATGCCCGGCCAGATCTGTCCAGGCTCGGTTATAACGACAAGGAGCGTTCCGATTGGTGCCGCCAGGTTGAAGATGAATGGCGGCGTTACGTCTGGAACCCTGGCGAATGTGACCTCGCGGGCAAGTCAACTGTCGCTGAAACGCTGGACGGTCTCATGCGGTATTATCTGGCCGCTGGTGAAGGGTTCGGAATTCTCGACTTCATGAATGCGCCCACTCGGGCAAGATATGGGTTAATCACCGGCACCAAGGTGAGCCTAGTTTCTCCGCACCGGGTTCCGCACAAGACCAGCCTGGTCGAGGGCTGGGACGGTGGCATCTATCATGATGAGATCGGCAGGGTGCGGGCTTACAAGTTCCGTCGGAATGAATCGGGCGTTGAGCGCGAAGTTGATGTCCCGGCCCGCTTTGGAAACGGGTTGACCAAGGTGCTGCATGTGATGGATCGGGGATCCACCCCAAACAGCCCGCGCGGCATTTCACCGATGACGCCGTGCTTTAAGACGATCGCTCAGAGTGACCAGTTGGCGGACGCCACTCTCACAACAGCGCTTTTGCAAACCGCGTTTGCGGCGACGATTAGAAGTCCCGAAGCGTCAGCCGAGGCGTTTGAGGGGCTGCAAATGCTCCAGGAAAGCACCAATTTTGAGGGAGCCAAGGCTCTTGCATCGGACCTACTCGAGGTCTGGAACCACCGGATCGATGCGCTCAAGAACAAGACGTTGTCGATCGGCGGGGACGCGAGCCAGATCAATCATCTCGGTCCCGGCGAGGCGCTTGAGATTCACGGTACCAAGACCCCCGGGCCCCAGTATGTACCGTTCCAGCAGAACATGCAGCGCGAGATTGCAAGGTGCCTGGGGATTACATTCGAGAACCTGACCATGGATCATTCGGATGCGTCCTACAGCTCGACACGCATGAGCGTGGCGTCGATCTGGCCGATTGTCACACGCCGCCGCGAGCGGATCCCAGCGCCGTTCGTGCAAGGGATCTACGAGGCCTGGCTCGATGAGATGATCGGGACTGGTCGGATCCCGTTCAAGGGCGGTTACCGGGCGTTCCGCGCAAACTTCGAGCGGGTTGTCGACGCTGAATGGCGAGGCCCGGAAAAGCCTGAGGCCGATCCTTACAAGGCTGCTCTGGCCAACAAGGTTGAGCTCGAATCCGGGACCGCCACACTGCAGCGTATTTACGCGGCAAAGGGGCTCGACTGGGAGGAGGAGACTGACCAGATCGCGCGGGAAGTCAAAAAGCTTAGTGGCGTCATTACAGCACCGCATGGCCGCAAGGTTGGTGGGGATGGTGCTGGACCAAATGGTGCTGCGGCAGAAGGCATGAGGGAGCCGGCGAATGGCTGAGAAAGACTGGTGCCAGGAGGCAATTGACCTTCGTCAGCTTCGCCGCGACATGGCAACCGGCCAGACGGTTTCTGAAACGCGTTTTGGCGAGGATATGGTCAAGTTTGCCAAGGCGGATCCAACGGCGCTCGATCGACTGATCGCCGAGGCTGACCGGAAATGTGATGAAGCGAGCGGCAGAAAGACACGCCGGCGCTATGCGATCGGTGTGAGGCACCGGCCTTACTGAAGGAAATCATCAAATGGCTTGTATTCTTGACGACGGTCAACTGACGTTGACCGGCTTCGTTGGCGATAGCTTTTGGGACGACGGCTTTACCCAGGGCGAGGTGCTGGTGGCGCTGGCCCAGATTGACGATGATGCTGATCTCACTGTCCTGATCAATTCGGGTGGTGGTTACGCCACCGAGGGCGCAGCGATTTACGCCATGCTTGGGCGCAGATCCGGACAAACCAACCTAGTGGTTGATGGCATTGCGGCATCGGCAGCGTCTCTGATCGCAATGGCTGGCGATACGATCACCATGTCAGCCGGCTCGGTGATGATGATCCACGATCCTGCCGGAATGACATTCGGCAACTCCGCCGATCACGCCAAGACGATCGAAGGACTGGAGGCGTTGGCCACATCCTATGCGCGGGTCTATGCCGCGCGCTCCGGCAAAACCATTGAGGAAGCCCGCGACATCATGAAGGCCGAGCGGTGGTTCGGACCGGACGAGGCTCTGACCGAGGGTTTTGCGGATGAGGTCGGCGAGGCGAAGGCAAAAGCCGTCGCCGCGTTCGACTACCGGCTTTATGCCGCAGCGCCGAACCGGCTTGTGGCTCTCTCGAAATCCAAGAAATGGGATCTCAAACAGATCTCGCATGAGCCGAAGGCATCCGCCCCGGCGGCACCCTGTCAACCGAAGGAGATTGACATGACGGACAAGGAACGGGCGGACATGCTGGCCGCCGAACTGGAAACCCTGAAGGCTGAAAATGCTACCATGAAGACCGCGCAGGATGATCGTGATCGTCGTGACGCGATTATGGCGCTTGACGAAGCCAATGGTCGCGAGGGGCAGGCCAAGCTGTTGGCCGACAACGGTGTGGCTGTTGAAAGCGCAAAGGCCATTTTGGCGGCAGCACCCTTGAGCAAAGACAACGACACCGAGGACAGCCCTTCCACCTACGAGCGCCAGCGCCTTGACGGTGCCGGGATGAACCGTGGCGGCGGAAAACCGGATGGCAAGAGCGGCCTCTCGACGCTGGTCGATTCCAGACTGGCGAAGGCCAAGCGGCCCAGCTGAACCGGCTTCGCCTGCATTTTCCTAATCAGGGCAATTGGCCCGTATCAATGGAGTGAGAGCTATGACGCTTTCTTTTTTTTCCCACGCCGCTCCAGCTCGTGAGAGTGATCTGCTCAAGCTGGAATATGATCCGCAGTTCTGCCGAGAGGATTACACACTCTCCGCTGGCGACGGCGCGGATCGCGTGGTGCTTCTCGGCACACCCTTGGCCTACGCTTTGGCGGCTGGATCCGTATCTGCATCAGCTGCTGCTGTTGCGGGTGGCACGGGTGACGGAACCATTGCGCTGGCCGATCCAGCGACCACCAGTGCCGTGGTTGAAGGAACCTATGTCATCACCTGCACGACCGGCGGTGCGGACGGTACTTCCAAGTTTCGTGTTGAGGGTCCCAACGGCAAATCGATCGGGACAGCGACCGGCGGTGCTGCGTTTGCCAAGCAGATCAAGTTCACCATTTCAGGAGGTTCGGAAGCCTTCGTCGAAGGTGACGCGTTCGAGGTTATCGTGTTGATCGATCAGGAAGCCGCGGCCAACGAGCGGGTTGCTTGGGAGCCAGGTGCTGAGATTATTGGATTGTCTCTTCGCAACACCACGGCACCGGATGGCGTGACCGCAACAGGGCTTTCGCTCGACAATGGCCCGGCAGTTGTCTCCGCATCAGCGATCAACTGGCCTGACGGGATCACAGCAACCGAAAAGGCCCAGGCGCTCGAAATGATCAAGAGCCTGGCGATCAAGATCCGCTAACCACTTTGGGGCGCGGTTCTGGCTGCGCTCCGCTTCGCCAATTCCAATTAGATCGGTTGTGGCAGGGCTGCGCCGTCAGGAGATGAAGATGTTTGATTTTCCATACACAGGTCTCGATCTCACCCAGGAGGTGAATCGTCTGCCGAATGAGTTCGGTCTGCTTAATGCGCTCGGTGTTGCGCCGGTCGAAACCAAGGCGTCGCGCTTCGTCCGTGTGGACTATCGCAACGGCCAGATCTTTGTGCTGTCCGCCGAAGAGCCCGGATCCCCGGCAAGTATCGGCGACACCGAGAGTGAAGGTGGAGTGATCTTGCAAATCCCACACTTTCCTCACTTTGAGAAGATCGCCGTGGGTGACCTCGATGGCTTGCTGCAAGTGATGAACGGTGTGGTTGACGCGCGTTCACTGGACCGTGAGACGTTCAGAAAGCTTGACTTGATCCGGAAAAACCACTCGATCACGCTCGAATACATCCGGCTCGGCATGCTCAAAGGCCTGATCAAGGACGGCAAGGGCCGGACACTTTATGACCTCTATTCGGTGTTCGGGATCGTCAAGAAGGAAGTTGACTTTGTGCTTGGCACTGAAGCCACCGATGTCCGCGAAAAGTGCGAAGAGGTTGTGGATCACGTTCAGAGTAATCTGCTGGGTGAAACCACGACGGGTATTGAATCGATTGTCGATACCAAGTTCTTCGGCAAGTTCATCAGTCATCCGAAAGTTGAGAAATTCTGGCTTAATGCTCAGAACAGTACGGAACATCGGGCGCTGTCGCGGATGAATGTCGCCGGCAACTGGGGCCGTGTGTTCGAGTTCGGTGGCATCGTCTTCCGTGAGTACAAGGGCAGTCTCCCGCTGCGTGCTTCAAACGGCACGATCACAACGGAAAAGAATGTGGCGGACAATTCGGGCACGGCTTATCCGACCGGCACCCAGTCGATGATGCGAACCTTTGAGGCGCCAGTGCTTCACGTTGATATGGTCAATGAGGAACCGGACGCAGACACGATCTACATTTCGGTCGAGCAGCTCAAGCACGGGGCAGGTGTTGAAATGCTTTCCCAGACAAACCGGATCGCGATCAACAAGCAGCCGGAATGCGTTGTCCAGGTGAAGACTTCGAATTGATGACTTGAGCCGTACTCCGGCTCTTGAGGGAACGCGGAAACTGCCATGACAGCGAATTACCAATCAATCCGGGAGCGCACCACCCGGGCGGTTGATGCTGTCATGGCGGAAACCGTGAAGCAGTTTCCGTTGAAAAAGGGAAAGGCTGATGCTTCTCGGCAAATACGCGAGTTCCAGGCTGTTCTTAGAACTGGCGGCACCAGGAACACCAGCGTGAGCGGAGGGGTAGCACGGGACTGGATGGTGCGGATTGCCGCCGGCAAGGCTCAATTGCACGTCGATCGTGTGGCGAATCCTGACGTGACAATCGCGGTTGGTGACAAGATACAGGCCACATCACGGGTTGGCAGCCCGTGGTTCGAGGTTCTTGAGCTTGATGATCGTGGCCATGCGCGACTGATTGCCGAGCTGGGGCAGGCATAATGAGCTTGGTAAGGATTTCGGCGCGGCTTGCCATAGTTCGCGCTCTTCGCGGCGTGACCATGGCGGGCGAACATGTCTATGACAGCCTGATCGGTGGTATCCAGGTCGATGCGGACGGGCAATTGAATATCGGGGAAGGTGAGGAGCGGCCTTTCATCGCTGTGTTTACCGACGGAGCGAAAAACGAAAAGCCGCAGCTTCGATCGTTTGCCGAAAGCGGGATGACAGAGATTGTCATTGAATGGGGTATTTCTGCCGGGATGGTGGAAAAGGATCCTGTTACCGGCGAAAGCCATATTGTGGCAGGCCTTGTTGCTACTGACGACGCAATCGAATTCACACTCGACCTTATCGGACGGGAAATCGCGGACGCCTTGAATGACCCGGCCAATGAGTGGGCGGACATCTGGCGCAGCATAGCATCGGGCGGTTTTACCAAGACCGAGCGAGCCCGAACTTCCAATGACAGGGACGGCACGCGCCTTGCGGCCCATCAGATGAGGATCACGTCGATGCTTATGGATGAGCCGGGAAAAGGTGAGGATTTGCCTGACCCGTTCCCGCTTCTGTTCGAAAAGCTGTCAGCCTCGGAAGACGCGGTGGACAACAGGATTGGCGCAATGATGGCTGCGGTCCTTGGTCTGTCCGACCCGGACTGGCTGGCGGTGCAGCGCGCGCGCGGGTTGACTTTCGGAGATTTGCTCGCGGTCGGTCTAGGCCCTGTTGACGGGGATGAAGACCTGGAGACGCCCGCCATGACCGCCGGAACTCTTGTGGTCAATGACGGCGACCCGATTGAGGTGTCCGGCTCATGAACCTGACAGACGCAATGGTCTCGATGAGCGCCGATCTGGCTATGCTCAAGAGTGCGTTCGGCAATTCGCTCAAGGTCGGACCGGTCGAAGAGGTCGACGCGGTCAAGGGCTACAGGATCAAGCTCGGCGAGAGCGGCGGAAAGCCTTTCCTGTCACCCTGGCAACCGCATCCTGAAAGCGGAAAATCATCGGTACCGCTCAAAAAGGGCGACATTGTCGGCATCGTCAATCCGTCTGGCGATATGCGCCAGGGTGTGATGTTCCGGGCGGGGTATTCAGGCCCGCGGCCGAGCCCGAACGAGGACATGGATGCCAATGTGTTTGAGGATGCGGGCGTACGGATCAGCGTTTCCGATGGTGCTCTGGTGGTCGAAGCAGGCGGAACGACATTCAATTTTTCTGGCGATGGCTTCGTCCAGGACGGCGGACGTCAGGAACACAACGGCAAGAACGTGGGAAGTGACCACGGCCACGTGACTGCGCCGCCAGGTCCTCCCGGGCCGCCGATTTAACTCTCAGGAGCAATCATGGACAAGCAAACTTATGTGGCAGCCGAAGGTGTTGATCTTGTCAACGGCAGGCCCGTGCCGAAGAACCGCGAAATCGTGCTCACAACCCCAGAGGCGCTTTATGATCTTTCGCTCGGCCGGATCGATATCAAGGTAAAGGCGAGAGCTTCCGCGAAGCCGTCCCGCAAAGTCCCGTCGGTACCGGATACCCCGGTTAATGCGGCTGAGCTGGACCAGGGCGAGGCCTGACAGACATGGCCGGCATCGACCGCCGCACGGGCAAGGGCCTGAGCAATTATGATCATGCGCTTCAATCGGTCGAGGTGATCCTCTCTACCCGTATAGGCAGCCGTGTCATGCGCAGGCAGTTCGGCGGCGGTGTGGCGGAAATTCTTGGCCGGGCAGTGACGCCGCCGCTGTTTGCGCTGTTTCAGCAGCTCGTTGCGACGGCGATCGACACATGGGAACCGCGCTTCCAGGTGCGTAAAATTACACCGCTCGGCACGGTCGAGCAGATCAGGGCAGGACAAGTGGGCATGCGGTTCGATGTCGACTTCCGGCCGCGCGGTCATCTCGGCGATTTCACGGTCGAGCGCGTGTTGACGTTCGGCCTCAATTTTAGGGCCGGTGGGCTGCGGGTGATATCATGAGCAGTGCCATCGATCTGACCAGCCTGCCTACGCCGCAGGTGATCGGGGAGGTGAGCTATAATACGATCGTGTCGCGGCAGCTCGCTCAATTCCAAGCTGAGTGGGACGCGCTTCGCGCGACCTATCCGGACCTGCCTCCCTATGATGTCTCGATGCTCGAGACTGATCCTGTCGTCATCATCAATCAGTCGGAATCATATCGGGAGCTTCTGCTGCTCGCGCGGATCAACGAGGCAGCCCGCGCAAGGCTCTTGGCCTTTGCTTTCGGATCGGACCTCGATCAGCTGGCCGTGTTCTATGATGTGGTGCGGCTTTTTGGCGAAGACGATGCCCGGCTCAAGCTCCGCGTCATACTGGCGATCCAGGGGCGGTCAACCGGCGGTCCGAAGGAGCGCTACAAGAGCGTCGTGATGAACGCGGATCTGCGTGTTGAGAGCGTCGAGGTCTACCGTGTTGGGCGCTCTCCGCTGATCAATGTGGCGGTCTACTCGACCGAGCCGAACGGCGTTGCAAGTGCCGATCTTCTGGCCGTCGTCACGGCCGCGCTTGTCGACGAGAACGTGCAGCTCGCCAATGACGAGTTTGTTGTGGCATCTGCTGTCCGGACGGTCGTCAACCTGGCGTTCGATATCTGGCTTCTGCCCGATGCCGATGAGGCGACGGTCACGCGCTCGGTGACTGCACTGCAGGACGCGTGGGCGTCCGAGCAGACGCTGGGCCGGGATCTGACTGTGGCATGGTGGACATCGAAGCTGATGATTTCAGGTGTCCACAAGGTCGCAGCAACGGCTCCGGTGGACGATGTGATCGCGCCGCCAGCAGAAGCTTTGGCGATTGGTACCGTCACGCCGACATTGCGCGGGAGAGCGTTTTGACGAGCCTTCTCCCCAGCAACGCCGGTCACTTTGAGACCGCGGTTGAGGCCGCGCATGCCGAGCGCTGGACGCGAATGGGTGGTGCGGTGCCGTTCATCACCACGGCCAAGGAAAACCCGCCGCCGTCTTTCCTGCCGTTTCTGGTCTGGGAGTTCGGCCTTGGCATGCTCACGCCCTATGTCGATAACCTCTATGAGGTGATCGATGAGGGTGTGCGCTGGCACCGGGTTCGCGGCACATATGGCGGCGTCAAGCAGGGTCTTGGCTTTGTCGGCGTCACGGCAACGCTTGAGCCGGCCTGGCACGGACGCGCCTGGTGGAATTCGAACCAGTTGCGGATGTCGGCACTGCCGGCGAATGATGCGCCGCTGCTCGAACGGATCGAGGGGATCACCCGACTATCGCTGCCGTTCCGCTCGGATCTGCGGCGTGGTGTCTACGAGTACGACATCGATGCGCTGCAGGGCGACCACAATAGGCTTGATGATTGTCACCTTGATGTCGAAAGCGGCGTGCGCCTTTATGACGGCGGGACAGTCTGGTCTTTCGGGCGCACGGCCGAGATTGACCATACGCTGACAGAGGCCGAAGGCATTGCGATCGGCAACTGGCTTGACGTTCCTGAAGAGGGCGGCATTCCTTGGGCGTCAATGACCTATCCATGGGTGACGGCAACATTCGGGTGGGCAGACAATCCGGAGACACAGCGCCGTGAGTTGATGGCGGCGTGGTTCCCATCGCGGGCCATCTATCTGATGCTCAAGGATTCGGATGAAGCTGTGATCGGCTATCGTCGCGCACGCGCGGTCCATGCTGTGTCCGCCCAATTCGGCGGCCAATACAGCATCGACGGCCAAACTTACGCACCTTCCGAAAACGGCACCCGCGTCTACATCGAGGCGATGACCGACTTTGAAGATGCTGATGACGTCGAGACGGCAAGCGTATCCGTGGTCACCGCATTGACCCGTGCCGACGGGATTCCGGTCGGGCGTTTGTGGCTTCGCCCGCAGGACGTGACCGCCGCAACGGCTTTTGCCGAAACCGAAATTACGCTGCCGCTCCGCAAGACTGTGCGTGAGCGGATCAAATTCCTTGTGAGGTTCTGATGGCTTTCGAACACCCTTCCGGCCTGCCCAACGCCTTTGACCGCGCACGCGGCAAGACCGGTTGGCAGTCGGTCGTTCACTATGGCGAACGTCGTTTCATCCAAGGCGCTGAGTTGAACGAGGCGCAGACTATCATCGGTGATCGCTTCATCCGCTATGGCCGAATGATCGTTTCAGACGGGCAACGGATTGAACGCGGCGAAGCCTTTGTCGACGCTGAAGGTGAGGAAGTCACCCTGACTGCCGGCAAGATCTTTGCAGCCGGTGACGTCTGGGATGTGCCGGAGTCCGTGCTCGAAAGCGTGCCTATGACGGGTCGCATCGAGCTCGGCATTCGCCTTGTGAAAAGCTACATCACCCATGAAGACGACGCCACTCTTGTCGGGCTGGTGCCGGGGTCAGCAGCCGAAGGCGAGCCAGGCGCTGCTCGCGAAGTCGTTACGGCCTCATGGGCATGGAATGGTGATGAAGGCGACGGTGAGTTCTATTCTGTCTACATCCTGCTCGACGGCGTGATCCTCGACCAGGTCGGGCCGAACATCCTTGCGCCCGCCATTCAGGCCATCCAGGAATATGATCGCCCGAACGGGAACTACATCGTCAAGGGCCGCAAGGTCACGGCCATGGGTGCGGATGCCGGGTTCCAGATCTTCACGATCTCCGAAGGGGAAGCCAACATCAACGGCGCCAAGCGCACATCATTTGCAGCCTTCCGCTTTGCCGAAGAGGAAGATTGGGACGAGCTCGCAATCCCCGGCGAAACCCAGACCTACCCGAGCGGCGCATCCCACACCTTCACCGTGGCTGAAGGCCCGATCGGCGTCATCAACTCGATCCTGCTGACCAAGGAAGTGGTCGAGGTTGTCACGCGTGGCGCGATCGCCGCCGGAGCTGATGCTCTGAGCAACACCTCGGTGATCGAACTCGTGTCAGTTGTTCAGGGCGGCACGACCTATGTGGAAGATGTCGATTACACCCGCGTAGGCAACACCGTGGATTGGGCACCGGCTGGCGATGAGCCCACTGGCGGATCCAGCTACACCGTGACCTATCGCTATCGTGCCAGCGTGATGGCCGACTCCTCGACCGCCTTCACCATCACGGTTTCGGGCGGCGCGGACGGTGGTGACGCAATCTTCGCCTACACCCGCAAGCTGCCTCGGATCGATCGTATCTGCCTGGCGGAAGATGGTTCCCCGGTCTATGTGAAGGGCGTTTCGGCAGCCCGCAACCCGCGTGCACCTTCCATCCCGTCGAACCTCTTGAACCTCGCCCAGGTCGAGAATGACTGGATAGGCACGCCGCAAGTCACCAATGACGGGACACCGTTCCGCACCCGCGATGAGATGGAGCGGTTCTTTGACCGCATCATCGATCTGGACAGGTTGCTCCAGCTTGACAGGCTGCGCAACGAGATCGATTTCCGGGAGCCGGTGGCCAAGCTCGGCACCTTTGTTGACCCGTTCGTGGATGACACATACCGCGATGCTGGTGAAACGCAGTCCGGCGCAATTGGCAACGGCATGCTCATGCTTGCCATCACGCCCACATTCTACCGGGCCGACCTCGACGCGCCGGTCATGCTCGACTGGACGGAAGAGGTGATCATTTCGCAGGAGCTCAAGACCTTCTGTGAGAAGATCAATCCCTATGCCAACTTCACAGTTCTGCCGGGTGCGATCACGCTGACGCCGGCGGTCGATTTCTGGACTGAGACCGCGACGGAGTGGACCTCAGGCCAGACGCTCGAATTCAACCGTGGCACCCGCGCTGATGGCGGTCCGCTGCGGACCACCAACACTGAGAACCAACTTGTCGATCGCCGCTCGCAGCAGCTTGAGTTCCTGCGCCAGATCGATGTTGATTTCGAAATCGCCGGCTTCTCGGAAGGCGAAATCCTTGAAACGCTGATCTTTGATGGCATTGACATCAAGCCGGCAGGAACACAGACGGCGGATGTCGACGGCAAGATTGCCGGATCCTTCACTATCCCGGCCAATGTGACGGCTGGCGTCAAGATCATGTACGCCGAAAGCGAGGCCGGGACGACCGCAACCTCTCTGTTTACCGGTCAGGGCGTCATCGAGATCAACGTGATGCGTCAGGTGACGACGATCAGCACATGGACAGCGCAGCCCGTCGTTTCCGCCGGTCCAAACATTGGCTGGCAGCTTACATCTCAATTCATGAGCGATGGAAACGGGAGCCACAGCGACCCGCAGGCTCAGGGGTTTGTTGTCACTGAGCCGCGTCAGATCGTCGGGATTGATTTCCACCTCTGCGAGATTGGCGACACCACGAAGAACATCGTCATCAACCAGGTGACCACGGACAATGGTTACCCTACAGCGGATGTCGTCTCTGAGGCCTTCGTGCCGATGGCCGGCGCTGTCACGGGCTGGAAAGAGGCTCGCTACGGGCTGCCGGTTACGACGCGCCCCGGAACGATGCACGCCCACGTCATCAAGACCGATGATGACGAACATTCGATCTCGCTTGCAAAGCTTGGTGGGTTCGACGCTGACCTTCAGCAGTATGTGACCCGCCATCCCTATGTGGTGGCGCCACGCTTCTCATCGGTAAACGCCCGGACATGGACGGCGCACCAGGACGAAGTGATGGCGTGGCGCACTGTTGCGGCGGTCTATGGCACGACCACAAAGATCGTGGAGCTCGGCGAATTCGCCCTGGTCGACTGCTCAGACATCCAGGTGCGTGCGGCGGTCGAAATCCCATCGGCCGGCTGCTCGGTGGAATTCGAGATCGAGCGGACCAACGGCACGATCTATCGGCTGGCACCGTTCCAGGTGCTGCAGCTGACTGAGTATCTGACGGAGACGGTCGAGATGCGCGCGGTGCTTCGCGGCACCAACAAACTGAGCCCGATCCTGTTCGCGCCGGTCGAGTTGATCGCGGGCGAAATCGCGCAGGAACTGACTTATGTGACGCGCGCTTTCTCGCTCGGCACTGCGGTCAGAATGGCCACCTATCTGAAGGCGTTTCTGCCCGGCGGTTCTTCGCTCACGGTGGAGATCTCCAAGGATGGCGGGTCTTGGGTCGAGATGGATCTCGACAGCACCGAAGCGCTGGCGTTCCCACAATGGACGGAGCGGAAATACGAACTGACCGGACAGACGGCGGACCTTGTTCGACTGAAGATCACCGGGACAGGTGGGCCGGCCGCCCGCATCATCTTGGGCGATCTCGGCACCGGCATCATGTGAGGTTAAGACATGTCAACGACGACACACTTCAATCTGCCGAAACCGGACGAGACCGCTGACGTTGATGAAGAGTTCATCCGCCTCCAAGGGACGCTTGATCTCCTGGACGCGATCCTCAAGTCGCTCCAGGATCTCGTCAACGGCAAGGCGGCGACCTCTCACACCCACAGCATCGCGCAGATCACGGACCTAGCCACGCAGCTTGCCGCTAAGATGCCTGCAAGCCAGACGTTCAAGCTTGATGACCTTACCGACGTTTCTGGCGCTGATGGTGCGGCAACCGGATATCTACTGATCAAGTCGGCACTCGGTTGGGTGCCGTCTTCGCCTATCGCGGCGTTGGGTGCGCACGGCCACCTGATTTCTGAAATCACCGGGTTGGTGGACGCGCTTGCGGCGAAGGCAGGCGCTGCCACGACAACTTCGGCGCTTGCGTTGAAGGCCGACGCAGACGCTGTGGCTGCGGCACTGGTGCTCAAGGCTAACGCTTCGGCTCTTGCCGCTGCAGTAGATGAGCAGACTCAAATGGTCCGCAAGGATGCGCAGACGTTTTCCGGTGCAGAGCAAGCGCAGATCGCAACAAATCTTGGGATAGCACCGGGACAGCGTGGGTTTGTAGAAGTAGATACGGCCAATGGGTATGGCTCTACAAACACGAAAATACGCAGGTTTTCTAATGTTGTCGCAAACGAGGGTGATGATATTACCTACACTGATAGCGAAACCCTAGGCGGTTCATTTACCATTGAGAAAGACGGTATTTATTCAGTTAGCTCTACCGAAAGTTTTTCAGGCGCGGGCAACGCGGGTATTTCTCGCAACTCTACTGAGCTATCCACAGGCTTGGCTAGCATCACTAATTATTCGGACAGACTGGCTTATGCGTACAATGGCGCCAGTCAAGCATCCACCTATCATTGGTCAGGATTTCTTTCGGCGGGTGATGTCATACGCGCACATAGTGATGGGGGTGGAGTAACTCTTGCGACCCGCACTAAGTTTACAATAGTGAGGACAGGTTGATGGTAAAAAGAGCTTTTAAAGACAACGCAGACGGTGTTTATCGAGTTGATATTACTGAGGGCGGTGAGGTTCCGTCTTGGCTTTCTGGCATGACGGAGCTGACCGAAGCGGAGATCGATGAAGCGTTTCCTGCTCCACAGATCACCGCTCAAGACATTATCACCGAGCGCGAACGCCGTCTGGCGCTCGGATTCGACTATGATTTCGAAGACGAACGAGGCGTTCATCACATCGGGACTACGCCGGAAGACCTCAAGGGCTGGGACGAGGTCACCAAGCTCTCGCAGGCTGCTATGGCCGTCGGGATCAACCCAACGATCGGCATCGTCACAGATACAGGCCCGGCAGACGTCACAGCAACGGAATGGCAGTCGGTGCTGATCGCCGCGGGACAATCCAGGCAGCCGATCTTCGCGGCTTCGTTCGCATTGCAGGCGGCAGACCCGATACCAGACGATTTCAAGACAAGCAATATCTGGCCGTAGCCTTCACTTCAACACCCGAACAATCCACGACCCGCTCCGGCGGGTTTTTTATTGCCCAAGTCCGGCCGGTGGCGCGGCTTTCAAAATGAATGGAGACTGACATGAGTGCACCTCAATTCGGGATGCAGTTCTCGCGCCCGGCTGATGAGCCGGTACCGGTTATCGGTGCGGATTTTTCCAAGATCCTTTGCATCGAAACCTCTGCGGATGCGTCCACTGAAACCTTTCCCGAGGATACGCCCGTTCGCGGGTCCTCGTCTGACCCCGACTTTGTAGCAGCCCTCGGCACGGGTCTGCTGGCAGATCAGGTCAAGGGCATCAACGATCAGCTGACCGGTATCAACTCCGGCGCAGATGTGACCGTGGTTCGCGTGGCGGAGGGTGCGGATGCGGCGGCAACGGCGGCGGCGATCGCGGCCATTGTCAATGGCATCGCCACCATCCCCTCGGCGGTCAATGCCACGCCACGGATCGTGCTTGCGGGCCGCACAGCCTGGCGTGCGGATCTCGATACGACCAACCCCGTGGTGGTGGCGCTTCAGTCCAATCTCGGCAAGATCCTGGCGGTGGCACCGGTAGACGTGGACGACACATCGTCGGCCAATGCCATCGATGCGCGCGAGACCATGTCGTCGGAGCGCCTAATCCCGATCGGTGTGGCGGCGCGGGTGTATGAGGGGGAAAGTCTCGTGACCAGGCCAATGGCGCCACGGGTGGCAGGCCTGATGGTGCGGGTGGACAACGAGACACTCGGCAAACCGTTTGATCCGATCGCTAACCGCCCCCTCTACGGCCTCGCGGGCGTTTCACGCAAGATTCCGTTCTCGCTGCTCGACGGATCGACCGAGGGCCAGCAGATGCTGGCGGGCAATGTGTCGATCGTCACCGAGGGCGAAGTGGGCGTGGATGGTGCGGTGGCCGATGGCGGCTTCTTCTTCATCGGTACCGACAACGCCCAAACCGGCGAGCTTTGGGAGCAGTTTCACCAGGTGCGCGGTGCGGATTACCTGACGGTCAAGATCATGCAGATTACCCGCCAGTTCCTGGGCCGCAAGATCACGGCCGACATGGCCGAGGCCTGGATCAACTCCATCGCCTTCATGCTGCGCGATCACAAGGCTGACAACGATATCCTCGGCTACACGCCGGCCAACGAGATGTTCAAGTCAAGCCGCAACTCGCCGGAGAATATCCGTCTGGGCACGCTGACGCTGACCATCGGCATCGAACCGGCGCCGGTGTTCAAGCTCGCCAACCACGAGATCCGTCGCTACCGCCCGGCGGTCGAGGGGCTTGTCGAGGAAATCATCGCCCGCCTCAACGCGGCGGCCTGATCTCAACCCGTTTGGCATCCTGAAAGGATACTTTGATGCAAAATCTCTACATGCTGACGGCGGTCGATGTGCGCCGCGCCGAGGTGGCGGGCTCGAGCCGTGCCACCACCATCGAAAAGCTCACCATCCCGCCGATCAAGTTCATGACTGCGTCGCACAATCCTGGCGGCGGCGTGATGGGTGGTGAGTTTGTGCTGCCGCGCATTGAACCGCTGGAGCCGGCCTTTTCGGTCAAGGGCATCGACACCGACATCTTCGGCGGGATGGGTGTGCGGGACAAATGGACCTTTGCCGGCGCCTATCGTGACAAGAAGACCAACAAGGCTGTTCCGGCACGCGGCGTGATCGAAGGCGCCATTACCGAATGGGAGCCGGATGAAAGCGACCCTGGTGAGTTTCAAGGCTGTACTCATGCGTTCAAGGAGGTCACGCATTTCGAGTTCCTGCTGGATGGGCAGGAGCTCTGGTACATCGATTTCTGGGAACGGGTGATCCGTCGCAGCGGTGAAGACCTGTTTGCCGCCGATCGCCAGGCGCTCGGAGCCTGAGGCTCATCATAAGAACTAACACCACCGCGAGCGCCTGGAGACGGGCGCTCGTTTTCTTTCTGGATCAAGGATGATGCCAATGACTGAGAAACTCAAAAGCGTGACGGTGGATCTCGACTACCCCGTTACTCACGACGGGCGCGAAATTGCCTCGCTCACGTTTCGACGGATGAAGGCCCGCGATGCGCTGGCCGGTGAAGGCATTGAGAGTGAAGTTCGCGCCGGCTACGCCATCTTCGCAGCGCTTGCAGGTGTTGATGTCAGTGTGATCGAGGAGCTCGACATCGAGGACCTGGCCAAGGTCGGTGATGAAGTGGCGCCGCTTATGGGAAAGCGGTTCGCCGGGATGATCGACAAGGCCAGTCCGTCTCCTGGCGCGAACTGATCATCCAGATGGGACGGCAGACGCACTCTTCGCTTGAAGAAGTCAAGGAAATGGACATCGACGAGTTTCTTGCCGATGCGCGTGCACTCGGCAGGATCACCGCTCGTGAAAACCGCCCACGCGCCGGTGCTCACCGGTAACCAGGACACATCTTAATGGCAACTCTGACATCAAGTCTCATCCTGTCGCTCGTCGACCGGGTGACGGCACCCGCACGTGCGGCGGCCCGTTCCGTGGCTGGACTGCGTGCGTCAGCTGCCAGGAATGCGCAGCAGATGAACGCCATGCAGGGGCAGATGCTGGGCGCCGTTGCGGGCGCCGTGGCCCTGGCAAGTGCGATCCGTTCACCGGTGCGCGCCGCTATGGAGTTTGAAAGCGCCATGGCGGACGTCCGCAAGGTGGTGGATTTCGACACGCCGGAGGGTTTCAGGCGGATGGCGGACAACATCATCGCCATGACACGAACCATCCCCATGGCCGCGACCGAAATCTCCGCGATTGTGGCTGCTGCCGGGCAGGCGGGCATGCAGGGTGCCGAGCTGCTCGCCTTCGCCGAAATGGCGGCCAAGGTCGGGGTGGCGTTCGATATCTCAGCCAACCAGGCAGGCGACAGCCTGGCTAAAATCAAGACCGCGCTCGGCATGACCGTGGCGGATGTGAGCAGTCTCTCTGATGCTATCAACCATCTGTCCAATACCAGTGCATCGAGCGCGCCGGATCTGCTGAACTTCATGGAGCGTGTCGGTTCGGTGGGGAAGCAATACGGGTTTACGGCGGAGCAGACCGCGGCGCTCGGGTCGGCGATGATTGCCGCCGGCGCGCCAGCCGAAGTCGCCGCGACCTCGTTTCGCAATGTCGGACGGGCGCTGGCCAGGGGGGCGAGTGCCACACCGAGGGTGTCAGCTGCGTTCGAGCAACTCGGGCTCGACGCGGAGCAGGTTGCCAAGCGGCTTAACAAGGATGCGGTCGGCACGCTCAATGATGTGATTGAGCGCATCCGGTCGCTGCCCAAACATGTGCAGGCGTCCACCATTTCGGATCTGTTCGGCGACGAGGCGCGCGCCATCATGCCTCTTATCGAGAATGCCGGGTTGCTCGAAGGTGCTCTCGTCTCGGTCGCCGATCAGGCCTCCTACGCGGGCTCGGCGCAGCAGGAATTCGAGGTGAGGGCAAGGACAACGGCAAACACGCTGCAGCTCTTGCAAAACCATGTGAAAGAGGCCGCCATCCGTATCGGCACGGCGTTGCTGCCCGCAGTCGAAAGCACGTCTCGTGCGCTGATGCCGGTGCTCGCGGCGATTGCAGAGTGGGTGAAGGCCAATCCGGCGCTGACCGCACAGATCATCGGCCTTGTCTCGACGCTCGTGGGACTGCGCATCGCGACACTGGCTGCGCGCTGGGCATTCCTTTTCTTGAAAGGCGGAGTGCTGGATGCGGCAATTGCGGTTGGCCGATCAGCATCACTGATGATGGCGGCCGGAACGAAGATCGCCGAAACAACCAGAATGGTCCGCAGGTTCGGGCTTTCGATGACCCTGCTCTCGGCAACCGGTGGAACCGGGTTCTTCGCGAGCCTGGTCGCCGGCGCGAGCGCTGCTGGATCTGCCATCGCCACCGCTGCGGCAGCGATCGGGGCGGCCATTGCTGGTATCACAGCGCCTATCTGGGGCGTGATTGCCGCCGTCGCTGCGCTCGCATTGGTGGTCTACAATTACTGGACGCCGATATCCGAGTTCGTCACCGGCTTTGCTTCGGTTGTGGGCTCGGCGCTGAGCGAGGCTGTCTCGGCCATTGCCGGTGCAGGCGCGCAGATCGCTAGCGCAGTCGCTGGGTGGGCGTCCAGCAGGATCGTCAATCTCGGCGCATTGCTCGGTTTTGACCCGGCAACTGTCAGGTCTGCCGTCGATGCCGCGGCGGCGAGTATCAATGCGGGCGGCGCTGCGGTGATTGCAGCGGTCAAGGCTATCCCGGCGGCATTGGCCGGTTGG
Organism: uncultured Hoeflea sp.; assembly: GCA_963975635.1. Taxonomy (GTDB): domain Bacteria; phylum Pseudomonadota; class Alphaproteobacteria; order Rhizobiales; family Rhizobiaceae; genus Hoeflea. The sequence continues at coordinate 13,347 of CAXBIE010000029.1, read as the reverse complement.
GTTCGCGGCATCTTTACGATCAATCAATACACCGAACAGGCGACCGGGGAGTTCCGATCGGCTGGTGAGCGCGTCGGCCAAGCGCTGGTCGATGGCATAAAGACCGCTTTCGATGCACTCTGGGCGTGGCTGAAATCCCTCCCTTCGAAAATCATCGCGGCTATCGGCAGGATCGACCTGTCTGGCCTTATCAAGTGGCCATCGTTGCCACGATGGTTGGGCGGCGGCGCACCGAACCCCGCAAATGACAATGCTGCAATTGCAGGGACAAGAGCCGCCGGTGGGGCCATCGCGGGTGGCCGCACTTACCTTGTGGGCGAGGATGGCCCGGAACTCGTAACACCTTCGCGCTCGGGCTATGTGCACGATGCGGATGCGACATCGTCAATGATGAGCAGGCGTGGAGGTGTGATGCCCGGTGGCGGAAGCCAGACGGTCAACATGGGCGGGATTACCATTCAGGTGGTGGCGCAGCCTGGCATGGACCCGCAGGCCATTGCCCGGGCGGTCAATGAGGCGCTCGGGAAGATTGCCGGTGATTCACTGTCGGGCGGACAATTCGATCAGGAGTGGAGCGTGGCATGAGCCTCTTCATCCTGGGCGGCGTGGTGATGGACACGCGGCCGTTCAACGCTGACAAGTTCGATCGCACGGCTTCAGCCGATCTGGTCGAGAAGGCGGTGATGGGCGGTCTCAAGCCGTCGGAATTCATGGGTGAGGGTGAGGATAATCTCACAATCACCGGTCAGTTGCTGCCGTTCAAGACCGGCGGACTGGCGGAATTCGAGATGCTCGACGAGATGAGGCGCACAGGGGCGCGGTTTCCGGTGATGCGGGGCGACGGCAAGCGGCTTGGAACCTATGCGATCACCGATATCAGCGAGCGTCACGACCAACTGATGCGGGACGGCGTGGGCTTCACGGTCAAATACTCGGTCAGCATGCGCAAGGTGCAGGCCGGCTATGACGGTGGGGCGATCGTCGCGGCACTGATCTCGATCTTCGAGGCGCTGAGGTAGAATGATGGAAACGGTTACGATCCGGGGCGACGGCATCAGCCTCGATTTGCTGCTGTGGCGTCGATATGGCGTGCGCGGTCAGGAACTGGTGGAGGAGGCGCTGGATGCCAATCCCGGTCTTGCGGGCCTTGGTCCGGTGCTGCCGCTCGGCACAGTGGTGCGGCTTCCGGCACTTCCGGTTGAGAGGCGGCCTTCGCCACCGCTGATCACCCTGTTCGGCTGACCGGAATGTCCTGGCAAAACATCTGGTCGGTTACGATCAACGGGACCGATATTTCCGCCGGCCTGCGCCCGCATCTGACCGCGATCACGGTCACGGACAAGGACGGCACAGCGGGCGACACGCTCTCGATCACTGTCGATGACACGGGAGGGCAGTTCCGCATGCCCGACGAAGGCTCGCGGGTCACCGCCGCTATCAATGGCGTGCGTGTGTTCGAGGGTACTGTCGACAAGGTGCGCAGCCAGGGCTCACGCAGCGCCGGGCTCACGCTCTCGATCAGCGCCAAGGGCTATGACACCAAGGGCAAGGCTAAACAGCCACAGGCGCTTCACAAGGATGATGCGACGCTTGAGGAATTTCTGGGCGAGGTTGCTGAGAACGCCGGCTACTCGCTCACCATTGACCCGGAGCTTGGCGGTATCTCACGCGATTACTGGGCGGCCGACAGCGAATCTTTCCTGCATGTGGGCCAGAAAATGGCGCGCGAGATGAATGCGACCTTCAAGCTGCGCGGTGACAGGGCAGTGTTCGCCAAGCGTGGAAAGAACACATTGGCTGGAATATCAGCCGCTTACGGAAAGAACCTCATCTCTTGGGACATCTCGCCGCTCACAGGCCGGGGCCTCTATGCGTCTGCCAAGGTTCGCTATTTTGATCGTGACCAGGCGGCGTTCGAGGAAGAGGAAACTGACTTCAGCGCAATGCGCCCGGCCAAGGCCGTCAACATTATCCGCGCGGCGGTGAAGGACAAGGACCAGGCTAAGCAGGTGGGCGAGGCGCGCAAGGGCGAGGCCGAACGCGAGGGCGGCGAAGGCAGCGCCACGATCGACATCAACCCGTCAGCCCAGACAGAGGCGCTGATTACAATCTCCGGCGCACGGCCCGGTATCGATGGGACCTATCGCATGGTCACTGTCACGCATTCAGGCAGCCGCGGCTCGGGCAACACTACGAGCGTTGAGCTCAAGCAGCCCGGTGGCGGAGCAGGCAGCGACAGCAGATAGACGACCGATTGCGGTGTGAGCCGCACCAACCACAAGGACATCATTATGCAGACGACACGCGATCTTCAGGAGCGCTTGAAGGCGCTTGGCTATAAACCGGGCATCATCGACGGCGCCATGGGCCCGAATACGCGCAAGGCGGTCCGGGAGTTTCAGTCCGATCATGGCCTTGGCCTCGACGGCATTCCGGGCCCGCGCACATGGGCCGCGCTCGATCGCGCGCTCACCAGAAAGGGCGCGCCTGCCGGCGCATCCCGTCCTGTACCGCCTTGGGTCGACGAGATGATGCGTCGGAAGGGGCTTCACGAAAACCGCGATCACATGATGCTCTCCGCATGGCTTCGGTCGGCGGGCAGCGCTGTCGACCCGGCGCGGACGCCCTGGTGCGGAGATGCGGTCGAGACCGCCATTCTCCGCGCGCTGCCGGATGAGCCGGTTCCCGGCAACCCCATGGCGTCGATCAACTGGCTCAAGTTTGGTCGGGAAATGAAAACCCCGGCCTTCGGTGCGGTCCTTGTGTTCTGGCGAGGATCTCCGAAGGGCTGGCAGGGCCACGTCGGATTCTATGTTGGCGAGGATTCTACCCATTACCATGTGCTCGGCGGCAACCAGTCGAACGCCATTACCATCACAAAGCTCAAGAAGGGGCGTCTGCGTCCTGGCGGTATCCGTTGGCCTGAAGGCTTCCCGTTGCCCACTGGTGGCCGTGTTGTGGCTGATGGCGGTCGGCTGGTCGAAACCACAAACGAGGCTTAGCCATGCTGGTCCACATTCTGCGGCTGCTCGGTGTTGCGCCGCGCATCGCGGGCAAGTCAGGCAAGCGCGAAGCGGCCTGGCTGGTTTTTGTTTCGGCGGTAATGATGACAGTCCTTGCCATGTGGCTCGGCGCCGAGATGGTCGGTGCCATGACAGCTGTGCTGGTGGTCATATGGCCCACAGCGCTGGGCCTGCTCGGCGCGGCCTACAAGCTCGAATATGACAAGGTGAAAGCCGATCGGACGGAGGCGCTGCCCGAGGGGTGGCCGGAGGATATCGCTGCTCCTGAGCAAACGGACGGGGAGCAGAACCCGTGAGCGGAATGGTCATCGTCAAAGCCATTTGGCGCATCCTCGGTTTCACTTTCCCATTGCCCCTAGGCGTGATCCTCGCTGCTTTGACCTGGCTGCATTTCGACAAGGAATCTGCCATCCGGCACGCGGTCAATGAGCGGGTGACCGAAATGGTGGCCGGTGCGGAGATCGCGGCGCTCGAGGCGCAGCTCGAAGCCGAGAAGCAAATCGCCGCTGCTCGCGGCGCGGCTGCTTCTGAAGCCAATAGACGGCTCTCTGTCGAGATCGTTGCGCGCACCAACCTCGCGGCTCGCCTTGCCGCCATCCAGACAGAAAACGAGATCTTGAGTGATGACCTGGACGATTTGCTTTCGCGCCCTGTTGATCGGGATTGTGCTGTTGATGCTGCTGTCCTTGATCGGCTGCGCGGACGGTAGATTTGTCGCGGCCGAGCGGGAGAGGGCGAATGCAGAGCAGGTTTCCAAAGCGCTTTCCGTCGCGGACGAAGAACGTCGGATTGGCCGCACCTTGCCGGAGTATCCCGCCGGTTGCCGCACAACCTATCGGTCAGGTGTTGCCGTCGGTGACCGGCTCGACGCAGCGCTCATCAAGTCCGATCGGGCGCTGTCCCGCGCCAATGGGCAAATCAGGGAATGTGCAGGCTGGTACGACGAGATGAAAACGGGAATTGAAAGCGGGGCGCAATGACGGAGCCGGCAAGCCTGAACGACATCTACAGATCAATCGGGGAGCTGACCGGTGCCGTGAAAGCCCTCGGCGATACGATCGAGAGCAACGAGAAACGCAATGTTACAGCCATCGCCGAAGCGAACAAGAGCCGGGCCAATGTGCACAAGCGGCTCGACGAGATCACCGCCACGGCCGCCGATCTAACCACCCGCACCAGCCATCTGGAATCGGGGATCGCGTCACTGACAAGCGAAGTGGGCGACATGCGCAAGGTCACCGACGATGTGAAGGTGATGCGCGAGCAGGCGCGCGGCGCGGGGACGCTCGGGCACTGGCTGATCAAATTCGGCGGATGGGTGCTTGGTGCTGCGGCGACTCTGGTCAGTGTCTACACCTGGATCACAGGCCGACCGCCACCGTAGGTATTGCCGCTCCCGGGCGGCCATAAGCCCTGGCAGGGGCTCACGACAGCGGGCCTATTGGCATAGGACATCCCGCCCGACAGAACCTGAGATACCGTCGCACCCGGGCCCTCGCGGGCGTTAGCGGTGTGTCAGAAAACGGGTCTCACCACAATGACTGATCTCTTTCCCTTCACAGAAGTTCATCCGGTTTCGCCGCCGGCCGCCTATATCGGAGGCAAGAAGCAGCTCGCACAGCGGGTTGCTTCGATCATCGAGCAAATCCCGCATGGGATTTATGCCGAGCCGTTCGTCGGCATGGGTGGCGTTTTCCTCCGCCGGCGCCAGGTCCCTCGCTCCGAAGTCATCAACGACCGCTCCGGCGACGTGACAACGTTGTTCCGGATTCTGCAGCGGCACTATCCGCAGTTCATGGATGCCCTGAAATTTCAGATCACCAGCCGGGCCGATTTCGACCGATTGAGCAAGGCAGATCCGACCACGCTCACCGACCTCGAGCGCGCCGCCCGCTTTCTCTATCTCCAGAGGCTTGCGTTCGGCGGCAAGGTGAGCGGCCGGAACTTCGGCGTGGACTACACCGGCGGTGCCCGCTTCAATGTCAATCTACTCGGCCCTGTGCTGGCAGAAATTCACGAGCGCCTGGCCGGCGTGACGATCGAGAACCTCGACTGGCAGGCCTTCATCGAACGTTATGATCGATCCGAGACGCTGTTTTATCTGGATCCACCGTACTACGGCAACGAGGGTGACTATGGCCCCGGCGTCTTCAACCGATCCGACTTTTCCCGAATGGCGAAGGTTCTGGCTGGCATCAAGGGCAGGTTCATCCTGTCTTTGAATGACCGGCCAGAGGTGCGGGAAGTCTTCTCTGAATTCCGGTTCGCCGATGTGGGGCTGACTTACACGCTGCGCGGAGGCGAGGGGAGCAAGGTGGGCGAGGTGATCATCCTCGATCACAAAGAGCCGGCGCCGGTGAATTTGCCAAGGGGATGAAAAGTTAGGACTGTTAATAGCCTGCCCCGTGGTCTTCGGATTGCGGGGCCTTTTGGCGTTCTGGTACGTCGTGTTACCCTTCCCGACAGCAAGGGGTTGCCATGATGTTGAACAGTCAAGACAGCTTGAACAAGATTCGGTTCATCCGTGGCTCGGTCGAGGGGCTGCTCACCATAGCCAGTGGCAAGCAGTTCGAGATGACGGGATATCTTCTGGAGATGGTGCGCCAGGAGGCGGAGGCGCTGGAGCGTCGTCTAAATGAGGATGTTGCAAAATCGGACTGAATCGGCGATCTGGAGGGTGGGGACTTTGGAAAACCGATCTGATGCAAAACTTGGAAGCCCCTGTCACGCTGCGAACCTTTGGCGATCTCCTCCGGCACGGCTACAAGCTGACAGGCCACTGTCGGCACTGCGGCGTGCATCGCGATATTGACCTGACGAGGTGCCCAGCCGCTCGGGACTATGTCGGCGCCAGGTTTAAGTGCCGTGGCTGCGCAGGCAAGGTGGAGATCAGCCTCAGTCAGATTGTTACGAGCAACGACTCGAGCCTTCCAGCGATCGACAAATGGAGGAAGTCCAAATGATCCGCTTAATTCTCGGGATGCCGATGGCTGCATGCCTGGCAGCTTTCACCGTGCCGGCTGCAGCAGATCCCGCCTGCGGGCTCTATCAGTACAAGGCTGAGATTGTTCGGGTGATCGACGGCGACACCGTGGTTGCGAATATAGACCTCGGGTTCAACGTCTGGCGTCGTGATGAGCATTTGCGCCTTCACGGCATAGACACTCCTGAACGCCGCAAGGCGACCATGGATACGTGGAAGGCGGCAAAGACCGCCCTGGCTGGGCGAGTTGAGGGGAGAGAGGTCACCATCTGTACCGTCAAGAACCGGAGAGGTGGTGAAGAGACCGGCAAGTATGGTCGGTATCTGGTGAAAATCTATGATGGCGATGAGCTGGTCAACGACTGGATGCTCGAGCAGGGGTATGCTGTCGTCTACGCGGACTGAGTATTAGAGACTCCTATTTCGGGGCTATCCTGCTAGCCAGCTTGCAACGAGTGTAAGTGTTGCCCCGAGCGCCACGCCGGCTAGTCCTATAAATCCAGACAATATGGTTGTGAAGATTTTTAGCGATCTATCTTCTTTTCTTATACGCCGCTCCTTCTCAGCGACAGCCATAGCGACGGGGCGAAGGTTGAACGACACAACAGGCTCGCTGCTTTCTTTCATGTTGCAATACAATTGCAATTCATAATTAGAAACTGATTGCATTTCCTTCGCCACCAGTTTGTAATGTGCAGGGTCGGAGAGGTCGTACTTGTTTATGATTGCGGGAATCTGCATTTTCACAACTCTCCTGTTATTTGTGTTGCGTCTGTGTCACTCAAAGTTACTTGTGTTTCAAAATTGTGTATCTGCCAAGTCTGCGGCTATATCGGCGTCAGCGGCGTCAATTGCGCCGGTCCGGGTCCAAGCATTTCCAGTTGCTTCTCTTTTCGACTTTGGCAACGTGACACGCCACCGAACAACCTCCATGTCTTCACCCGGCCCTCTCAATGTTTCGGGAATTAGTAGAACAACGGCGCCACATTCATGGGTGTATGAATCGACCATAATCATTTCCTAACTGGGCCAAGTAGGCCCTCTGCGATTGCGCCTTCTGGAATCGCCTTTGGAGTAGCTTCCAGCACATGGAAGCGATCAACACCGTCTGCGACATTTCTGACATCTCCATGATCCAAGAGACGTTCCCATCGCGGTCAGAGCGTAAATGATCAACCAAAAGCCCATCGTGATGAATGAGAGGATCAGATGAAGGATATGGTTCGGGCTGCTTTTGGAGCACGGCATAGTCGTCTGGCAGTTTCTACAATATCGCAATTCTGTTTTCTTCATTTTCCCCCGCCAAGTGAAGCTGAATCCCCGAAAGGCAGGGAGGTTCAGTTTAGGCTCACGGTCGCGCCTGAGCCACGCCAGCCAGCGACAAGCTCTGCAGTATAGATTCAGCCTTATTGGAGATTTTTGCAATGCGTAAATGGACATCTTTGATCTGAACCGAGGATCTTGCCATGCTCGAAATTCGTGCGATGGAGCTTCAGAAGATCTACAATCTGAGCGCTCAGAGAATAAACTTTATCTGCGTCACCTCCACGGCGCCCGCCGACGAGCTGGACCAAGTCTTGTTGACGTTGGACAAGGCCTGCTCTGCCTCAAGGGACCTCTGCGTAGAGATCTCGGCGAGCCTTGATAGCGCAGACCTGATCCAGGACATGACTGAACTCGATTGCGCCTGGGCGAATCTGCGGGCGACGGTTCAGGCAGCCAAGCTCAAAAGGGCAAACGCCGCAGTTAAGGCCGCAATCCTTGAGCGAACGGGACCGGATCGGGTTCATCCTGTCGCTGAACGACCGGCCTGAGGTGCGGGAAGTCTTCTCGGAGTTCCTGTTCGCTGACGTGGGGCTGACCTACACGCTGTACGGAGGCGAGGGAAGCAAGGTAGGGGACGTGATCATCCTCGATAACAAGGAGCCGGTACCGGCGAACTAGCCAAAGGGCATGAGGAGTTGGATTGTCAACAGCAAGCCCCAGGATCTACCGATCCTGGAGCTTTTTAGTGTTCGGGCATGTCGTGTTATCCTATGATCGGCCTCTGTCGGCGCTGCGTTGTGCATCGCGATATTGACCTGGCGAGGTGCCCGGCTGATAGGGACTATGTCGGCGCTCGGTTCAAGTGCCGTGGCTGCGCAGGCAAAGCGGAGATCAGCCTCAGTCAGATTAAGACCGGAAATGACGGGCATCTGCCAGCACTGGAGAGGTGGCGAAGGGGGTAGGGCGCAAGGGGCGAAGAAAGAACATCTGCGCCATTGAATACATTGTATTCTGTGTTAAGACACATCAAACAATGTGTTAGAGTGGATCGATGCGGTGCCTTATGCCGACTTCCTCGCCGAGCTTGAACGTGCGGGTCTCACTGTGCGTAGCTTTGCCGAGTTAATTGGTATGAATCCCAATTCAATCACAAACTATGCAAGGCCGGGAGAGCTGCCGCAGCACATCGCGCTTGTCGCGGTGCTCGTTGCGGAGATGGCGGTGCGTGGAGTCAACTATCGCACGGCAATTGCCAAGGTTGCACCGACAAAAAAGCCTCGCGGTGGTACCCGTCGTGGCCATTTCGGAGGTGATCGTCAGGCAAGTCTTGATTTAGAGAGCGCACAACTGACAAATGGGCACAGCCATGACTGATTGGCTAGCATGGCTCGAACCCTTTGGCGCCGACCGCAAGGCACTGCACTCGCTTGATGCAGAAGGTCCCGAGCTTCTTCCGTATGCTACACTAACAAGCGTGCGACGCGATAAGAACTCGGTCTTGGGCGTCGTCGGTGCCGTCTATGAGTGGCAGGGCGCACCGCTGATCTTCCTAGTTGACGCCGACCACATCAAGAACAATGAACAAATCCACCAACTAAGACGCTTGCTGGCAATGCGCGGCGATGCGCCATACCTCGGTATAGTCGCTCCTGGTCGGCTCGACGTCTACGCTATCGCACTCGATCGCAAAACGCCGGTCCAAGCGCGTATTGTAGTTGACGCTTCGGCCGAGACCAAGGATCTGTTCCCGCACTTGGCCAACCGCCGACCCCAAGCCGCGCGAACGAAGCAGGGTTGGATTTCTAACGTCATCCTCAACCTCCTAACCGATGCGATTGATGATCTGATCGGTCTTGAGATTGAGCACGGAGACGCGATCTCGCTCGTGGGCCGAGCCCTTTTTGCTCGCTTCCTGGGAGATCGAAACCTATTGCCTGCAGATCTCTCAGCGCGCGACGTCGCGGCGACGATGTTCGATAATGCGTACAATGCGAGTTCGACTTGCACCTGGCTCGATGAGACGTTCAACGGCGAGCTTCTACCTCTGTCGGACAACATATTCGGTCACCTGCCACGCGAAGGCTATCATGTCCTTGGCAACATCATGATGCGCGCGCCCGGCGGCCAACTCTTTTTAGGTTGGGAAGAGCGCTGGGATCGGCTCGACTTCGCCCATATTCCTGTCGGCGTGCTGAGCCAGGCCTATGAACTCTATCTCCGTAATCACGCGCCTGCGAAGCAACGAAAGGAGGGCGGATACTATACCCCTCGGCTCATTGCCGACTTGCTCGTGCGTGCGTCATTTAGCGCGCTAGAGCGTGATGGTGCAGCCGCCGACGCGCGTATACTTGATCCGGCAGCTGGCGCAGGCGTGTTCCTCCTCACGTCATTCAGGGAACTGGTTGCCGCCCGTTGGCGCGCCGATGGCAAGCGTCCTGATACGCCGCGCCTGCGCAATATCCTCTACTACCAGATCACCGGTTTTGACATCAACGAAGCAGCGCTGCGCTTCGCTGCCTTGGCGCTCTACCTGATTTCCATCGAACTGGATGCCGAGCCTCAGCCCGTCGATAAGCTCCGCTTCGACGACCTGCGTGGCAAGGTGCTTCATCGGATAGGGGAGGATCCGGACGCGCCCGGCGCAGCGCTGGGTAGCCTTGGCCCCTCGGTCGGTGCGGAACATCGCGGACGTTACGATTTGGTGGTAGGCAACCCACCGTGGTCGACGGGTACGAAACTGACGGACTGGTCATTGGTATTATCGACGGTGGCTCGCATCTCCAGTGAGCGGACTGGTTCCAAGATTGCGCCGCCACTACCCAACGAGGTACTCGATCTACCGTTCGTCTGGCGCGCGATGGAGTGGGCAAAGCCTGGCGCACAGATTGCGTTCGCACTCCATGCCCGTCTGCTCTTCCAGCAGGGTGACGGCATGGCCGTTGCGCGCCGAATGCTTTTTCAGGCACTTGACGTGACATCAGTTATTAACGGTGTCGAACTGCGCCAGACAAAGGTTTGGCCCGAAATCTCGGCACCCTTCTGTCTGCTGATAGCGACCAATCAAATACCTGAAACCGGCACGGGTTTCCGCTTGGTCAGCCCAAGATTGGAAAAGACGCTTAATGCCGCCGGCGTTATGCGCGTCGACGTGCATTCAGCTGAGATCATCGCGACGCAGCAGATGGTCGAGACGCCTGAGATACTCAAAATTCTGTTCAGGGGAACAAAGGCTGACCTTGGCCTTATCGAGAGGATCAGAACCAAGGGGTTTCCTACTCTTGAAATGTTTTGGCGTGACGCGGTTGGTGTTTCCGACCGCGGTCGCATGGCCGGAGCCGGGCGGGGTTATCAGACTCTCAAGCCAAGTAGCCGAACCAGGGTTACGGGCGATGGCCATCCGGGAGCTCCAGCCCAGTATCTGCACGGATTGCCCGATGTCACAATCGAATGCCTAGATGATCTCTTGATCGATGCCAACAAGCTTGAAGCGTTCAATCACGACCGGGTTCACGATCCGCGCGACCCGCGCTTATTCGAGGCTCCGATCGTGGTTGTGCATAAGTCACCGCCAGCGGACAGAGGCCGAATTCGTGTCGCGATTTCTGAAGGCCGCGTCGCATATAATGAAAATTTTTATGGATACAGTCCGGCAAAATCTGAGCGGGCTGATATCCTGGTGCGCTATCTGGCGCTCGTGCTCGGCAGTAAGTTCTCCTTGTGGCTTGCACTCATCACAAGTGGCGAGTTCGGGTTCGAGCGCGACGTTATCGAGAAGGCTGCGCTCGACCGCATTCCCGTACCCGACTTCCGCAGTTTGACGTCCGACAGATTAGCCGAGATCAATCAACTCTTTGATGATCTGCTCTTGTCCAAGAAGAGTTGGGACGATGTCGACCACTGGGTCGCGGATTTGTACGGGTTGGGACCAACTGATTTACAGATCATATCGGACACTCTTGCCTTCAACTCGCCCTTCTCCGATACAAAATTCGCTGCGCAGGCGCGTCCCAGCCCGAAGGTCACTGCCGGCTTTTGCAAGATTCTGCAATGCGAGCTTGAGCCTTGGGCAAAACGTTTCAATATGCCGATCAGTATTCGCATGGAGACTGATCGTCCGACGTCTCCCTGGCTGGGACTTCGATTGCAGATGGGACCGAACCCACCTAGCGGTAGCGTCGAACAACATTGGGAAGGGCTCTTATCTATCGCTGATGCCACTGCGGCGACAGAGATGATCGTTGAGGATCGTGGTGGGGCGCTCCTCATAGGTCGTTTGGCGCAAAATCGTTACTGGAGTCATACGCAGGCGCGTCTATTGGCTCAGCATATCATCTGGTCGCGCCTCGAATTTTTGAGAGGGCTCAACCGCAGATGAGTTCTCCAGTCATTGTGCCACGTCCAGACCAGATCGCAGAACTCACGCGTGGTATTGATTTGCCTTTAGGAGCGATCGACGAAATCCATCTACAAGTAATCGCTGATGGTGTGATCCAAGCGTTCAAGGAGATTCGGAAGAGCGCCCCAGGAACAGTTGCGACGGGAGACGAAGCGGAGTTGACCGCGTTGCTCGAGGCTCGCCTCAACCGTATGATAGAGGAGGACCAGGTCTGGCGACAACTCGTGGCCTCCGTAGTCCGAGGTAAAGAGAGCCTAAGCTTTGATGGCTCACATCTAGAGAAGCGACCCGACCTCTCGATTCATCTAACAGCTAGAACGCGCCGGTTCCCGCTAACTGCAGAAGCCAAAATCATAGACGCGACGAGGGGTGAGCAGCTTTACTGTAGTAAAGGCCTGCAGCGTTTTCTCGACGGCCAGTATGCCTGGGGTGGCCGTGAGGCGTTGATGATCGCTTATGTGCGTGACGGTACCACCATCGCGACGCGCCTCAGGCCCTATCTAGCGCTTCCGGCACAAGCGACAAATTACAAAGTCGTAAACGCTCCGACGTCGCTCGGATTGGCGGCATGCGATGGAGCTCGATCCGGTCACCGTCGGTCATTCCTATATGCACACACAGCACCCCCTTCGAATGATCCGGGCGCAATTGAACTCTGGCACCTTTGGGTTGACGCCTCCGCTGAGGCAACGGTCTAAGCTCTCAGCGGCAGACATTCCGGTGTGCAAGAAGCCACAACTCAGTTCGAGGCGTAGGATAAAATGACACACCTAGGCGGGATTCGGGGCGGAACACCCATGGCTTTCAGCCTGCCGTGCAAGAACGTGGCGTGAACATCCGGTGGGGATTCTGGTGGGACAAGTTGCATACTAATGCCCACTATCGCCGCTTTTTCCGGTTTTCATGGCAAACAAGTGTTTTTGCTCTTGCCCGCAAAACCCTGATGTTCTAAGGCCTTTTCCCAGTCGGAGCGTAGCGCAGCCCGGTAGCGCACTTGTCTGGGGGACAAGGGGTCGTGGGTTCGAATCCCGCCGCTCCGACCACTCCGTCGCCGAAGGGTGCGCGGATCAAAACTGAAGGAGCTTTTCATGATTGGGCAGATTCTTCCGATCGTTATCTTCCTCGTCGTCATCGTGGTGCTGAACAAGGTCATGACCGGCCGTTTCGGCTGATCCGGTTTCAGGCTTCATCCCTCACGCATTGTCCGGCCGGACCATCCAGGTGACCAGATATTTGGCGGGAAACGCCCAGATTGCGCCTGCTATGGCGTAATAGAGGAATTGCACCAGGCCGTTATCCGGCAGGTGTCCGCTCACCGCAATCGTCATGACCAGAAATGAATAGAGCACGAGGAAGGTCAGCAATATGATCGTGCCTATGAACTTGCGGGTGCGTATACCGGGGCGCATGGGGTTTCTCGCGAGGAATGAGGGACTGCTTTCAATCGCGGAACTTCCTTAAGCCATCCGCGCGTTCAAGGCAAAAACGGGCGTCCCGCGCCGCGATCCGCCGCGATGTCTTAGGGCCGGGACTGGTTCTGCCGACGGGGTAAGTGTTTTTCCATGAGCGTTCTCACCCGCATCAACGCCGCAGAAACCGCCGAGGCCAACCGGCGCATCATCGCGATATGGCTGCTCTGTGTGGCGGCGCTTGTTTTCATCATGGTGGTGGTGGGGGGG
>CAXBIE010000028.1:0-49862 GCA_963975635.1 uncultured Hoeflea sp. | reverse complement strand
GCCTTCCATATAGGCTGGCAGGACCCGGCCTTCCTGGCGCTTGACCCGGTCGCGCATGACCTGCGGCGGTGTCCAGCCCGGCCATTCCGCCTTGCGGGTGATGCGGTTCTTGCCCTGCCAGGTGAAGCCGTCACGGCCAACGCCGATGCCGTAGGCCATCGCCTTGCCCTTGCCGGTCACGTGGTAAAGCCTGCGATCGGATGTGTCGATGATGATGGTCCCTTTGGCATGGTTTTCCTTGAAGGAGATGACCTTGCGCTTGATCGGGGATTTATCCGAGCGGCGGTACTTGTTGTAGGTCTCCGAAGGCGGGAACAGGATTTGCAGCAGAGATTTGGACTCTGAGGAAGACTGGCTGGCGGGCTGGGCCTGCACAGCGGCAGGCATCAACAGGCAAAAGGCCAGAAAGGCGGAAGAGATGAGGCGTTTCATGTTCACGATCCGGGGCTGACGTTGAAAATCTGGTGGTACGCAGGGATACTTTGAGGGATCGGAAGCAAAGCCTCCACTCCTGGTTCTTATCGGTAACTGCTTCGGTCTGAGCTGTCCAGTTTGACAGGGTCGATTTGCGATTTTGTCTCTGTCGAACTTCTCATCAAGCTTGCTGAGCCACGAAAAACAAAAGAATGAAGATCAGCTCTTGTAGATCTGCCAGTTCTTCTCAAATTCCGTGTTGAGTTCCGGTTTGTAGAGCTGCGATCTGTTGCGGCCGCTGTGCTTGGCTGTATAGAGCGCGACATCCGCTTTGTTGTATAGTTCTTCCGCGCTGTCCGCGTCACTGGCCATGCAAACTCCCAGAGACAGCGTGATGGGGCCGTAATTGACGCCTGTCTTCTGGTTTCTCAATGGCGTTGCTTCAACCGCCGTGCGCAGCCGTTCGGCAATTTCCATCGTGATTTCAAGGCTGGTGCCTTGAAGGATCACAGCAAATTCTTCGCCGCCGGTGCGTGATATGAAGACATCCTTGCGAAGCGTGCTTTTCATCACTGCGGCGACCACTCCGAGGACACGGTCACCGACCGGGTGGCCATAGGTGTCGTTGAATTTCTTGAAATGATCGATGTCTGCCACGATCAGGGCGTAGTACATGGCGTCGCGCTGCTCATTGTAGATGTTGGCGAGGACATCATCGAACGCCCGGCGGTTTGCCAGGCGGGTCAGCGGGTCGGTGTTGGCGATGCGCTTGTATTCGTCGAGTTCAAGCTTGACCTGCTCCATCTCGCGGGCGCGCTCGACCATATGCTCGACAACGACCTTGCCTTTTTCCATGTTGTCGCCGGTGGCATTTGACAGGACGCCAATGACATTGTTCAGGATCTCGGCGCTTGCCATGCTTTTGCTCGAAATGCGGCTGTAGGCTTCGCCGAGCAGTTTTGAATAGCTCTCCATCGACGATTGTTCCTGCTTGAGCAGGCGCAACATGCCGTCAAGTTCGCCGGAAATCTTGTCATGAGCGCCTTCAACCATGCCGACGCGATGGTGATGGGGAAAGACTTTCTTTCCCAGCGCGTCGAGTTCGTCCTGCGTCGGATTGCGGCCGAGTGCGTCGAACTGTTTGGTCAAGGTTGGGTTTGACGAGTTCAACGCTTCATAGACAAGCTCATAATTGCGGGGCAGGCCCGCAATGCCGCGACGCCGCATGGTGGCCAGCACCAAGGTAGCCGTGTCCATGGATTGGACCTTGTTCGTAGGTGCTACCGTCATCTTTCTTCCCCAGCATCGCTTTCATAGCTCTAATAACCGATATTCTTACGGGTTAAATCTTGGGGAAATGTTAATAGCGCCGCAATCCGTTGCTCCGTTATTTCCTCACGCGCATGTAGAATTATTGAACTCTTGCTGGAAACTAACCCAGGTTAAGTTCCTTAAAGAAATCGTTGCCCTTGTCATCAATTACGATGAAAGCTGGAAAGTTTTCGACCTCAATCCGCCAGATGGCCTCCATGCCCAGTTCGGGGTATTCGACAATTTCCACTTTGCGAATACAGTCCTGAGCCAGCCGCGCTGCCGGGCCGCCTATGGATCCAAGATAAAAGCCGCCATGAGTGCCGCAAGCATCCCGCACCGAACGGGAGCGGTTGCCTTTGGCAAGCATGACCATAGATCCGCCAAAGGACTGGAACTGGTCGACATAGGAATCCATTCTGCCGGCTGTGGTGGGGCCAAACGAGCCGGAGGCATAGCCTTCCGGGGTCTTGGCAGGCCCGGCGTAGTAGACCGGATGATTCTTGAGGTAGTCGGGCATCGGCTCCCCGGCCTCCAGGCGCTCGCGAATTTTCGAGTGCGCGAGATCTCGTGCGACGATGATCGAACCGGTCAATGACAACTGCGTCTTGATGGGATGCTTCGACAGTTCTGCCAGGATCTCGCTCATCGGCTTGTTGAGATCGATCTTGACTACGTGCTCGGAAAGCTTTTCCTCATCGATTTCCGGAAGGTATTTCGAGGGATCGGTTTCCAGCTGTTCAAGAAAAATGCCGTCCTTGGTGATCCTGCCCTTGGCCTGGCGGTCTGCGGAGCAGGAGACCCCGAGCCCGATTGGCAAAGAAGCACCATGACGGGGCAGGCGGATGACGCGGACGTCGTGACAGAAATATTTGCCGCCGAACTGAGCGCCGACGCCCATTTGCTGCGTCAGCTTGTGGATTTCGGCTTCCATCTCGATGTCGCGGAAGGCATGGCCGGCATCCGACCCTTCGGTGGGAAGCTCGTCGAGATATTTCGTAGACGCCAGCTTGACCGTCTTGAGGTTCATTTCCGCCGATGTGCCGCCAATGACTATTGCCAGGTGGTAGGGCGGGCAGGCGGCAGTGCCGAGCGTCAGGATTTTCTCACGCAGGAATTCGATCATCCGGTCGTGGGTGAGCAGCGAAGGCGTGCCCTGATAGAGGAAGGTCTTGTTGGCTGAGCCACCGCCCTTTGCGACGAACAGAAAGTCGTAGCTGTCCTCGCCTTCCTCATAGATGTCGATCTGCGCCGGTAGGTTGGTCTTGGTGTTCTTTTCCTCGAACATCGACAAAGGTGCGAGTTGCGAATAGCGCAGGTTGCGGCGCTCATAGGCATCCAGCACGCCGCCTGCCAGGGCGTTGTAGTCGCCGCCCTCGGTCCAGACCTTGCGGCCCTTCTTGGCCATGATGATGGCGGTGCCGGTGTCCTGGCACATCGGAAGCACGCCGCCGGCGGCAATATTGGCGTTCTTGAGCAGGTCGAACGCAACAAAGCGGTCGTTTTCCGTGGCTTCCGGGTCGTCGAGGATTTTCGCCAGTTGCTGAAGATGAGCCGGCCGCAGCAGATGGTTGATATCCCCAAACGCCGCCTCAGCCAGCAGACGCAGTCCCTCGACCTCGACGGTGAGGATTTCCTGGCCCCGAAACTCTTCGACACCAACAAATCTGTCGGTGAGTTTTTTCCAGGTCGTGGTGTCGGGTCCAAGCGGGAAGAGATCGTTTGCCACGGAATGCCTTTCCAGTCACTTATATGTCGCAGAGCTTTGGCACGGTCTTAGGATGAAGGTCGCTCAAATGCAATTGCGGCATGGTTGTCCGATGCGAGGCTTGAACAAATCAAAATATCATGATTTATGGATTTTATCACAGTGTCGCCGCCCCGGAAATTTGGCTGACACGATGACGATCTCAACCTTGGCGCCAGACAACCGCTTGCCCCAGACAGGAATATCACATGTCCACATTTGAACGGTATCTGACACTCTGGGTCGCACTTTGCATTGCCGCCGGCATCGGGCTTGGTTACGTGTTTCCATCGTTTTTTCAGGCCATCGGATCGGCTGAAATCGCCAGCGTCAACCTGCCTGTCGCGGTGCTGATCTGGTTGATGATCATTCCGATGCTGGTCAAGATCGACTTCGCGTCGCTGGGGCAGGTGAGCAGACATTGGCGCGGCATTTCGGTGACGTTGATCGTCAACTGGGCGATCAAGCCCTTCACCATGGCGGTAATGGCCTGGTTCTTCATCGGCTGGCTTTTCCTACCCTACCTGCCCGCTGACCAGATCAACAGTTACATCGCCGGCCTGATCCTGCTCGGGGCCGCGCCTTGCACGGCCATGGTCTTCGTCTGGAGCAATTTGACGAAAGGAGATCCTCTGTTCACCCTGAGCCAGGTGACAGTCAATGATCTGGTGATGGTGGTTGCCTTTGCCCCTATCGTCGCCGTTCTGCTGGGAATCTCTGCAATCACGGTGCCCTGGGAAACCCTGCTTCTCTCGGTGACGCTCTATATCGTCGTGCCGGTGATCATTGCCCAGGTCTTGCGCAGCCGGGTTCTCTCAACAAGCGGCGAAGTCGGGCTTCAGAGCCTGCTGGCGAAACTTCAGCCGCTGTCGATCCTTGCCCTGCTGGCGACGCTGATCGTGCTGTTTGCGTTCCAGGGGCAGGCGATCTTGGCCCAGCCGATGATCATTGTGCTGTTGTCCGTGCCGATCATCATCCAGACCTATCTGATCTTTGGAATTGGCTATTTTGCCAACCGTGTCGTGGGCGAGACGCATGTGATCGCCGGGCCATCCGCGTTGATCGGTGCCAGCAACTTCTTTGAACTGGCCGTGGCCGTGGCAATCAGCCTGTTCGGCTTCAATTCAGGGGCGGCTCTTGCGACCGTTGTCGGCGTGTTGATTGAAGTGCCGGTGATGCTGTCGCTGGTCTGGGTGGTTAACCGCTCGAAGGGCTGGTACGAGGCTGCGCCCGCCCTTGCGCGGCGGCCCTGACAGGGCCGGGCGGGACCTGTTTGCCCGGGATGTTGCGGCGCCCGGCTCCTTTGGGCGGGTCACGAAAGGGTGACAGATCAGTCAATTGAAATCACCGGGCATTCTTTCCATGGCTGTTCTAATTTGATAGGCTCGGAGCGAATTCGACGATTTCTTCCGATCGCGCCGGTCGTCAGGCTGCCGCACAACATTCTGGGCTGGGCATGAGTATCAAAATACGTGCAGGTGTGGCGCTGATCGCCATTGCGGTAACCTTTACCGGTGTGGTCGCGCCGACACCTCCCGTTCAGGCGCAGGGCCTGCTTGATGCCTTGTTCAAAAGCCCCGCCCAGCGCAAGCGCGAGCAGCAGGCACGGGAACAGGCACGGCGGGAAGCTGCGGCTCCAAAGCCGGTGAAGCAGGTTCGCATCAGCGGTCCGAGCTATCGGCGTTACAAGGCTGACAGTCTGGTTCAGGTGGATTTTGACAAGATCGCCGATCCGGTGGTGACCGCCGGGATAGATGATATGGGTCTCGCGCCTCTGGGCATAGATCCCTTCTCGGAAGGCCGTCCGGCATTGGCTGGTTTGTCGGTGCGGGCGCTGCCGGAGGCCGCCAGTGCGGTCGTCGACTATTACTCCACACATCCCGCTTATGTCTGGGTTGCCGGAACAGCCGTTACCGACCGGGCGCGCGCTGTGATCGAGGTGCTTGAGGCGGCTGATGATGTCGGATTGTCAGCGGCTGACTACAGGGTCGACGTGCCGGCGGATGCCTTCGATGTCACGCAAGGGACCGAGCGCCAGAAAGAATTGATGGCTTTCGAAATGAAGCTGTCCGTCGCGGTTGCCAATTACATGCTGGACGCCACACGTGGACGGGTCGATCCCAACCGGATCTCCGGTTATCACGATTTCAAGCGCAAGAGCCCGGATCTGGCCAAGCAGCTCGAAGCCCTGTCAAAGGCTTCCGATCCTGCCGAGGCGCTTCTTGCACAGAACCCGCAAGGTGCGCATTTCGAGGCTTTGAAGGCGGAATTGAAGCGCTTGCATGCGCTTGACGAAGGTGTCCGCATCGAGATTGCCGAGAATGTCCTGCTCAAGCCGGGCCAGTCCAATCCGGAGCTGGCTAATGTGATGGCGGCGATCGAGTTGAAGGGCAGCGATGCGTTGAAGACCGACAACGCGCTGATATTTGCAAGCTATGCCGGCAAGCCTGAATATGACCAGGAGCTGGTCGAGCTGGTCAAGGGCTTCCAGAAGGAAGCCGGTCTCAAGCCCGATGGTGTTGTCGGACCTGCCACGCGTCGGGCGCTGGTCGGTATCACCAATGCAGACAAGATCGAAAAGGTTGTGCTTGCCATGGAGCGGGCGCGCTGGCTGCCTGGCGTTCTGGCCGCGCGTCGGGTGTTCATCAACCAGCCGGCCTACACCGCGACTTATTTCAATGAAGGCAAGTCGGATCTTTCGATGCGGGTCGTGGTGGGCAAACGTTCCAACCAGACCTATTTCTTCGACGACACCATCGAGCTTGTCGAGTTCAATCCCTACTGGGGTGTGCCGCAGTCGATCATTTTCAATGAAATGGTGCCGAAGCTGCGCGCCGATCCCTCCTATCTCGACCGGCTTGGTTATGAGGTGACGGCGGGCGGCAAGCGCGTGTCCTCGAGCAATATCAATTGGTCGACCGTGGGACGCGGCAGCAATATTGGCGTTCGCCAGCCGCCAAGCGGCGGCAATGCGCTGGGCGAACTGAAGATCCTGTTCCCCAACAGTCACGCCATCTACATGCACGACACGCCGTCGAAATCGCTGTTCCAGCGTGACACAAGAGCATTCAGCCATGGCTGCATCCGCTTGCAGGATCCCCGCGCCATGGCCGCCAAGGTTCTGGGCACCTCGGTCGGCGACATTGGCAGCCATATTGCCGGTGGTCAGAACAAGCAGGTCCAGTTGTCGACGAAGATCCCCGTTCATGTGGCCTATTTTACAGCCTGGCCGGATGACAACGGCACAGTAGCGTATTTTGCGGATGTCTATGGCCGCGACGGCTATTTGCGCAAGGCGATCGATGCCACTGAAGACGCGCGCTCGTCCTGATCTTTACATTCACCGCGCTCCGGACATGGGGCGCGGTACATTCCGATTCGTTCGCGGTTACGTGGTCAATCAACGCCGGAAGCTGATTTGATCCTTGTCACATTGCCGGGCGGGCCGTTCTGCTAATAGGGTTTCTGCGTGGACGCCAGGCGCGGATCAACCTTCGGAGCGGAATTTAGATGAAAATCGGTATCGTCGGAACCGGAATGGTGGGCAGCGCGAGCGCCTATGCGATGGCATTGATGGGAGTCGGCACGCAGATCGTGCTGGTTGACCACAACGCCGCACTGGCCCGCGCCCAGGCGCAAGACATTGCCCACGCCACGCCTTTTGCCACCACGGTGGCCGTCCGTGCCGGAGAATATGCCGATCTTGACGGCGCCGCGGTGGTGATTATCGCTGCCGGTGTCAGCCAGAAACCGGGCGAAAGCCGGCTGGCCTTGCTTGAGCGCAATGTCGAGGTGTTCAAGGCCGTTATCGGCGGCGTCATGACCGCGGCGCCCGAGGCGATCCTGCTGATCGCCACAAATCCGCTCGATGTGATGACATTCGCCGCGCAACGCATTTCCGGCCTGCCGCCTGAACGGGTGATCGGCTCGGGCACCATTCTCGACACCGCTCGTCTGAGAAGCCTGCTCGGCGATCACCTGGGAATCGCGCCCAACTCGGTGCATGCATACGTGCTGGGCGAACATGGCGACAGCGAAGTGCCGGTCTGGTCGAGCGCCATGGCGGGCAGTGTGCCCATCGTTTCGTTTGCCGAGCAGATCGGGCGTCCGCTCGATGAAACCACACGCCGCCAGATCGCAGATCAGGTGCGCGGAGCGGCCTACACCATCATCGAAGGCAAGGGCGCGACCTGGTACGGCATCGGCGCCGGGCTATCGCGCATTGTCAGCTCGATAACTGACGACGAGCGCACGGTGCTCAGCGTCTCCCAGGTGACGGAAGACGTCGAGGGCGTTTCGGATGTCGCGCTGTCCTTGCCGCGCATCATCGGCCGCGACGGTGTCGTGGCAACGCTGATGCCGGAACTCGACACTTCCGAACGCACGGCTCTGAAGCGAAGCGCCGAGGTGATTTCGGCGTATACGTCAAAGCTGAGGTTTTGACGGCGGGCAAATCTCACCGGCCTGTATATGGGTTTGGAATGCTCACCAGGCTGATGCTGGCGGTTTTGCGGCTGGTGGTTGTTTGAGACGACGCATGCTGTGATATCGTGGCGGCATGCCGGTTGTTGATACCTTGAGACGCTATGTTGTTGCCCATTGGCGCGGAGAGCAGGGCCTGGGATGGTCCTTTTGGGTCAATCTCGTGGGGTTGCGCGCCGTCATCTTCATTTTGCAGGACATGGTGCAACCCGGTCCCTACCAGGATTATCATGAGTGGGCGCCGATGGTGCTTCTTGCAGCGGTCTTTCTGCACGGTGTCGTCTTTGTCTGGCAGGCCGTCGGCGTGATCCGGGCAGGGGAGGCGCATATGGTCGATCATGGTGCGATCAGCCTGCACTGGGGTGCGCAACTCGGTGCCATCATTGCTTTCTGGCTGACGGCCAGCTACGCGCTCAACGCCTGGCAGATGACCAACGACGTGCCGGCCTATGAGAATTTTTCCGAAAAGATGGACAGGGAACGGGCCAGCAAATACCGGATGACCGCTCAGCCCGGCGGCGCGCTGTTGATCGAGGGCACGCTGGAACTCGGCATCACCAGGCGTCTGGCCGCGGCGCTGGCGAATGACACCGGAATCCGAGAGGTCATCCTGTCGAGCAAGGGCGGAAATATCTATGAGGCCCGGGGTTTGGCACGCCTGTTTCGCGACAATGAGATTTCGACCCGCGTTGTCGATGAATGCTCGTCGGCCTGTACGACCGCTTTTATCGGCGGTGCGACGCGGCGATTGAAATCCGGCGCCAGGCTCGGTTTCCATCAATACAGGATAGAGGCCGCGTATGATGTGCTCGGTGCCGATCCGAAGGGCGAGGAGACAAAGGACAAGAGCCTGTTTCTGCAGGCCGGGGTCAATCCAGGGTTTGTTTCCCGCATGCATGCGGCGGCTCCGGGAAGCATGTGGTATCCCGATGCCAATGAGCTGTCTGATGCGGGAGTCATCACCGCGATTGCCGATTGAACGCGACGACGTCCTGCCCGGCATGACAGGCTTGTGAACGGGCATGCATAAGAGGGCTGCGTTCAGATCTCGTCTGTCGTTACCTGGCCCAGGATTTCATCCGCCGTTTCCTTCGAGCACAGCTCCGTGGCCGGAGTCAGCACGGCGGACCCGGCAGCGGCGACGCCATGCCGGACAGCATCGCGAAAGCTGCCGCCGCGCGCCAGTTCGATCATGATGGCGGCAACCATGCTGTCGCCGGCGCCCACCGCACTTAACGTTTCCAGCTTTGGCGGACGGCAAAAGAACCGTTCGGTTGCAGACACGCCGACCGTCCCCATGGCACCCATCGACATCACCAGCCGGTTGGCTGCGCCGGCGCGCACCAGGTCCACACCGTAATCCGCAAGTTCCGAGGGGGAACTGAAGCTTCGGCCCGAGACTTCGGCGGCTTCCGCGCCATCCATCCGGAGCAGGGAGAACGGGGGGGCGGCATTGGCTGCGGCGGCAATCAGAGCGTCACCGGATGTGTCGAGGACAAGCTCCGCCCCGCAGTTCACCGCCATGCGGTTGATGGTGCTGGCGATGTCCGCGGGAACGCCCGCTGGTATGCTGCCGGACAGCACGGCCATGGTGCCCTTGGCAAGATGCGGCTTGAGCGCGTCGAGCGCGCGCCCGGTTTGGTCCTCGGTCCAGGCGGGGCAGGGCAACTGGAAGCGGAACTGGCGCCCGGTGGAGCGCTCGACCACGGCGAAGGACTGGCGCGTGTTGCCGGAGACCTCGAATGTCTCGACCGGGATGGTTTCGGCATCAAGCAAGGCCTTGTAGGCCGAACCGGTTTCTCCTCCCAACGCCACAAATGCCCGGGATTGCCCCTGCAGCCGCAGAATCGCGCGGCTGACATTGACGCCGCCGCCGCCGGGATCATAACGCGGCATATCGCAGCGCAGTTTGGGCCCGGCAATGACCTCATCGACCGAAGACGAGACATCGAGGGCGGGATTGAGTGTGATGGTCAGGATATCGGACATGGCGCTGACCATCACACAAGAGGCAGGGTGGTTTCAATCTGGCCGGATGCCAGAGTCGATACTTATTTCGCTGACTTTTCAGCCTCTGCCACGTTTTCCTTGACTGCGACGAAACTGTCGGGCGTCACCGAGATGGTGTCGATGCCCGCCTGCACCAGCAATTTGGCGAATGCCGGGTTGTTCGACGGCGCCTGTCCACAGAGCCCGACCTTGGCGCCGGCTTCATGGGCGCGGGCAATCAGGGTCTCGATCATCCAGATCACCGCCGGGTCGGCTTCGCTGAACAGGTCGGCCAGTTCGCCCGAATCGCGGTCGACACCAAGCGTCAGCTGGGTCAGGTCGTTCGATCCGATGGAGAAGCCGTCAAAGCGGGTGGCGAATTCGGCGGCGCGGATGACATTTGAGGGGATTTCGCCCATCACATAGACCTGCAAACCGTTCTCGCCACGGGATAGACCGTTGTCTGCCATCACGGCCAGAACCTTGTCGGCTTCGTCGGGCGAACGGCAGAACGGGATCATGACGACGACATTGTCAAAGCCCATGTCCTCGCGCAGCATCTTGATCGCCTTGCATTCCAGCGCAAAACCATCGCGGTAATTGTCCGAGTAATAGCGCGAGGCACCGCGGAAGCCGATCATCGGGTTTTCTTCCTTCGGTTCGAAGGCATGGCCGCCGAGCAGTTCGGCATATTCATTGGTCTTGAAATCGCTCATCCGCACGATCACCGGCTTGGGATAGGCGACAGCGGCGATGCGCGACAGCCCGCGGGCGAGCGTTTCGACGAAATAATCGCCCTTGTTTTCAAAGCGGTGGGTGAGCTTTGCGATCTCCGCCTTGGCTTCCTCGTCCTTCAGAGTGTCGAAATGCACCAGCGCCATCGGGTGCACTTTCACGGCGGAATTGACCACGAATTCCATCCGCGCCAGGCCAACGCCATCGGCGGGCAGACGCCACCAGCGGAAGGCCGCCGACGGGTCGGCGAGATTGAGCATGATGCGGGTCTTGGTCTGGGGCACATGGTCGAGATGTACATCGGTGACTTCGTATTCGGCGATGCCCTCATAGACCGCGCCGTCCTCGCCACCGGCGCAGGAGATCGTGACTTCCTGCTGGTCGTGCAGGATATGGGTGGCGTTGCCGGTGCCGACAATCGCCGGCAGGCCCAGTTCGCGGCTGACGATGGCGGCATGCGAAGTGCGTCCGCCATGGTCGGTGACAATCGCTGCGGCGCGCTTCATGATCGGCACCCAGTCGGGGTCAGTGGTCGAGGTGACCAGAATCGAACCGTCGATGAAATTGTCGATGTCCTTGACGTTCTCGATCAGGCAGACGCGTCCGGCACGCACGGCGGCGCCGACGCTCAGGCCGGTGAGCAAGGTCTTGCCTGTCTTGCCGATGCTGTAGGATTTGAGCGCCGTCACATCGATGCGCGACTGCACGGTTTCGGGCCGCGCCTGCACGATGTAGAGCTTGCCGGTCTCGCCGTCCTTGGCCCATTCCATGTCCATGGCCTGGCCGTAGTGCTTTTCGATGGTGGCTGCCTGGCGGGCTAGATTGAGGATTTCCTCGTCCGAGAGCACATAGGCGCCGCGTTCGGCCTTCGAGGTCGGCACGTTCTTCGTCTCGCCGCCTTCGGTGCCGGCGTAGA
Source organism: uncultured Hoeflea sp. (assembly GCA_963975635.1). Lineage (GTDB taxonomy): Bacteria > Pseudomonadota > Alphaproteobacteria > Rhizobiales > Rhizobiaceae > Hoeflea. Next base: position 38,268 of record CAXBIE010000028.1, on the reverse strand, counting down.
TCATCTTGATCTCCTTGGCGCCGCAGGTCTTCTCCACAATCGGCTTCAGGCCGGGGGTGTCGAGCAGCGGCTTGAACACCTCGTATTCGTCAGGCGTCACAGCACCCTGAACAACGTTTTCACCCAAGCCCCAGGCGGCGTTGATCAGCACCACCTTGTCGAAGCCGGATTCGGTGTCGATGGAAAACATCACGCCCGAGCCGCCAATGTCGGAGCGCACCATCAGCTGCACGCCGATCGACAGCGCCACCTGGTTGTGATCAAAACCCTGGATCTTGCGGTAGGTGATGGCCCGGTCGGTAAACAGCGAGGCATAGCAGCGGCGGCAGGTGGCCAACAGCGCGGCCTCGCCCCGGACGTTGAGGAAGGTTTCCTGCTGACCGGCAAAACTGGCGTCGGGCAGGTCCTCGGCGGTGGCGCTGGAGCGGACAGCAACGGAAAGCTCGGTATTGCCGGTGCGTTCGGAGAGTTCACGGTAGGCCGACAGAATGGCCTCGCGGATATCGTCTGGAAAGTCGCCGGCGGCAATTGCGGCGCGGACGGCTTTTCCGGTTTCAGCCAGCGTGCGCTTGCCCGAATCGAGCATGGTCATCGCGTCGGCGACCACCTCGTTGAGATTGTTGGCCTTGATGAAGGCGCGGAAGGCGTCCGAGGTGGTGGCAAAGCCGGGCGGCACGTCGATGCCCTTGCTGCCGAGTTGCTGCACCATCTCGCCCAATGACGAGTTCTTGCCGCCGACCAGCGCGACATCGCCGCGCGACAGATCTTCAAACCAGATGACATTCTTGTTGGCTGCGGACATGAGGCTCTCCCGGAGGCTGTGTGAACAAGCTTGAACGTGAGATCATCATAGTCGGCATCGGCATTGCCGCCTTGACGTGCATCAAGGGTCAGCCGGGATCCGTCGCAGCCTGTGCGACGGCCGTTAGCTGTGCATGGCGAGGGTCGCTCAGGGCCGGTCGAGAATGAAATCGGGAATGATGCCGGACGCTGCAATCGAGTCTGCCGGATCCTGGCCATCGAAAAACCCGTAGCCCTGGATCAGTGCGGTGCGGAAGCCCGCCGCATTGCCGCCGAGAATGTCGGTGTGCAGCGTGTCGCCGACCATTAGTACGCGCGCGTCGGGCGTACCGGGACGGATCCGTTCGCGGGCCATGTCGAATATTGCCGGAAACGGCTTGCCGAAGAACACCGGCTCGATGCCTGTGGCATTGGCGAGGCGGTGCGCATAATGGCCCGGTTCGCGCGAAAGCCCTGCTTCAACCGGGGCAACCAGGTCGGGATTGCCGATCAACAGGTCGCGCGGCTTGTCGCGGAGGGCCTGTTCGAGCAGCGCCTGACGGGGCTCGCTCCAAGCGGAAGCGCCGAACATCAGGAATCCCTCGGCCTGTGAATAGGCCTCCGGATCGTCTTCGAGGAAGATCGCACCCTCGGGAAGCTCCTCGAGGCCGAATTTCGGTGCTGCCACCATGCCCCATCTGCGGTGGGTATGGCCCCCCAGGCCCTTGAGCAGCGCCATGCGGCTCGAGACCACGTCATTGGTTTCGAAGCTGTAGCCCAGCCGCTTGTAGCGCTCGAACAGCACAGACGAGGGATAGCCCGCCGCATTGGTGACGACGAGCACCTGCTTGCCGCGCTGGCGCAATCCGGCAACGCGGTCGACCACGCCGGGAATGGCGGTCTCGCCAATATTCAGCACGCCGAACGCATCAAGCAGGAAGACATCGAACGCATCGGCGATGGCGTCGAGGTTTTTGGCGTGCACGGATGCCACGGATGCGCCGATGGCAGGCAGGCGCTGCCGCACGGATTCATATTCGGCGAAGGCAACAGCAGTGTCGGCGCCCTTGAGGATGGCTGACCCTGTGCTCACATTATGGCTCCGCGCACCTTGGCCGAGACCCATTCGCCGACGATCACGGCAGCCAGGATGACGATCAGGATCAGCGTCACCTGGGGCCAGGCCAGGGTGTTGAGCGAGGATTGCAGCTGCAGCCCGATGCCGCCGGCGCCGACCAGACCGAGCACGGTGGATTCGCGGATATTGATGTCCCAGCGGAAGACGCTGATGCCGGCAAAAGCGGGCATGATCTGCGGCACGATCCCGTAAGCCATCACCTGCCAGCGGCTGGCGCCGGTCGCGGTGATTGCTTCCACCTGTTTCTCGTCGATCTCCTCGATCGCCTCATAGAGCAGTTTGGCGCAGAAGCCGATGGAGCGGAAGGCAATCGCCATCAGTCCGGCAAAGACGCCCGGACCGATGATGGCGACCAGCAGCAAGGCCCAGATCAGCGAGTTGATCGACCGGGTGGCGACAATGATGAACAGCGCCACCGGCCTTATGAACAGGGTGCTCGGGGTGGTGTTGCGCGCCGCCAGAAACGCCACCGGCACCGCCATGAACAGCGCCAGTATGGTGCCCAGCGTCGCCATGTTGAGCGTGTCCCACAGCGGGCCCCACAATTTGTCCATATAGGACCAGCGCGGCGGCATGGCGCGGCCGCCAATATCGGCGGCAATGCGCGGCGCGTCCCAGACGAAGAACCAGGTTGTGGCTTCGGAGATACGCTGCCAGCACCACATGAAGATGGCGACAGCCGCGAGATAGCCCGCCCAGCGGGTCAGCGTCTGGTTGCGATTTCGCAACTGCCAGACCTTGGCGCCTTTTGCGTCAGTTGATACCGGCATTATTGCACCTTTGCCCGGATGATGCCGGAGAGATATTCCAGCACCATGACGGTGACGATGATGATGAGCAGGATTGCCGCCGCCGTGTCGAATTCATAGCGGTCGAAAGCGGTGTTGAGTGTCGCGCCGATACCACCGGCACCGACAAGGCCGAGCACGGCGGATTCGCGGAAATTGATGTCGAGTCGGTACATCGACAGCCCGATCAGCCGCGGCATCACCTGCGGCTGGACGCCGTAATTGATCCATTGCAGCCAGGACGAGCCGGTGGCGCGGATCGCCTCGGCCTGCACCTTGCTCATTTCCTCGATGTCCTCGGCGAGCAGCTTCGACATGAAGCCGATGGTGGCGAAGGACAGGGTGAGGAAACCGGCCAGCGGGCCAAAGCCGAAGATGGCCACCAGCAGAATGGCGACGATGATCTCGTTGAGCGCGCGGGACAGGGCGACAATGGCCCGGCACACCAGGTAGATCGGCAGCGGCGCGATGTTGCGGGCCGCACCAAGCCCGATTGGGATGGAAATGGCGATGCCGACCACCGTCGAGGTGATGGTGATGATGATGCTCTCGAGGATGCCGTCCCAGATGTCACTGCCACGCGAGACGAAATCGGGATTGAAGAACGAGGTGACGAAAGCCCAGCCGCGGCTCAGACCTTCGGCAACGCGCGACCAGTTGACGTCGATCGAACCGACGGCCAGCACGACATAGACCAGAGCGCCGATGAACAGGCCCCAGCGCAACAGCGGATTGCTAATCAGATGCGGTTTGCGCCAGGTTTGGCCAATCCTGTCGTCAAGCGTGGCCGTGGTCATGACGCCGGCTCCACCACGTCGCTGTCCTCGTCGTCGACATCACGAATGGTGGCGTGCCAGTCCTCTTCGCCGTAGATCGTGGTCAGCACGTCGTCGCTCATCTCGGTCGGCTTGCCATCAAAGGCCAGCTGGCCGGCCTTCAGGCCGACAATGCGTTCGACGAACATCTGGGCCAGCGCCACATCGTGAATGTTGATGACGGCGGCGAGGTCGCGTTCGGCGCACAATTCGCAGATCAGGCGCATGATCTGGCGCGAGGTTTTGGGGTCGAGCGAGGCGGTGGGCTCGTCAACCAGCAGCAACCGCGGATTCTGGATCAGCGCACGGGCAATGCCGACGCGCTGGCGCTGGCCGCCGGAGAGTTCGTCGGCGCGCTTGTCAGCCATGGCGAGCAGGCCGACACGGTCGAGCAGCCGGAAGGCTTCATCGACGTCCGATTGCGGGTATTTGCGCAGGAACGAACGCCAGAAGCCGACATAGCCAAGCCGTCCGGAGAGTACGTTCTCCATCACGGTGAGCCGTTCAACCAGTGCATATTCCTGAAAGATCATGCCCATCTTGCGGCGCATCTTGCGCAGGGCGCCGGAACTGAGCGCGGTCACGTCGGTGCCGTCAAGGATCACCGAGCCCGATGTCGGCTCAACCAGCCGGTTGATGCAGCGGATCAGGGTCGATTTGCCGGCGCCGGACGGGCCGATCAGTGCCAGAACCTGTCCCTTAGGTATGGTCAGCGAGACATCCTGAAGCGCCTTGTCGCCGGTGCGATAGGTCTTGGTCAGTTTCTTGAGTTCGAGCATGGGGTTCCGTGAACGGCAAGGGAAGCGCTGCGGTCGGTGCTGCGCTGTCGCATGAAAAAAGGCTCCGCCGCGGCCATTGGCATGCGGCGGAGCCCGGACGGGTCAACCGCAGGTGTATTTTACACCATTGGCGGTATCGATCTTGCGAATGACGTCCCAGAAGTCCTTGTAGTTCATTTCCAGGAACTGGCCTTCATTGGATTTCTCGAACTCCTTCTTCAGCGACGAGCCTTCCCAGGGGAAGGTGAAGAAGGCTTCCTTGATCTTGTCCTGCAGTTCCGGCTTGAGGTTGTAGACCACGCCAAAGCCGGTGGTCGGGAAGGTCTGCGACTTGTAGATCGACTTGACCTGATCTGCAGTGATCACCTCGCGCTCGATCATCCGGCTCATCACCGAGTTGGCGATTGCGGCAGCGGGATAATCCTTGTTGGCGACGCCGAGGATCGAATTGTCATGCTTGCCCGAGAACACCGGCGTGAAGTCGGTGCCGGCTATCATGTTGTAATCGGCCTTGAGAATGGCCGATGGTGCCTTGAAACCTGAGTTCGAGGTTTCCGAGGTGAAGGCCATGTCCTTGCCCTTGATGTCCTCGACCTTTTCAATGCCCGAGCCGGGATAGGTGATGATTTCCATCTCATAGCCAAAGCCGCCATCAAGCGAGGCCATGATGGTGAAAGGCCGGAAACCGGCGCAATTGACAGCCAGCGGATTGGAGCCGGTGTTGAAGCCTGAAATGTGCAGGCGGCCGGAGCGCATGGCTTCGATCTGGGCGGCGTTCGACTGCACCGGAAAAAAGACCGCTTTCTTGCCGGTGGTCTTCTCGAGATGGGTCAGGAAATCCGACCAGGCTTCCTTGTAGACGGCGGGGTCTTCCACCGGCGTGTAGGCGAAGATCAGCGTGTCGGGATCGAGGAGTTCGGCCTCATCGGTCGGAATATCGGCAATCAGGTCGCCATCAACGTCGCAATAGCGCTCGTCCAACGTGCCGCGTTCGCAGTCTGCCGCAGATGCCGCCAGCGGTGCGGCGAACGTCATGGCCACACCTGCAATGGTGCTCAATAGCAATGTCTTCAGTGTCATGGTCTTCCTCCCGTTTGAATGCTTGTCTCTTCCCTTGGCGACTATTTCGGCTCGAGCCTGAAATGGCAAGTGATTATGACAGGGCATGTGCTTGAATTAACAACGGAGAAGACGGCCCGCGGCAGGGGCGGCGGTTTCGAATGTGACAGTCATGCGCGCATAAGTCGAAAAAAACGAAAGGAAAACCGAGGCATGACGAAAGGCGCCGCACCATCACCGCGGCTGAAACGCGCTTCCGTCCCGGTCGTGAAAAACCGGCTCAGACAGTGCCGCCGAGTGATCCTTCCAGGGCCACCATCTCCTGTCCACCGGCCATCAGGTCCTGCAACTCGTCCGGTGTGATCTGTCCGCGCTGGGCCGTTCCCAGGGTCTGGCCGCGGTTCAACACGGTGAAGCGGTCGCCGACGGCCATCGCGTGGCGCACATTATGAGTGATGAAGACGACGGCAATTCCCTGCTTGCGAACCTTGTCGATGGTCGCCAGTACATTGGCTGTCTGCCGCACGCCGAGTGCCGAGGTCGGCTCGTCGAGGATCAGCACCTTGGCGCCGAAATGCACGGCCCGGGCAATCGCCACAGTCTGGCGCTCGCCGCCCGAGAGCGTTCCGACGGCCTGTTCGGGGCCGCGCAGGTTGATGCCCATGGTGCGCATTTCCTCCATGGTCACGCGGTTGGCGTACTCATGGTCGAACAGCTTCAATGGGCCGAAGCGTTTCTCGGGCTCGTTGCCCATGAAGAAGTTGCGGCTTACCGACATCAGCGGGATCATGGCCAGATCCTGATAGACGGTGGCAATGCCCGCGGTGATTGCGTCGCGCGGGTCGTCAAAATGCATCGGCGTACCTTCGAACAGGATCTCGCCCTTGGTCGGCTTGTGGACGCCGGACATGGTCTTGATGAAGGTGGACTTGCCAGCGCCATTGTCGCCAAGCAGGCAGTGGCATTCGCCGGGGTAGATTTCCAGCGATACCCCGTTGAGCGCGATCACCGAGCCGAAATGCTTCTCGATGTTTTTCATTTCGATGAGGGGTGCGTGTTCGGTCTGCATCTTATCTCTCCCCCGTGATCATGCGCCGGATATAGGTGTTGAGCACCACGGCGAACAGCAGGATGACGCCGAGGAAGACACGGAACAGCGAGCTCTCGACATTGGCGAAGAACAGGCCCTGCTGCACCACGCCGAAGATCAGGGCGCCTAGCGCCGCACCGATCACCGAGCCGTAGCCGCCGGTCAAGAGCGCGCCGCCGATGACCACGGCGATGATGGCCTCGAACTCCTTGAGCAGGCCGCGGTCGGCGCCGGCGGACCCGAATTCCATGACCTGGCAGGTGGCGAAGACACAGGCGCAGAAGGCGGTGAACATGAACATCAGGATCTTGACGCGGTTGACCGGCACGCCGACATAGCGCGCGGCCTGGGCGTCGCCGCCGGACGCGAAGATCCAGTTGCCGAACTTGGTCCGGGTCAGCACGAAATGGCCGAAGGCCACCAGCATCAGGGCCCAGACGATCAGCATCGGAATGCCGTCGACCACCGGCTGTCCGGCGCGGTTGCCGCGCTCGAACACGGCGATGATGCCGGCGTCGCCGAGCCAGGTGAACAGGCCCTTGAGGATCTTGCCGCCGAACAGTGCGGCAAGCCAGTCGCCTTCGGCTGCCTTGTCGATGCCGCCGATGATGGTTTTGCGCTCGATCAGCTGTGGCAGGTAAATGGTGAAGCCGCGCAGGATAAACAGGAAGGCCAGCGTGACGATGAAGCTCGGCAACCCTGTCCTGACGACGATGATGCCGTTGAGCGCGCCGATGGCGAGGCACAGCGCGAAGGTGATGAGGATCGCCTGCCAGACCGGCCAGCCCAGCGTGATGGAGAAGATCGCGATCATCATGCCGGCAAAGCCGATCATCGATCCGACCGAGAGGTCGAACTCTCCGGCGATCATCAGCAGACAGGCGCCGACGGCGATGATCATGAATTGTGCGGAGACCACCGACCAGTTGAGAATGCCCTGCGAGTTGAACATACCGCTGTCGCCGGCAAAGAGGGCGAAAAGCACGAACACGATGACGGTGCCGCAAATGCCGCCGAGTTCAGGGCGGATCAGGGCCTTGCGCCAAGCCGGCGTCTGCTTGATGCGTTCATCGCTGACCGGGACTTCAGCCGTATTGGACATGAGACCTCACACCGTTTTGCAATGTCAAAGATAAAAAGGCAGCGGCGCCTGACGCCGCTGCCAATCGGGGAGGAAAACCTACCGGTACTCGCCGGCGTATTTTTCTACCATTTCCAGGCCATCGGCTGTCACGAAGCCAGGGCCGGAGTTGATGTTGTTGCCCGGCAGAACGCCGTATCTGTGATAGTTGGTCAACACCACAACCGGCAGATAGGCCTGCAGGAATGGCTGCTGGTCGATGCCCCAGTTGATGGTGCCGGCCTTGATGCCTTCCACAATGTTGGCGCCCAGATCGAAGGTGCCGAAATAGATGTCGCCGGCCATGCCGTTTTCATCGAGTGCCAGCAGGGTCGGATCGGCACTGGTCGGTCCAAGTGTGAGCACCGCATCGGTGTCGGGATTGGAATTGAGATAGGCCAGCACGCGGTTCTTGATTTCGGCCGGATCCTGGCCTGAATCAATCATCTGGTTGCCCAGATCGACGCCGAGGCCATCGGCGAAGCCCTGGCAGCGTTCTGTCGATGACGGAGAGGAGATGTAGTGGTTGACGCAAAGGAAGCTTCCCACGCCATCGCCCTTGGCACGCAGACCGGCTGCGTAGCCTGCATCATATTCGGGCTGACCGACATACATCAGCGCGCCGACTTCTCGGGCCTGGTCGGGGGTGCCGGAATTCATGATGATGACGTCAACGCCTGAATCGACCGCAGCGCGGATCGGGCCGGACAAGACATCGTAATCGGCCAGGGTGGTGATGATGCCGTTGGGACCGGAGGCCGCTGCCTGCTCGATGATACGGGCCATGTCGGCCAGGTCGCCGGTTGGCGGATTGCGATACTCGACTTCGACATTCATCTGCTTTCCGGCCAGCGCAATGCCGTTCTTGACGGTGTTCCACCAGCTGTCGCTGTCAGGCGCATGGCTGACGAGGACGTAGCGTTCGCCATCCGCGGATGCGGTTGTGGCGCCCAGAACCGGCGCTGCAATCATTGCAGCAGCCAATGCGAGCTTTGTGGTCAATGACATCTTTGTCTCCTCCCAGAGTGTTAATGGTCGAAAGGACGGTGGAATTCCTCCTGCCACCGTCTCTCGATGGTCAGGAAACCATGATTCAAAAGATTTTGCAACCGGTTGCAAAAGTGAATCCGAAATTCTTGCTTTTGCTTACATTTCTGGGCACTAATGCTGTCGATCCGAAACGGATGGACAGGAGACGCTGATCAATGCCGCCTACGTTGAAGGATGTCGCGGAACGGGCAGGGGTGTCGCGCGCAGCAGTGTCGCGGACCTTCACCGATGGCGCATCGGTGTCGCTGAAGATGCGCAAGAAGGTGGAGAAGGCCGCCACTGAACTCGGTTACAGTCCCAACGCGCTTGCCTCGAGCCTGACCACGGGCCGCACCAAGTTGATCGGTCTGGTCTCGAACAACTTCCACAACCCGATTTTCCTCGAAGTCTTTGACCTTTTCACCCGCGGTTTGCAGGACCGCGGATTGCGGCCGTTGCTGGTCAATCTGTCGGACGAGACGGATCCGGCGCATTCGATCCGCATGCTGCGGCAATACTCGGTCGATGGCGTGGTGGTGGCGTCGTCAACGCTGCCGCCGGATTTCGCCAAGTCATTCCGCGATGCCGGTGTCCCCGTGGTCAACAGCTTCGGCCGATACGCCAGCTCTCCCGACGTTCATGTGGTCGGTATCGACAATGTCGAGTGCGGGCGGATGGCGGCGCGCGAGCTGGTTCGCCGAGGATATCGTGATGTGGCATTTCTGGGAGGACCGGAAAGCGCCACCTCGACCCAGGACCGTTTTCGCGGCTTCACCGAAGAGCTGCAACGGCATCCGGAGATCAGCGTCCGGCACAGTTTCGCCCAGGCCTATTCCTTCAATGCCGGTCGTGCGGAAATGCTTGAGCGCCTGAAGGACCGGCCGGCCGAAGCCTATTTCTGCGGTGATGACGTCTTGTCGATCGGGGCGCTCAGCGCCATCACCGGGAGCGGGCTCAGCGTTCCCGAGGATATCGGCCTGATCGGACTCAATGACATGGAAATGGCCGGTTGGGAGAATTTCAACCTGACCACCATACGGCAGCCGGTCAGCCAGATCATCGATTCCTCGATCGAGCTGATCGTTTCGATGCTGGAAAATCCGGACCGCTATCCCGAAGCACGGCTGTTCCCGTGCCGGGTGATCGAGCGGGGCACGCTGAGACCCGTCATCTGACGGCAAACCGGCGGCTGAGGATCACAGCATCTGCGCCTTGTTCACCAGATCCGCCTTGCCGGGGTACAGCGACGTGTCGACGCCGTGCTCGGTCAGTGCATCGCGAAGATCGGCCTCGCTCAGAGCCTCGATTGCTTCTGTGGTCATCTTCATGAAATTGAGCTTTCGTCTGACCGCCGGGTTCAGATCACCGAACAGGCTTTTGTTTTCAAAACCAAATTCTTGCGCATATTTGCCCATAAAGTGAGTCAGGAAGGTGTTGAGCGCCGGCCGCACCCGTGGATCGCTGGTCATGTGCTGCGCTGACGCCTCGAGCGTATCCAGCATCAGCATGGTCCAGCGCTCTGCACCTTTCTCGTTCATCAGCTGGATGGCGTTGTGGGTGTGGTGGAAGTTCAGCCGGAATTCCGCACCATGATAGGCCGGACCGCCTCCCATGACATCGACCCACATCGCCGCTTGCGTGGCGATATGGTGATTGACGCCGCCGACGCGGGCAAAGACCGAGGTGAACCATGGCTCGTCCGCAAACACGCGTGCGTAAAAATCCGAAACGATCGCGACGATGCGGTCAGGCCCGAGCACGGAATAGAGTTGCCAGAACTGAATCGGCTTGGAAAGATCGTTGGAGGCGTCCAGCGAGACGATCTGCGCCACCCGGTGCGCATCTGCAGGCAGGCTCTTTTGCGCCACTGCGTGGGTAATATAGTCCTGCCGGATTTTGCTGGTCATATAGCCCTCGCGGGTCGGAAAGGCCGGGTAGTTCATGATGGTCACGCGTCACGCCCTTGAGCTTCAATGCTTTCACTGTCGGATGTTTGGTGCCTCGCCCCGGAAACCGGACGTTGCTCCAACGACCCCTATGTGAGGTGCGGGCGTGCGAAAATCAATTCCAACCTGAATACAGTGGGTTCCTGCAGGACGAGGAGCGATTCACAAGCTCGTTTCTGGCGCCACGCATCGCGTGAATGCGTCATTCAGCGTCTGTCAGCAAGCGGGGTGCAAGCCGTCCCAGCCTGAGCAGATGCTGCAAGGTGTAGGCCACGGCACGCGCGTCATCTGTGGCGTCATGGGCTTTGAGCGGCGGGTGAGTGATGCCGAAATAGGCGGGAAGGCTGTTGCTGCGTGTTGTCCTGATCGCCTCATAGGGCATGCCGGCGGACAGCAGGAGAGTGCAGGCATTGCCGAAGCGGGTTGCAGGAATGGGTGGGGCAATGCCGGTCACATAGCTGCTGATGGCGACCATATTGAATTCATCCTTGCCCCAGGAGAAGAATTTCGAACCCTGTGAGAACCGGTCAAGTTGACCGAGCGCATCCGCGAGATCGAGACCGCCTTCCTTGATCTGTTGTCCGGTAATGCCGGTCAATTCGGTGAAAAATGGATCGATCTCGTAGGTTTGCCCATGGCGGTCCAACGGCTTTACCAACAGCGACAGGCTGTCGATGAGCGGAAAATCATCTTCCAGTCCAAGCCGCACCGCGCCGATCTGTGCAATCACCGGGTCGGGATCGAAAGGGCCGCACCAGAACCGCTGCGGTGATCCTTCGATGGCCAGGAATTCGCAATCAAAGATAATGGCCGTCTTCATGCCTTGCGTCCCCGATGAGGTGCTCCAGACACTATTGCTGCGTGTTCGTGCGTCAATCAACCAGATGCAGCGCCCTATGTGCACATGGGGTGCGGCGTTGTCTGCTCTGGCCGGACCGGCACGGACCGTGTAGCGCTGGTCTGCGGCTTCACTCTTCTGCAAGGACCCCATCGCTATGGCAGGCCACCACCATCATCATCACATGGACCCCGACGCTGGTGATGCGCGGATGTTCTGGGCCGTTGTCGTCAATCTCGGTCTGACGGTGGCGCAGATCATCGGGGGCATCCTGTCGGGCAGTCTGGCGATGATTGCCGACGCCATTCACAATCTGTCCGATGCATTGTCGCTTGTTATCGCGTTCTTCGCGCGCAAGATTGCCCGGCGGCCGGCGGATGCATCCATGACCTTCGGCTATGGCCGGGCCGAGGTGGTGGCGGCGCTGATCAATTACACCACGCTGATCGTCATCGGTCTCTACCTGGTCTACGAGGCCATCATGCGGTTCATCACGCCTGAAGGCGTGGATGGCTGGCTTGTGGTGATCATTGCCGGAATCGCGCTCATCGTCGACACGGCGACGGCGCTGCTCACCTATTCCTTGTCAAAAGAGAGCATCAATGTGCGGGCTGCTTTCGTGCACAATGTCGCCGACGCGCTGGGGTCGATTGCGGTGATTGTCGCAGGCAGCCTGATCATCCTTTTCGGCTGGCAGTGGATCGACCCGCTGGTGACGCTGCTGATCGCCGGATACATCCTCTGGATCTCGGCCTCCGAAATCGGCGGCGTCATCCGCATCCTGATGCTCGGCAGTCCGCCGGAGCTGAGCGCTTCCGAGGTGATCGACACCATCCGGGCCATCGACGGGGTCTCCGGCGTGCATCACCTGCACCTGTGGCAGATGCAGGAGCACGAGGCCGCCATTGACGCGCATCTGGTTATTGCAGCGGACCGATGGAACGACGCCGACGCCATCAAGCAGGCGGCGAAAGACAGGCTCAAGCAGGATTTCGGGGTCGCGCACACAACGCTGGAGCTGGAATGTTCACGACATGCCTGTGTCGGCGCCGATGCGATTGGCGGGTGAGGGCAGAGACAGCAGAAGCTTTGGGCGGTCGATGCGTTTGAGCGGCACAGCGCACCTGGAAAACAAATCGCGACTGATTATTTCTTCTGGTTGTCGCAAGCCGTCAGGTTCACCTTGACCCTGCAGCATCGCGCCACAGCGCGGCAATCCGGTGCCGGATCAGCTTCTCGTCGTCCTTGAGCAGATGTTTGACAATGTCGCGGACCTCGGCGTGCAATTTGACCGATTGCGCTGCCATGACGGTACGCAGGATTGCGATCTCTTCTGCCGTGCCGATTGCATCGGGATGGGACGCGGCAAGTTTGCCCAGATTGGCCAGATCATTGTCTTCGCCCAGCGCCTCACCGGCGCGATTGGTGACCTTGGCGCGAATGGCCATTTCGCCGGGCCATCCGCGGCTGAGCAGTTTGACATGCATCCAGTGATACTTGATGCGCTTTCGCAAGTCGTGCCAGTCGTCGGGATCGGCGCTCGACCCCGCAGCGTCAAGCGCCAGCACGGCACGGCCATAGTTTTTTGCAGCCCCCGTTGCCAGAATTGCCGTGGCCTTCTTCGGTTTCTTGGGCAGGTTCAGCTTTGCAAGGGCCTTGATGCCGGATTCGCAGCCGAGGATCGCGGCTTCGATCCTGTCTTCAAGATCGGCTTGCTCGTTGACAATCCTTCTGTGGCGTTCGGCCAGGCGGGTGCGGATGGCGTGCAGGGTCGCGGCGTTGTCCGGCGTTGCCTCGCGCGCAAACAGCCGGTCGAGCGCTTCGACCATTGCCTTTGCGTCCCGCACTTCAGACAGGGGCCGGGCAATGTCGCGCACCCGGGCATTCTCCCGGGCGAAGAATTCGGGGTCGGCATCCCGGACCAGGCGGAACAGGCCGCGCAAATTCTTGAAGGACTTTCGCGCGGCGTGAATGGCCTCATGCGGCCCGTCCTGTTGATGGCGAAGGGTATCGATCGCGCGATCATATTGTTTGCGGGCGACGCGCGCCACCTCGTCACCCAGCGGCAGGCCCGGTCTGATCCGGTAGCTCACGAAAGTGCATCCGCAGGGCGGCCGCTGCTGGCGAGCATCGCATTGGTCCAGGCCGGCTCACCGGTGACCTCACGGCCCAGCCAGTGTGGCAGGGCAGGGGTGTCTGTCTCGGACTTCATTTCCACCTCGGCCACGATCAGGCCCGAGAGCGAGCCGGCAAAGACGTCAACTTCCCAGATAAAGCCGCCGTGGTTGACGATGTAACGGGTTTTCTCGATAAGCCGGTCGCGTCCCGCCTCAACCATCTCGCGCGCATCGCTGAGCGGAACCGGATATTCGAACTCGCTGCGGGTCATCCCCGTCTTCCCGGTTTTCACCGTCAGCCGGGCGCTTTCACCGTCCTTGATGCGCACCCGCACGGAGGTGTCGCCGTCAATGGCGAGATAGGCCTGGGTGAGCGTGTGAGACCGCTCGACCGCGTCCCTCCAGGCGTCGTTATCGACCAGAAACTTGCGTTCTATTTCCAAAGCCATGGGGCAACTTTGACCGAAAGCCGCGTCATATGCAATTGGAGTTGGACGCAGTTTTTTAAGCCTTACCCTCGTGCCGTGGCCTGCCTTACCGGAACATCGGCGGCCGTGCGTCCACCCATGTTCCATCGGCCTTGCCCGATTTCGCCACGGCAAAGACGGCGGCCATCGAGCGCAGGCCGTCCTCGGCACGTGGATAGAGATTGGCGGCGGGGTCCATCACCCGGCCTTCCTTCTCCGCGCGGATGGCTTCGGCGAGATCACGATAGATATTGGCAAACGCCAGCGGCATGCCTTCGGCGTGGCCGATGGTGACGCGGGAGCTGCGGTTGGCTTCCGGCGAGAGACCGGCTTCGCCGCGCTCGATGGTTTCGAGCCGTCCGCCGAGCGGCATGAAGTAAAGCTGGTTGGGCTGCTCCTGAGCCCAGCGCAGTCCGCCTTTCTCGCCAAACACCTGCAGCGTCAGCCCGTGCTGGCGGCCGATGGCGATCGACGAGGTCCAGAGCCGCCCCGCGGTCCCGCCGTCCATGCGGAAATTGACCATGGCGTCGTCCTCGAGCACCCTGCTGTCGATACAGGAGACAGTGTCGGCGGAGAGCCTTGTCACCTCCTGGCCGGTGACGAAACTGGCCATATGCAGCGCGTGAATGCCGCAATCGGCAAATTGCGCAGAGACGCCTGCCTGCGCCGGATCGTAGCGCCAGCGCACACGCGGGTTGTCGGCGTCGGCCGCATCGGCGTGGTGGCCATGGGCGAATTCTGCCTTCACAAGCCGGATCTTGCCCAGGTCGCCGCGTGCGATCATCGCCTTCATGTGCCGCACCAGCGAATAGCCGGTATAGCCGTAATTGACCGCGCAGATCCTGCCGGTCGCGCGCGCCGTGCGGACGATCTCCTCGCCTTCAGCCACCGTCATGGTCATCGGCTTTTCGCACAGCACATGAAAGCCCGCCTCGAGAAAGGCCTTGGTGATCTCGTAATGGGTGGCGTTGGGGGTGGCCACCGTGACCAGATCGATGCGGTCGGGGCGGGCGCGTTCGCCGTCAAGCATTTCTCGCCAGTCGCCATAGGCGCGGTTCGGGTCAAGCCCCAGCCGCTGGCCGTAATCGCGGCCGGCCTCGGGCCGGTGGTCAAGCGCCCCGGCGGAAAATTCGAACTCGCCGTCAAGGCCTGAGCCGAGCCGGTGCGCCGGGCCGATCTGGCTGCCTTCGCCGCCGCCGATCATTCCCCATTTGAGCTTTGTCATGGCGAGACCTCAGTTGAACCCGATGGATTGCAGATAGGCGCGGTTGGCTTTTGCATCGGCCACCGGATCGGGATCGAGCAGTGGATCGCAATCCTGCTCCACCGTGCACCAGCCCTCGAAACCGGCGTCGAGCAGGATCTGCCGAACCGCCGGGAAATCGACATCGCCATTGCCCAGATTGCAGAAAATGCCCTGGCCGCAGGCCTCGTAGAAACCGGTTCGGCTGGCGATCGCCGCCGCTTTCACCTTCGGGTCGATGTCCTTGAAATGCATGTAGGAAATGCGATCGATATGGCGCTTCATGAAGGCCACGGGATCAAAACCGGCATAGGAGTGATGGCCGGTGTCGAAACAGATCTTGAGGATTTTCTCATCCACTTCGTCGAGCAGCCGCTCCAGTTCCGGTTCGAAATCGATGAAGCCTGCCGCATGGGCGTGGATGCCGACGGTGAGGCCATATTCCTCCGCACCCAGCCTGGCCACGGTGGCGATGCGGTCGCGGAAGGCGGACCATTCGGCCTGGTCCATCTGTTCGGCCTCGCCGGCGCGGCCTGCGGTGGGGGCGCGGCGCGGCGAGATGGAATCGATCAGCACCAGATGCTGCGCGCCGTGGGCCACCAGAGCCTTGCAGGTGCGCACCGCCCCGTCCATCACATTGTCCCACTGGCTGGCGTCATGGAAGGCGCGGAAGACCACGCCGCCGATGAGCTCCAGCCCGTTTTGCTCAAGCGCCTCGGCCAGGATCGCCGGGTCTTCCGGCATGAAGCCGATGGGGCCGAGTTCGATGCCGGTGTAACCGGCCTCCGCACATTGCTTCAGCACGGTCTGCCAGGCCGGATTGCGCGGGTCGTCCGGAAACTCCACACCCCATGAACAGGGGGCATTGCCTATCTGTATCGTCATGTTTCGTTCCCCTCCACTTAGGCGTCCATCTTGAGTGTTTGCCATGATTTACTCTGTGACGAGGCGAATGCCGCCGCCACAATTTCATTGACCGCGAGCCCGTCGCGGAAAGTCGGCCACACTTGTGTGCCGGTCTCGATGGCGTGCAGGAAATCCCGCGCCTCGATGATGATCTGGTCCTGATAGCCGGTGCCGTGGCCGGGGCCCTGGCAGAACGGCAGGAAATCGGGATGCGCCGGGCCGGTGAGGATCTTGGTGAACCCGCGCGTGGCCTCCGGCTCGTCCATCTTGTAGAGCCAGATGGCGTTCTGGTCTTCCTGGTCAAAGCGGATCGCGCCTTTGGTGCCGATGATCTCGTAGGCGTAGCCCATCTTTCGGCCCGTCGCGATGCGGCTAAAATGCATCTGTCCCATCGCGCCGTTTTCAAACCGGCACATCATCTGGCCCTGATCGTCATTGCCGACCGCGCCGCCGGGGCGTGTGGCGTGAACGGTCTCTATCTCGGCCACCAGCGACCGGATCGGGCCGACCAGTGCCAGTGCGGCGTTGATCATGTGCGGCGCCAGATCGCCCATGGTGCCGTTGGCCTGGCCGTCAGTGCGCCAGTTGGCCGGCGTTTGCGGGTCGGCCAGAAAATCCTCGGTGTGCTCGCCGCGAAACCAGGTGATTTCGCCGATCTCGCCATCGGCAATCAGTTGCCGGGCGAACTGGCTGGCCGGGGTGCGGATATAGTTGAAGCCGACCATGTTGGCGGCACCGCACGCCTGAGCCGCCGCCACCATGGCGCGGCTGTCTTCGAGCGAGGCGCCCATCGGTTTTTCGCACAATACCGGCTTGCCCAGCGCGAAGGCTGCTTCGGCGATCGCGCGGTGGGTGGATTGCGGCGAGGCGATGACGATGGCCTCGACCTTCGGATCCGCCACCAGTTCCTGCCAGTCACGGGCGGCGCGGCTGAAGCCATAGGCGGCGCGATAGCGCTCGGCGGAGTCCGGGGTTCCGGCGGAGACCATTTCCAGCCGCGGGCGCAGGGCCGTGTCAAACACCGCGCCGACGCTCGCCATGGCAACTGCATGGGCCTTGCCCATGTAGCCGCCGCCAACAATGCCAACGCCTATTTCACGCATAATCGAGCCCATATTGAAATTCAGTTTGCAACCGGTTGCAAATTTTGTATCTTCGGAATCGAAGTTTCGCAAGCGGCATTTTTGCGTCCGGCCATCCGGAGCATCCTGCCGGCCAAGAGGGAGGTCTCGGCGCGCATGACTGAGGAGACACTACGTCTGACCACGGCTCAGGCCATCATCCGTTATCTTGCCAATCAGTTCATCGAGATTGATGGCGAGGAGATGCGCCTGTGCGGCGGCGGGTTCGGCATATTCGGCCATGGCAATGTCACCTGCCTGGGCGAGGCGCTTTACGATGCGCGGGCCGAGCTGCCGCTCTATCGCGGCCAGAACGAGCAGAGCATGGGCTTTGCGGCGGCAGGATATGCCAAGCAATGGCTCCGGCAGCGCTTCATGTTCTGCACTGCATCCGCCGGGCCGGGCACCTCCAATCTGCTGACGTCTGCCGCCCTTGCGCATGCCAACCGGTTGCCGATGCTGATGCTGTGTGGCGATGTCTTCCTCACCCGGCTGCCTGATCCGGTGCTGCAGCAGCTCGAGCATTACGGCAATCCGGCGATGGGGCTGAACGACGCTTTCAAACCGGTATCGCGGTTCTGGGACCGCATCACCCATCCGGCGCAGATCATCCAGTCGCTGCCCGCAGCCATTGCCACCATGCTCGATCCGGCCGATTGCGGCCCGGCTTTCATCGGCCTGCCGCAGGATGTGCAGGGCTGGGCCTATGATTATCCGGTGGAACTGTTTGCCAAAAAGCTGCACCGCATCCGCCGCCAGGCACCGGATGCGGACGAGATCCGCGATGCTGCAGCGCTGCTCACATCCGCCAGACGCCCGGTGATCATCGCCGGTGGCGGCGTGCAGTATTCGCGCGCCACGGCTGAGCTGACCGCCTTTGCCGAAGCCCACCAGATCCCGGTGATCGAAACCATCGCCGGACGGGCCAATCTGCTTGACGATCATCCGCTCAATATCGGTCCGGTCGGCGTCACCGGCTCGGACAGCGCCAATGCGATCGCCGAGAAGGCCGATGTGATCGTGGCGATCGGCACCCGCATGCAGGATTTCACCACAGGGTCCTGGACCGCGTTTGACAAATCCGCGCGGATTGTCGCGATCAACGCCGCCCGGCATGACGCGGCCAAGCATATGTCGCTGCCGGTCGTCGGTGATGCGAAGCTCGGGATTGAAGCTCTCGGTGCGGCACTGAAGGGATATTCCGCACCAGCGGAGTGGACCCGATCGGCCCAGGACAAGCGCAAGGCGTGGACAGCCTATGTCGAAAGCAATGTCGCCTACGGCAACCGGCCCAATTCCTATGCCCAGGCCATCGGCGTGGTCAACGCGCTGTGCGATCCCCGCGACCGGGTGGTCACCGCCTCGGGCGGCCTGCCGGCGGAAGTGACCGCCAACTGGCGGACCTTGTCGCTCGGCACAGTCGATGTCGAATTCGGATTTTCCTGCATGGGCTACGAGATCGCCGGCGGCTGGGGCGCGCGCATTGCGCAGATGGAGCGAGAACCCGACAAGGACACCATCGTGCTGGTTGGCGACGGCGCCTATCTGCTGATGAACTCGGACATCTATTCCTCGGTCCTGACGGGCAAGAAGCTGATCATTCTGGTGCTCGACAATGGCGGGTTTGCGGTGATCAACAAGCTGCAGAACAACACCGGAAATGAGAGCTTCAACAATCTGATCGCCGATTGCCCGACCGTGGCCGAGCCCTTCGCGGTGGATTTCGAAGCCCATGCGGCCTCGATGGGGGCCAATACCGAGACTGTCTCAAATCCTGCGGAGCTGGGCGACGCGTTCAAGCGCGCCAAGGCCGGCACAAAGACGCATGTGATCGTCATGAAGGTCGATGCCTATGACGGCTGGACCACTGAGGGGCATACCTGGTGGGAGGTCGGCACGCCGCATGCCACCGGCAATCCCAAGGTCAAGGCTGCGCATGAAGCTCAGGAAGCCACCCGCATCAAACAGCGCAAGGGCGTCTGAGATGAAACGGTTTAAGGCCCAGACAGCAGATCCCGGGACAATCATCGAAGAGCTGCTGCATGGTGGCGGTGCGGTGGCGATCTCGGGCCTGTTTACGCCAGAGGAGGTGGCCGAGGCCCGCGCAATCGTCATGGCCCATTCGGAAAACGAGGGCGAGAAGGTCACGCATTTCCAGGGTGCGGCAGCGGAAGAAGGCAAGATCAACCTGCAGCGGCGGGTCTGGAACCTGCTGGCCAAGGGCGAGGGGTTTTCGCGCATGGCGGCGCATCCGGTGCTGATGGAGATCCTGCGCAAGTTTCTGGGCAGCGAATTCATCATGGGCTCGATTGCCGCCAACCGGATTCTGCCGGGCGGGCCGGGGCAGGAGCCGCATGTCGATTATCCCTATTGGGATTTCCACAAGCCCGAGACCCATCCGGTGGGCTTCAACGGATCGTTTCCGATGAATGCCCAGGTCTCGGTCATTCTCGATCCCTTCACCGCAGAGAGCGGCGCCACCGCCTATGTTCCGGGAAGCCAGCGGGAGCTGCGTTATCCGGGGCCCGAGGACCGGTTTTACGACCGCTGTGAGCGGATGCTGGGCGAACCCGGCGACGTGGCCTTGTTCTACGGCGTCACCTGGCACTGCGCCATGCCCAACAAGTCGGACCATGACCGCAGCGCGATTCTCATTCAGTACCTGCCCAAATGGGTCAAGCCGATGGAAGACATGCCGGCGGCCTTGCCGCAATCCTTCATCGACGCGGCCAGCCCCGACATGCGGCAATTGCTGGGTTTGAACTATCCCTATCCCGAAGTCCTCGATGCGGCCCGCGCCGGCAATGCCGAGGGCAGGGCATGAGCGCCCGCGACGGCATCAGGGCGCGCAATTTTCTGGTCATTGGCCGCGTCGGCATGGACCTGTCGCCAGATCCCGCAGGCACCCGGACAAAGGATGCGACCTCGATGACGGTGGGGATGGGCGGTTCAAGCGCCAATATTGCCGCCGGTCTGGTCAAGTTCGGCTGCAAGGCGGCGCTGATAACGAAAGTGTCGGATGATGCTGTTGGCTGGTACTGCCTCAACCAGCTCGACCATTACGGTGTCGATCGCACGCATGTGCATGCAATCAGCGGTGAATGCCGCACCTCGCTGGCCGTCTATGAGAGCCGTGTCGAAGAGCATCAGAGCGTGATTTACCGCAACAATGCCGCTGATTTCCTGATGGACATCGCCGATGTCGAGGCGGTGGATTTTTCAGGCTATGGCGCACTGATCACCGCCGGCACGGTGTTTGCCGCGGAGCCCTCGCGCTCCGCCACGTTCCGGGCCTTCGAGCTGGCGCGCGCCGCCGGGCTGCCGATCATCTTCGACATCGATTACCGGCCCTATTCGTGGCCGTCGGCGGAGGTTGCGGCGGATGTGCTGTCGCGCGCCGGCGCCATGGCCGATGTCATTGTCGGCAATGACGAGGAATTCGGCTTCATGGCCGGCGGCATCGACAAGGGGCTGGACAAGGCCCGGCAACTGGCCGCTTCCAGTGCGGAGATCGTGGTCTACAAGCTGGGCCCCGAAGGCGCCGTCACCTTTGCCGATGGCGAGGAATTGCGCACCGGCATCTTCCCCGTGCAGGCGCTGAAGCCCACCGGCGCCGGCGACAGTTTCATGGCGGGCCTGCTGGCCGCCCTGTCCGAAGACCGCGACATGCGCCAGGCCGTTCTGCACGGGTCGGCCTGCGCCTCCATCGTGGTCTCGCGGCCGGGCTGCGCTCCTGCGATGCCTGACCGCACCGAGCTTGAGGCCTTCCTCGCCACTCATCCCGGCCCGACCGACGTCTGAGGCCCCGGTTTCCTGAAAGGACCAGAACCATGCATATCGCGCCCTACAACAACCAGAACAAGCCGATCGTCGATGCCGATGATGCGTGCGTTCCGTTGAATTATTTCAACATCGTCAAGCTGAAGAAAGGCGAGGCCTTCGCCTATCAGGTGCCGGGCTACGAGACCTGCATCGTGCCCGCCACCGGCAGCGTTGATGTCGAGGTCGAGGGTATTTCCTACGCCAAGCTCGGCAATCGCGGGGTGGATGTCTGGGATGGTGAGCCGGAAGGCGTCTATGTGCCGGTGGGTGCCAAGGTAACCATTGTCTGCGTCTCGGACGAGACCGAGACCTTCATCGCCGGCGCCAAATACGACAAGGTGCTCGAACCGTTTGATGTGCGCGCCGACGGGCTTGACCTGGTGCAGTACGGCTCCGACGACACCAAGACCCACCGCAAGATCAAGCATATTCTCGGCCAGAAGCATCACGGCAAGGTTGGCCGGCTGTTGGTCAGCGAGCTGTTCACGGTCGGGCAGGGCGGCTGGTCAGGCTTTCCGAGCCACAAGCACGACACCGACCGTCTGCCCGACGAGACCCGTCACGACGAGACCTACAATTTCCGCTTCCGGCCGAACCACGGCTCGGGCATGCAGATGCTGCAGCGTGAAGACAACAAGCCAGGCGACGCCTATCATATCGTTGACGGCTCAACCATTTGCATCGACAAGGGCTACCACCCTTGCGCGGTGCTGCCAGGCTACGAGATGTACTATTTCACCATCCTGGGCGGCCTGAGCCAGCGCTCGCTGGTGCAGTATTTCCAGCCGACCCACGCCTACCAGATCGAAACCATCCCCGGCATCAAGGATATGGTGGCGAAGTTCAAATGAGTCTCGCGACACTTGCCGAGGTTCTGCAGCCGGCCTTGAAACAGGGTTACGCGGTGGCCGGTCTGGTGACGCTGGGCTGGGAGGACATGCGCGCCTATGTGGCCGCCGCCGAAGCCGAGGGCGCGCCGGTGATTCTGCAGGCGGGACCATCCTGCCGGGCGCACACGCCGCTACCGGTGCTCGGCAGGATGTTCCGCCATCTGGCCGAAAACGCCAGCGTGCCGGTGGTCGCCCATCTCGATCACGGCTACACATTTGATGAGTGCCGGGAAGCGCTCGACAGCGGCTTCACCTCGCTGATGTTCGACGGCTCGCGCAAGGAGCTCGCACAGAATATCGAGGAGACGGCGGCGATTGCCGAGATGGCGCACAAGGCGGGGATTTCCTGCGAAGGCGAGATCGGCTTTGTCGGCTATTCCGGCGGCGAGGGGTCGAATGGAACCGATCCGGAGGAAGCCGCGCGCTTCGCCCGCGAGACCGGTGTCGATGCCATGGCGATCTCGGTGGGTAATGTGCATCTGCAACAGGACAGGCAGGGCGGGCTCGACGAGCCGCGCATCCGCGCCATCGAGGCGCTGACCACGGTGCCGCTGGTCATCCATGGCGGCTCCGGCGTTCCGCTCAAGCAGCGAACCGCTCTTGCTACAGGTTCAAACATCTGCAAGTTCAATATCGGCACCGAACTGCGCATGGCGTTTGGTGCAGCTCTCCGCGAGGCCGTGAACCGCGACCCGGAGCGCTTCGACCGGGTGGCGATCCTCAAGGATACCCACGATCCGGTAATGCAAGCCGCCCGCATTGTCATCCGCGCATTCGGTGCGCCACAACAGAAAGCCTGAGACATGTTGAAGATCGGAATACTCGGTTGCGGCCGCATTGGTCAGGTCCATGCCCGCAGTCTGCAAATGGTCGATGGCGCTCAGGTGGCGGCTGTGGCCGACGCCTTCCCGGCGGCTGCGGAGGCGCTTGCTCAAAGCACCGGCAGCAAGGTGTTGTCGGCCGGCGAGATCATCACCAGCCCCGACATTGATGCGGTGATCATCGGAACGCCGACCGATACCCATTTCGATCTGATTCAGGCCAGCGCCAAGGCGGGCAAGGCCATCTTCTGCGAAAAGCCGGTCGACATGTCCGCCGACCGGATCCGCCAGTGCATCACCGCGGTGGAAGCCGCCGGCGTGGTGTTCATGACCGGGTTCAACAGACGTTTTGATGCCGGTTTCGCCACCATACGCGCGAAAATCGCGGCGGGCGACATCGGCAATGTCGAGCTGGTCACCATCCTGTCGCGCGACCCGTCGCCGCCGCCGATCGACTATATCAAGAGTTCCGGCGGTCTGTTCCGAGACATGATGATTCATGATTTCGACATGGCGCGGTTCCTGCTCGGCGAAGAGGTGGTGCGGGTCTATGCGACCGGATCGGCGCTGGTTGATGCGGCGATCGGCGAGGCAGGCGATGTCGATACCGCGGTTGCTGTGCTGACCACCAAATCCGGCCGGATCTGCCAGATCTCCAATTCACGGCGGGCGACCTATGGCTATGATCAGCGGGTTGAGGTGCACGGGTCGCGCGGCCTACTGAGAGCCGAGAACCTGCGCGAACACAATGTCGAAATCGCCACGGAGCGCGGGTTCCGTTCAGCGCCGGCGCAGCATTTTTTCCTCGAGCGCTATGCCGGGGCCTATCTGGCAGAAATGATGCATTTCGTGGACGGGCTGAGCAAGGGCACCAGCCCTTCACCGGGCATTCACGACGGACTGGCCGCGCAGATGATCGCCGATGCGGCTGCAAAATCGCTGCAAACCGGTGCGCCGGTCGACTTGGCCTGACCACGTCAGATACAAATTCGCCCCCGGCAGCAATGCTTGCCGGAGGCGAAAAGGCGCTGAAAACACCTTGGAGCTGAAGTTTGTGGTTGTCGCGATGAAAGAAGCGCGGCTCAGGCGGCCTTGGCGGCTGCCGGTTTGTTGCTGCCAACGTTTTTCGAGATGGTTTCAAGCGCCCATTGCTTGATCTGGGCTTCCAGCTCTTCATTGCGCTGACGCAGGGTGTCGACTTCGCCGTCCATCTTCTCGCGCTCGGCCTGATGGATCGCGTCCAGTTGTTCCTGCAGTTCCTGGTTCTTTGCCTTGAGGGTTTCCACATCCTGGCCGCTCATCGAATCCATATGGTTCTGCAAGGTCAGGATTTGTGACGTCATCTTGGATTTGGCTTCCGTCAGTGCAGCAACCTGCGCCGACATCTCGTCCAGATCCGCACCGGATTTGGGCGCTATGAACATCGCGGCAATGGCGAACAGCGCAAACAGCGGGACCAGAACGATGGCGGAGCCTGCGAGCGTATGGATCAGTCCGGCGTGACCGACATCGAACATGGCTGCGAAAAACAACGCGCCGAGTGTGATAGCGCCTACGCCGAAAACCTTCGACAGCATGCCCATCATGCCGCCTTTTTTGCCCTGGGTCTTGGTTTTGTCTGAATTCTGAGCAGCCACGACGAACTCCTTACGCGAGAACATACAGATTGTGATAGTGAGCCGCGCTGGGATCGGGCGCGCCCGGCGAAGGGCAGGCGCGGACATGCAAGCGCGGTCGGAACCGGTAATCCAACATGCCGGGATCGGAACTGATCTGAATGGCGTGCGAGAGCGCATCATGCTTCCCCAAGTGGGAATCTCGCACTCACACGCTAGCAAGATTGGTTTAAGGAATGGTGAAAAACACGATCCGTGTTTGCCGGGCCCGGTGCCGCAAGCGGGGATTGCCCGGCAAGAAGGGTCTGGTCCTTGCCGGGGCCGACGATGGGTTTTGACCGGCTGTTCAGCCCTGCCGCTTGCGTCTGGCTTCGGTCACCACCTGAAGAACCGCGGCCTTGACCTCTTCGTCCTGGGCCAGAACCGCCTGGCTGAGCGTATGCAGACGCGCCCTTGTGTCGTGCAGTTGATCCAGCAGATCCATAACCACCGGCAGCGTTTCCTCTTCGACATCCATATCGTAACGCAGCGTGCAGATCAGCCGGACCCGTGCGAATTGCAGTTCGCTGAGTTTTGCGGTTCCCGCTTCTTCGGCTGCTTCCACCAGCGCATTGCCGATCCAGCGTTCCAGATCGTCACGATGCAGATCGGGAAGCTCTGCAATGACCTCTTCCAGATTTCTCATGACAGCATCTCCTTGCGAGGGTTTTGCGCCGTGCGGGGTGTCCAGCTTTCGAGGAACTCTGCCAGTTCAGGTTCTTCTTGGTCGGGAAGCACCACTTTCAGTGTGACGTAGAGATGGCCCTTTTGTCCGTTTTTGCGGTTGCGGATGCCACGGTCTTTCAGCCGCATCTTGGTGCCGGTGTTCGCGCCTTTCGGAACCGTCAGACTGACAGGACCGGTCAGCGTGGGAACCTGAATTTTGGCTCCCAGAACGGCTTCCTTCAGTGTGACGGGGACTTCCAGATGGATGTTGTCATCCTTGCGGACAAAATAAGCGTGCGGCTCGATGTGCAGTTCGATATAGGCATCGCCGGCCGGGCCGCCGCCATAGCCAGGGCCGCCCTGACCCTTGAGGCGCAGGGTCTGACGATCCTCGGCCCCCTCGGGAATGGTCACCTTGAGTGTCTTGCCATCGGGCAGTTGCAAGGTGTTCACGCCACCTTTGGCAGCGTCGAGGAAGGAGACCCGGAGTGTGTAGCTGACATCCTGGCCTTGAGCTTTCATGCCCGCGCGCCCGCCGCTGCGGCGTCCACCCATTCCACCCATTCCGGCCCCCATACCGCCGCCCATTCCACCAAATGCGCGGGAGAGAAATTCCTCGAGATCCTCATTGCTGGCAAAGCCTTCCTGGCTGGCGTGGGAGCCAGCGGATGGCCCGGCATAATCACGGTAATAGTGTTGCTGCGTTTCAGCGCCGGTGGCGTCGATCTCGCCGGCGTCAAACCGCCGGCGCCGGTCCTTGTCCTTGAGAAACTCATGGGCGGCCGAGATGCTCTTGAATTTGGCCTCAGCCTGTTTGTCGTCAGGATGAAGATCGGGATGGTATTTTTTTGCTAGTTTCTTGAAGGCGAGCTTGATCTCCTGATCCGTCGCCCCCTTTTTGAGGCCAAGAACCTCGTAGGGATTTTTCATTCGGTTCGCTCCAGCATCTAAAGGCAATCCGTGACGTCATCTTCCAGTGTGGCCCGCCTGCGGTTCTTCCCGGTCTGCGCTGCATGACCGCACCTGCAGAGCCCCGACAGGTTCTTGTTAGCATTGCTCTATTCGTACTCGCATTGAGCTTGATCAAGCCACAGTGTTTGCTCTGTACATGGTGACGCCGGGTCCGCTTTTTAAGAGCCTTGCGGTGTACCCGCGCTCAATCACCGGTGCGGCTGTCAAAATCCGCTGTTCCGGGCTAGCATCGCCGCGCCAGGCCGCAAGGGACTTTTTCATGATCACACGCCGTCGTTTCATCAAGGCTGGTCTCGTCAGCACGATCACCCTGCCTGGCTTGTTGCCGGGCCGAGCGAAAGCAACCATTGCCGATGTGGATGTCATCGTCATCGGCGCAGGTATTGCAGGCCTGGCTGCCGCCCAGCGTCTGGTCGAGCTGGGCTACGAGACACTCGTTGTCGAGGCGGACAGCGCGGCTGGCGGGCGGATCAGGACCGACTGGACCCTTGATGCTCCCTTCGAGCTTGGTGCTGGCTGGATACACGGGCCGGATGGAAACCCGGTTTCAGAACTCGCGCGCGCCGCAGATGCAAGCCCCTTCGTAACGGATGACGAGAGCTATCGTGTGTTCGCGGCTAATGGCGATCTCATTGCTGAGGATCAGATCGCTGCCGGTTACGGGCGTCTGGAAAAGCTTTATGCAGCAATTGACGATGAGCTGGACACTGACATGGCACTGTCGAAGGCGATTGCCCGGATGGGCGCCAAGCTCAAGTCGGATCCGGTCGTCAACTGGATGACTTCGGCCTACACGGAGTTTTCGAACGGCGGGCCGATCGACAAGCTCTCGGCCTATTATTTCGACGAAGACGGCGTCTATCCCGGTGACGATGTGATCCTGACCAGCGGCTATGACACCATCATCAGGCAGATGGCTGGCAATCTGGATATCCGGCTGAACACGCGGGTTCAGGCCGTTGCCTATGAGAAAGGCGATGGCGCCGTTGTGTCGACCAATGCCGGGGACTTCGAAGCCAGTTTCGTCATTTGTACTGTGCCTTTGGGGGTGCTCAAGGCCGGCGATATAAGGTTTGAGCCACCGCTGCCGAAAAGCCATCGCCGCAGCATAGAGGCCATCGGCATGGGCAATGTGACGAAACTGGCGCTGAAATTCGACACCGCCTTCTG
Source organism: uncultured Hoeflea sp. (assembly GCA_963975635.1). Lineage (GTDB taxonomy): Bacteria > Pseudomonadota > Alphaproteobacteria > Rhizobiales > Rhizobiaceae > Hoeflea. Next base: position 11,036 of record CAXBIE010000028.1, on the reverse strand, counting down.
GCCGGAAGATGTTCAATATTTCGGCTTGATGACCGAGGCGCGGGGGCGCTGGAACTACTTTCTCAACTACCGGACCTTCAGCGAGGAAAACATCCTGCTGGGGCTGTGCGTCGGGGACTATGCCCGACAGGCCGAGGCGATGAGCGATCAGGAGATGGTCGCCGACTGCATGGATGCCGTCCGGACAATGTTCGGTTCCGGCCTTCCCGAACCGTCGGCACATCTCGCAACACGCTGGTCGCAAAACCCCAACAGCCGCGGCGCCTATTCCTACAGTGCTGTGGGCGCGCAACCGAAGCATTTTGACGATCTGGCAACGCCTATCGCCGACATCATCCTGCTGGCCGGCGAACATACCGGCTTCGAATATCACGCCACCGTTCACGGCGCCTATCAGAGTGGCCTGAACGCGGCGCAAATCATCGAAGACCGGCTTTCTGATTGATTCTGGCCGAGAGACGCAGGCACCGGGGCGAAGCGGCTGGCACAATGCTGATGGCGTTTCAGAAAATGGTGGGCGTGACAGTGATTGAACCTTTGGTCCCGGCGGCATCAAGGTCAAGTGGTTCCGCCACCCGAATGGATTTGGTGGCGATTGCACTGCAAACAGGTTTCGGCCCCAGTCACTAAAATACCAGCCGCTAAAATGGAGGTGGTAGGGGTTAAACCTATGTTCATCCGGTGTTGCGAATGTAATGCGATTGCAACCTAGGATTAGGGACGGCTGTGACGCGTGAGAGCGAGACAATTACGGATGTTGCGCCTTGGGTGGCGGTGACCGGACGCGAAATACTTCGCCTCGGTCATTCCGGCCGTGTGATTGGCAAAATCATTCCAGACATCTTGCGGGCTATCGTTGAAACCAGTCAGCTTGAGCTGGTGCCGAAGGCTGCGCTTTATCTCAATGCCGCCGCCACCGAGAAAGCCAAGTTGGCCGGCTTTCACAACTCCCACTGGTCACAGCTTGATACCGCCCTTGATTTCTGTGATGAATTTCATGCAATCCCCGATAATGCTGCCGCGCTGACCCGCATTCTGGTTCCTGTTGCAGGTCCTGGAATTGATCCCATGGGCACACTGGTCTTCCATGTTTCCACGTCCGGCGACTATGCGCACAGGGCACACCTGGTGACACTCGCCGCGGACGTCGCGACGGTTGTTCGCGCCAAGCTGCGGCAGGAGGAAATCCATACTGCGGCCAGCGGCACAATGATTGTCCCAATCGACTCCCAGGATGGGAGTCTTGTGCTGAGCGAAAATGTCTTCGAACTTCTGCGGACGACCATAGACAGTTTCCCGGGAGGCGTCTGTGTTCTGGGCAGTGACTTGACGGTGGTGATGACCAACCAGCGGCTTTATGAAATCCTGGAATTGCCCGAAGCGCTGTTCCGGCCGGGTTGCAACTTCGCCGATGTATTGCGGTTTTATGCGCGCCGTGGCGAGTACGGACCGGGCGATGTTGAGGAACTGGCCCAACAGCGCATTCGCCATGCCGAGCTGTTCATCGACCATGCTTTTGACCGCGAGACAGCTTCCGGGCTGGTTCTGGAAGTGCGGACCACCCCGATGGCCGGAGGCGGCGCTGTTGTCACATATCTTGATGTTACCGCCCGCAAGAATGCCGAACGTGAACTGATGCGCCACCGTGACCGTTTGGAAGACCTGGTGTCGCAGCGCACTGCCGAAATCGAGCGGCAATCCAGGAAGCTGGAACACATGCTGGATCACGAACGCCATGTGAATGAACAACAGCGCCAGTTCGTCGCCATGGCTTCGCACGAGTTTCGCACTCCGCTGGCCATCATAGATGGCGCGGCCCAGCGCCTGATCCGGAACAAGGCCCGAATCACTCCTGAATTTGTCGGCAACAAGGTTGAGCAGATCCGCGGATCGGTTTCGCGGATGGTCGACCTGATGGAAAGCATTCTGGCTGTCGGCCGGCTCGACCACGGGGTGATCGATTTCCGCCCCGAACCCTTCGCCATAGGAGATCTGATCCGTCTATGTGTTGCAAATCAGACCAGGGTGACGCCTGATTGCCGGTTTAGATTGGATGTCGACAATCTGCCCGAGACAATCAATGCCGACCGGTCGGGGCTGCAGCAGGTCTTCACCAATCTGTTCTCCAACGCAGTGAAATACGCGCCGAAATCGCCCGAAATCTTTGTTCGTGGCTGGTGTGACGGCGGCCAGATTCACGTGTCGGTCAAGGACCAGGGCGTGGGTATCGATGCCGACGATCTTCCGAAGATGTTTCAGCGATATTTTCGCGCGCGCACCTCAACGGGGATTGCCGGAACCGGCATCGGGCTCAACCTGGTGCAGCAGATTGTCGAACTTCACAACGGCACGATCTCGGTCGAAAGCGAAAAAGATCAAGGCACGATCTTCACCGTCACTCTTCCACATGATGTTCAGGATCCGGCCAGTTCCGATACATCCAACATAGAAGCCGCCTGAAGCGAGAAAATCAGATGAACAACATTACAATCCTGTGCATTGAAGACGAGATCGAGATCCGCACCCTGGTGGTGGAGGAACTGGAAGACGCTGGTTTCAAGACCCTGCAGGCGAGCAACGGACGTGAGGGCCTGGAGGTAATCCTGGCGAAATGGCCCGATATCGTCATCTGTGACATCACGATGCCTGAAATGGACGGGCACCAGGTGCTGGCCGAGATTCAACTCAACCATCCGGAACTCTCGGCTGTGCCGTTCATCTTTCTGACCGCGCTTGCGGACAAGGATAACATGATCGCCGGGCTCCAGGGCGGAGCTGCCGACTACCTGACCAAGCCGATTGATTTCGATTTGCTGCTTGCCAAGATCACCGGGTGTGTGACCCGGATCGAGAACGAGCAGAAGACCGGGAAAGCCTTCTGAATTAGAAACACCGGACAGTGCTGGGCGTCTTCCAGTCCCGGATGAGCCGGCGTCGCTGAACCGGCGCAATCCATGTGGTGTCCTTGCTGCACTGGCGCACCTGTTCGGGCGCTGTTTCCGCCATGCCGGAAAACCTCTGCGGCCGCGCAACGCCCGATAGACCGCCCGGTCTGGAAGATCATCAGTGCAAAATTGACAGTATGAAGAAAATGGTGGGCGCGACAGGGATTGAACCTGTGACCCCTGCCGTGTGAAGGCAGTGCTCTCCCGCTGAGCTACGCGCCCGTCGCTGGCCTCCACAACAGGCGGCCTGAACGGTCAGCGGCGGTATAAGCGTTTGGCCGGGCAAAGGTCAAGCGGTGCATTGCGGGCAGGGCATTTTTCGCTCCGGTGGACCGCTGGGTTCAGCCTGCCTGGTTGTTGGCGGCGATCAGTTTTTCCACCAGCGCGGCATCAAGCTCGTCGAAATGCTCGATGACGATGTCGGGATTGAAGCTTGCGACCGGCTTGTCGGAATAGCCGAACGGCACGGCGATGGCCGGGACCGAGGCATTCTGTGCCGCCAGAATGTCGTTGATGCTGTCGCCGATCATGACGGCATTGTCAGCCCGGCCGCCGGCCCTGTCGATGGTTTTGAGGATATGATCGCCATGCGGCTTTTTCACCGCAAAGGTGTCGCCGCCGGTGATGGCGACGAAGCGGCCGGTCAGGTTCAGGCAGTCCAGCAGTTGCAGCGCCAGCGTCTCGCTCTTGTTGGTGCAAACCGCAAGCCGCATGCCCGCTGTCTCCAGCCGGTCAAGCGCTGCCAGCAAGCCGGCATAGGGCTGCGACTTGCCCGGCATGCCGGCGGCGTAATGGAGCAGAAACGCATCGAATGCGGCTTTGAGCTGCTCGGGCGAGGAGGGGTGCTTGTGCAGCGACCAGGCCCGTTCGATCATCACCTTGGCGCCCTGGCCAACCAGCCATGTCATGTCGTCGAAGGTGACATGCTCGAGACCGTGCAGGTCCATGACATGATTGAGGCTCGCCATCAGGTCGGGCGCGGTGTCGATCAGCGTGCCGTCGAGGTCGAAGATTACCAAAGGAGAGGTCATGCGGGCTCCGGGAGATGTGACTGGCTGAGGCGGGTGGCCCGGACGGGCCGCTGCGGCGCTGATGTAACAGCATCGGCAAGCAGGAGCAATTGCGGTCTTGTCACGCCTCTGACGGTTCGAATGGCGATTGAATCGCCGCAGGCGCGACTGCCCGCCGGTGGCCGGGGCCTGACCGGGACCATCAGATGCGATCTCGGGCTTTGCCTTGCATGGCTTCCATGCTAACAGGCGGGCCAGTATCAACAACTATGGCAGAGTGGCATGGACGCCCGGGAACTCAAGATCGCAGCAGCGCAAGCGGCCCTCGAACATGTCGAGGACGGCATGCGGCTCGGTATCGGAACCGGTTCCACCGCAGATGAATTCGTCCGCCTTCTGGCGGAAAAGGTCGCCGGCGGATTCAATGTACAGGGTGTTCCGACATCCGAACGCACGGCGCGGCTTTGTGTCGAGCTCGGAGTGCCGCTGTTTTCGCTGGATGATCTGCCGGAGCTTGACCTGACCATTGACGGCGCTGACGAGGTCGACAGCGCGCTTGGATTGATCAAGGGCGGCGGCGGCGCGCTGTTGCGCGAAAAGATTGTCGCGGCGGCATCAGCGCGGATGATTGTCATTGCCGATGAGACCAAGCTGGTCGAGACGCTGGGGCAGTTCCCGCTTCCCGTCGAGATCGCGCCCTTCGGCATGGCCGCCACCAGGCTGGCGGTCGAACGGCTGGCTTCACGGCTGGGGCTGAGCGGCGAGATTGTTCAGCGGCCAGACAAGGACGGGCCTTACCTGACGGACGGGGGGCATTTCATCCTTGATGCATCTTTTGGCCGCATTCCGGATGCAGAAGCCTTGGCAAATGGGCTTGTTGCGATCCCCGGCGTGGTTGAACACGGGTTGTTTCTCAATATGGCAGATGCCGCGATCATTGCTTCGCAAAGCGGTGCGCGGACCTTGCTCGCCAAGACTTAAACAGGAGTGAAACCGAACATGACTATCCTCACCGGTCTCAAGCGTTTCGGCGCAGGAATGATTGTGATCTCGAGCCTCGCGACCGTGAGCCATTCGGCTCTGGCGCAGGAAATCAGCGACGATCATCTCGCCGCCGCACGCACAGCAATTGCCGCGCTGGGGGCCACCGACCAGTTCGATGCCATCATCCCGGGGACTGCAGAGCAGCTGAAGATGAACCTGATTCGCGCCAACGCCGATCTTCAGGAAGTCATCAGCACGACCGTGGATGAAGAAGCCTTGAAGATCGTGCCGCGCCGCGCGGATCTCGAGAAAGAAGCCGCGCAGATCTATGCCAAGGCGTTTTCCAAGGAAGAGCTCACGGCGATTGCCGAGTTCTACAGTTCCGACGCAGGCAAGAAGCTGATCGAGAACGGCCCTCTGGTGATCCGTGAAGTGGTGAAGGCCGCTGAAATCTGGTCGTCTGGAATGGCCCGCGACCTGAGGGTCAATGTCAGCAAGGTACTGGAAGAAAAGGTCGGCGAACGGCCGAGATTGGCCGAGGAAAAGCCGTAACACAGCTGGCGCTGGGCTGCCGATCCGGGCCGTCGCGCTTGTCTTGATTGCCTTATCACAACGATTTGAGAGCCCGGGGCCGGTCCCCGGGCTTTTATTTTGCGCAGGCTCGGTTACATAGGCAGCACCAGCCGGGGCATTTTCATGCCCGTATTTGTTCGCCGAAGCCCCAGTCCTGCGGGGTTGGCCGCCCATCGCACACAAGGATCCCCGCCCATGAGTGAATTCGACTTCGACCTGTTTGTCATCGGCGGCGGTTCCGGCGGCGTGCGGGCGGCACGGCTTGCAGCGGGCCTGGGCAAGAAGGTGGCAATTGCCGAGGAATTCCGCTTCGGCGGCACCTGCGTCATTCGCGGCTGCGTGCCCAAGAAGCTGTTTGTCTATGCCTCGCAATTCTCCGAGCATTTCGAAGACGCACGCGGCTATGGCTGGAGTGTCGGCGAAAGCTCGTTCGACTGGCCGACGCTGGTTGCCAACAAGGACCGCGAGATCGACCGGCTGGAAGGGCTCTACCGGCGCGGGCTGGAAAATGCCGGCGCCGAGATGATTGCCTCGCGCGCCGAGCTGACCGGCCCGAATTCGGTGCTGATCAAGGCCACCGGGCAAGTGGTGACGGCCAGGCACATTCTCATAGCCGTCGGCGGACGGCCCAATCCGCACGCCGCGCTGCCGGGCCATGAATTGTGCATCAGCTCCAACGAGGCCTTTCACCTTGAAGAATTGCCCAAGGCGATCCTAATCGCCGGCGGCGGCTATATCGCGGTGGAGTTCGCCAATATCTTCCATGGCCTGGGCGTCGACACCACACTTATCTACCGCGGCAAGGAAATCCTCTCCCGCTTCGACCAGGACATGCGCCGCGGGCTGCATGCGGCGATGGAAGAAAAGGGCATCCGGATCCTCTGCCACGAAGTGTTCGAGAAGATCGAGCGCGGCGCCGATGGCCGGTTGCTGGCGCATACGTCGGGCGGCAAGGCGCTGGTCGCCGACCAGGTGATGCTGGCGCTGGGGCGCGATCCCAACACCGAAGGCCTCGGGCTTGAGGCGGCGGGCGTGAAAACCGGCCACAAGGGCGAGATCCTGATCGACGAGTATTCGCGCACCAATGTCGAAAGCATCTATGCGGTCGGCGATGTCACCGACCGGGTGCAGCTGACACCGGTGGCGATCCACGAAGCCATGTGCCTGATCGACACGCTGTATCATGACCGGCCAACCTCGCCGGATCATGACCTGATCGCAACGGCGGTGTTCTCGCAGCCCGAGATAGGGACCGTTGGTCTTTCCGAAGATGAAGCCTCGAAAAGCCATGACGAGCTGGAAATCTACCGCGCCGAGTTCCGGCCGATGAAGGCGACGCTGTCGGGCCGCTCGGAAAAGACCATCATGAAGATCGTCGTCAACGCGGCAGACCGCAAGGTGATCGGCGTCCATATTCTCGGTCATGAGGCCGGCGAACTGGCGCAGATCCTCGGCATCGTGCTCAAGGCCGGCTGCACGAAGGATGATTTCGACCGCACCATGGCCGTGCATCCGACCGCTTCGGAAGAGCTGGTGACGATGTACAATCCAAGCTACCGCGTGAAGGGCGGCGAGCGGGTCTGAGCGACAGGCGCCCGGCTTCGCCTTCAATCATGGGGCAGCGCCGGGCCGGAGCGTGCCGCGAAACCGGCTGGCCGCCGGAGACGGAGGTGGGCTGGCCTGTGGTGGTGCGGCCTTCATCTCTGGTGTAGATAACGCTTTGTATTCAGCGGCTTGCAGTCGGGATTGGGCAATCTGATTCATCGGATTGATGTGCTGAATCAGTCTGCCTGGCGAGACCGATGATGCAAAGAACGGCCACCAGATAAGCTGGGGCCGTCCTTCGTCTGCCGATGTGACAGCGGTTGTCCGCTGCCCTATTTGGTGTCGACGCGCGCCTGTGAAGCGGCATGCTGTTCGAGCGCCTTGCAGGCATCTTGCCATGCGGTGTCACCCGGGAAGAGTGCCGAGCGGATATAGGCCCAGCTCATGCGCTGGGTGACGGCCAGGCGATCGGGATCCTCGTCATCGGTCTCTTTGGCGTCATAGCCCGCGATCCCGCCCATGCCGTGTTTGCCGCCGATCAGGGTCAGCAGCGCATTGCTGCCAGGCGCGTGGGTGTAGGGATCCACGTGCCAGTCCGCGCCGCGGGTGGTCAGGTGCGGGCTGAGGTCGCTGTCGCCCGCAACCACCAGCGTCGGTGTGGTCAGATGCGAGAAATCCGGATTGAGGATCGAATAGGCGTCGCGGATGGATGGGGCGAGGCTGTCGCCGCCATTGCCGGGTGCGGCCATCAGCACACCGGCCTTGATGCGTGGCTCTATCAGGTTCACGTCCGTTGCGGAGGCGTCATTCGGGTCGGTGAGCCGGGCGCCAAGCAACATGCCCACGGTCTTGCCGCCCAGGGAATGGCCGACGGCGGCAATCCGGCTGTGGTCGAGCCGGCCTGCGAGAGCAGGAACCATGGCTTCAATCTCGTCAAGCCCGTCGAGAATCCGCTTCATATCGGCAACGCGTGAACGCCAATGGAAGGGCCCGCCGGGAGCGTCGGCCGGCAATCCGCCCACACGTGAGCTGGCATGGGTGGGCTGGATCACCACAAAGCCGTGCTCGGCGTAGAAATTCACCAGCGGCCCATAGCCGTCCTTCGATGAAATATACAGCGAGGGGCCGCCGCCATGCGACAGCAGAATGATCGGCAGATCATGCCCGGAGACCGGTGCGGTGATCCGCATTTCAAGCGGCAGCCCACGCTCGGGCGTGTCAAGTATGACCGGGTTGATCGAAATGGTCTGCACAGCGTCGGGCACCGGAATGTGTGCGGCTACGGTAATGTGGTTGTTCATCAAGTCATGTCCTGTTGGGGCTGGCGAAGCCGTGATCATTCGCCTATAGGATGAAAACGGAACATCGGTCCGCCTACAAACGGAACAATGTTCCGATTAATGATTGCGTATACGGAACATCGTTCCGTATATCAAGTGGTCCGTTGTCGTTTTGGCGTGAAGCCAGTTGAGGAGGTTGGTCTGTCCGAAGACTCAAAACAGATGCTGGAGCAGGGAGCTGTGCCCGGGCGGCGCATCCGCGCCGATGCCCAGCGCAACGAGGATGCGGTGCTGGAGGCGGCCAAGCAGGTGTTCGCAGCTTCCGGCGTCGATGCGCCGGTGCGCGAGATCGCGGCCAGGGCGGGTGTCGGCGTCGGCACGCTGTATCGGCGCTTTCCCAGCCGCTCCGATCTTGTCGCCGCCGTGTTTCGCCGCGAGGTCGATGCCTGCGCTGCCGAAGCTGTCGTGCTTGCCGCCAACCATGCGCCGGGCGAGGCGCTGTCGCGCTGGCTCAAACGCTACACCGGGTTCATCGCGACAAAAAAGGGGCTCGCCGCGGCACTTCACTCCGGTGATCAGGCGTTTGAAACGCTGCCTGCCTATTTCAGGGCAAGTTTCGAGCCGGCACTCGGGAATTTGCTTGAAGCTGCAGCTGCGGCCGGGGAAATCCGCGGCGGGATTGATGCTTACGACCTGCTGCGCGCGGTCGGAAACCTCTCGGTCAGTTCCACAGAGGAGGGCTTAGCCCACACCTCCCGCATGCTTGATCTGATGATTGATGGCATGCGCTTTGGCGCGTCCGGTTCCAAAGACTAGGCCCTCATGTGCTGCCGTACCCAACTCACGATCTGGCCCGTAGTCATGGCGCCGCATGCCGGTCTGGCTGCAAGCCTTGCCGCAAGAATGCGGTTTTTCGACTGACAGGCGGCGCAGGCGCTATGGATCGGATCTGTCAGGTCATTCCTGGTCGGAACCGGATTTCTGCAGTTCGTGCGTCCGCTTCGCGGGCTGCTGAAACCGCTTGAGCCCGCGCAGCCTGGTCTTGCTGTAAGGCGGATAACGCAACGGCACGTCGAGATCCTCGGTCTTGGTCAGAACCGACCTTGCATGGCTGAACGTGTCGAAGGCGGCCTTGAATTCGGCGGGGTGTTTGTGATCGCGGATCCTGCATTATCTTCAATCACTTGTGGTCAGATCCGGGTAAATTGAATCATCGCGTTGAGGCGCTGAATCATGCTGCGGGATAATGTCTGCGTGACTGTTCATCAAGCCATTGAGGGCTTGGCCTGATTGCGGATGAGAACTGGCTGGTGCTGTGAGCCGGCTTTTGGTGCCGGGTGCATGAACAGCGCCTCTGCGGCAACAGCAGTGGTTGCCGGATAGGCTGCATTGCCTATTGTGCTGCTTTGCAAATGTCTCATGCAAATCGCATGCAGAGGACCGGGAACACGCGACAAAACGAAAGCCTGAAGCACTTTGCAGGAATAGGATTCGGTGCAACATGCTTTGGTGATAATGGTCATTCATGCCTTCCATACCGCTGCCATTCGTCATTGCTCTTTTTCTTTGTCTCATTCTGGTGCGGATGATCCGACAGGGAGACCGGAACTCAGGCCTGTTTCCGCTGCTCGTCGCGACCTTTGCCATACAGGCGGTTTTGTCCGGACTGAGCTGGAATGTCGGGTGGCATCCTGCGCATTTGATCCAGCCGGTCGTCGCGGCAGTCATTCCGGCGCTTTGTTTCGCAGCCTTCGATCAGCTCTTTTACAATAGGCCCTCAAGGCTCGCATCCATGTTGCCGCATCTGGCGCCGGCAGTCCTTGTCGCCTGTCTCGTCGCCTTCTGGCGAGATCCGCTCGATGTCGTTCTCTTTGTGATTTACCTTGGATACGGTGTGGCGCTTTTGCGACTTGCCCGGCAGGGGCCGGAGGCAATGTCTGCCGTGCGGATTGCCGATGAATGGACTGCCCACAAGGCGCTCGTCGCAATGGCGGTCATTGTCATTGTGACGGCGGTTCTCGATGCAATCGTGTCGCTCGATTTCGCCTTCGGCGATGGCCAGCAGGCCCGAACGCTTCTCACCGTTGCCAGCGTTGTCTGGCTGGTGATTGCCGGTTATGCCGCAACGGTCGCTGACAACGCCAGTCCGGGCAATGAACCCAATACCGCTGCGCAAGATTTGAACTCTTCCACGCCGCCTTCGTCATCGCCAGGCATCGCGGAAGACGAAGCCATCGCGCGCCGCATCGAAGACCTGATGCGCGAGCAGCATCTCTATCGCGATCCCGATCTGACGCTGGAACGACTGGCCCGGCGCGCAGGCATCCCCGGCCGGCAGATTTCCGGCGCGCTAAACCGGATTCATGGCCGCAACATCTCGCAGATCGTGAATGAATACCGGGTCAACGACGCAAAGCACCGGCTGGTGACGTCCGGCGATCCGGTGACGGCCATCATGCTGGAGTCGGGCTTCGGCACGAAATCGAACTTCAACCGGGAATTTCTGCGCGTCACGGGCACGACCCCGAGCAGCTTCAGGCGCGCCGGCGGCGCTTAGAGCGCTTCATGGCTAGATCGAACCATTCTGCCGGGCCTGTTTGGTTCAAGGTCAAGGGGTTCGGCGAAGATCGCACCCGGGGTGCGGGCAAGCCGAAACCCGCCGGTATTGGAGCAAACAGGCCCGGCCCTTCGGGTTTCCG
>CAXBIE010000027.1:0-50030 GCA_963975635.1 uncultured Hoeflea sp. | reverse complement strand
CAATCCACAAGGCAACCAGACCGCCGGGTCAGCTGTGACGGTGACCTACACGGTAACAAACTCCGGCACCGGTGATCTCACTCTTGGCACAGCTATGTCTTCTAACGTGAGTGGTGTGACGATCAATTCGATCGGAGCCCCGGTTTTAACGACGGTCACCAGCGGGGGCGGGACAACAACATTCCAGGTGCAATACACACCGACAGTGGCGGGGGTGTTTTCGTTCGATCTTTCTTTTGCCACCAATGACAGCGACGAGAATCCGTTCAACTTCACGGTTTCCGGGACGGGGATTGGTGCGCCCGAGATTGCGGTTTCATCCTCGGTCAGCGGTGCGCTGATTGACGGCGGAACCGATGCGCAAGGCGCGATCCAGACCGGTGTTCAGACAACCGTGACCTATACGGTGACAAATTCCGGCAACATACCGCTCATATTGACTGGAACCGCCTCGGCCAGCGCAGCCTCCAACGTGGTGGTCGACTCTGTGTCGGCCTACGGGGTGTCGTCCGTTCCGGCTGCCGGTTCCACCAGTTTCACTGTTACCTATACGCCTGCAGCGGCTACGGCATTTTCCTTCGAGCTCGATATTGTCAGCAATGATGCCGATGAGGCAAATTTCGACATCACCGTCAGCGGCACCATCACCGGTGTTCCAGCCGGAATTTCCGTGTTGGCTGGTGACGCGCAGAGCGCGGAGGTGGGGACAGTCTTCCCACTGCCGTTGTCGGCCATAGTCGTTGACAATGGAAGCAATCCTGTTGCCGGCGTCGCGGTCACCTTTACAGCACCGGCCTCGGGTCCGTCGCTGAGCTTTGCAGCCACCGGCACCAACGTTCAGACAGTTACCACCGGAGCTGACGGGGTGGCGACAAGCTCGATGATGACCGCCAACTCAATCGCATCCAGCTATATTGGTGGTGGCAGCCTGAGTTCCTATACGGTGACTGCGAGCGCATCGGGTCTGGGCAGCGTCTCCTATTCGCTGACCAACAGAAGAAACTCCGCCGCGGATATTCAGAAGACCAAGGAAGTGATTGCTGCGTTCGTGGCCAGTCGGGTGGACAGGATTGTCTCCGGTCAACCCGATATCGTCAAGCGCCTGACGGGCGGTGCCTTTGCAGAACAAAGTAATTTCAATGGGTTCTCTGTACTGGTGACGCCTTACTCGACCACCGGTGAGTTCGACTTCAGTCTGGGAGCGTTCCGGCACAGGCTGGAGCAGGGACCGGTCAAGGCGATTGAAGCGCAGACATCGGCGCTGGGCTATGCCACGACCGGTTCGCCAGTTTTTGTGGCTCCGGACAACGACCAGGCGCGGCAAATGCAGGATGCCCCGCGCTCCGGCTTCGATGTCTGGGCGAAAGGCACCTATGCCCGGATCAAGAACAACAACAGCGACAGCACGAACGGGTTGTTTTTTGCAGGCGTCGACTACCGGTTCGGCAATCGGGCGGTTGTGGGGATCATGGCTTCTCTGGATCTGACGGATGAGGAAAACGGTGCCGCCAACAGCAGTGCCAGCGGTGTTGGCTGGATGGCCGGACCCTATGGCGTGATCAACCTGCATGACAATCTTTACGCCGACGCACGCGTGACCTATGGCCGCTCCGATAACAAGGTCAATGCTCTGGGTCTGTTTACGGACAGTTTTGACACCGAACGGCTGCTGATGCAGGCAGGTCTGACCGGAGACTTTCAGGTCGGCGCGGCGCGGGTCAATCCCTTCGCCCGATTGACCTATTTCCGGGAGGAGCAGAAGAGCTATGTCGATACGCTCGGCAACACCATTCCAAGCCAGGAGTTTGATCTGGGCCGGCTGGAGTTCGGACCCAAGCTGACGTTTGCGCTTGAGCCGGTAAATGACATGGATCTGGCCCTCTCGTTGGGTTTCTCGGGCATTTACGATTTCGATATGCTTGATGAGACCACGGCCACCAACCCATCACTGGCTTCCGCGAGCCGAAAACTGCGCGGACGTGTGGAAGGCGGCGTCGAGGTCCGGACATCGCAAAGAGGCGTTCGCGTTGCCGGAGATCTTTTCTACGACGGTATCGGCGTTGCAAACTATCATGCCTATGGTGGAGGCCTGACGTTCCGGGTTCCGTTCTGATGGTTTGAGCCGTCAGCCACTGCAGCCGCGATGGCAGTCAAACGCATATCCCTGCCGGCAGTGAGTCTCAGATCAGCTTCAAGCCCTTGAGGCTGGCATGGCCGTCCTTGCCGATGATGATGTGATCATGCACCGTGATGCCAAGCGGCCGGGCGGTATCGATGATCAGTTTGGTCATCTCGATGTCGGCGCGCGATGGGGTGGGATCGCCTGAGGGGTGGTTGTGCACCAGGATGATGGCCGTGGCGGAAAGCTCCAGCGCCCGCTTGACGACTTCGCGCGGATAGACCGGGGTGTGATCGACGGTTCCCGTCTGCTGGATTTCATCGGCAATCAGGGCGTTCTTCTTGTCGAGAAACATCACGCGGAACTGTTCCCGTGCTTCAAACGCCATGGCTGCCCGGCAATATTCGATCACCGATGACCACGAGGCAAGAACCTGCCGGCCACTGAGTTCGCCCTTGAGCATGCGGTGGGCAATTGAGGCGACAAGCTTGAGGTCGGTTGCAACACTGTCGCCGACGCCTTTGATTTCGGTGAGAAGGTGAACCGGAGCGCCGAGCACTTCCGGCAATGAGCCGAACCTGGAAAGCAGTGCCTTGGCGATCGGCTTGGTGTCCCGGCGCGGGATCAGCCGGAACAGCAGCAATTCGAGCAGTTCGTAATCGGCCAGGGCACGGTCGCCGCTGTCGCGAAAGCGCTGGCGCAACCGGTCGCGATGGCCATGAAAGTGTTCACCCGGCTTGACCGGAGCGTCCTGTGGGGCGGCCTGAAACGCCTGGCCACCGGTTTTGCCCTGACGGCGTTCTGCGAAATAACTGCGTTCGTCTTCCGGGGGAGTGTCCCGGCCGGGCGTGGCTTCCGGGATCTCTGTCTCCCGGCCTTCGTCGTTCAGGCCCTGCTGATCCAGACCTGGTCGACGGCGTGATGTCATGCGGGCAAGCCGGGGCGGTCGAGCCCGGCAGGCGAGAGCGTGAAAATCTCGCAACCGGTTTCGGTGACACCGATTGTATGCTCGTATTGTGCGGTCAACGACCGGTCCCGCGTCACCGCGGTCCAGCCGTCGGAGAGCACTTTGACATGAGGGCGGCCGAGATTGATCATCGGTTCGATGGTGAAGATCATGCCGGGCCGCATTTCCGGGCCTTCTTCGGCGCGGCCGTAGTGCAGAATATTGGGCGCGTCATGAAACAGTTTGCCAACGCCGTGACCGCAGAAGTCACGAACCACAGAACAGCGCTCGGCCTCTGCATATTTCTGGATTGCTTCCCCGATGGCACCGGTCCGGGCGCCGGGCTTGACCGCTTCAATGCCAAGCATGAGGGTTTTGTGGGTGATCTCAAGCAAGCGCTCGGCGGCGCGCTTGATTTCGCCAATCGGATACATCCGGCTTGAATCGCCGTGCCAGCCATCCAGCACATAGGTCACATCGATATTGACGATCTCGCCTTCGCGCAACGGCTTGTCATTGGGAATTCCGTGACAGACGACGTGATTGATCGAAGTGCAGCAGGATTTAGTGTAGCCGCGATAGTTCAACGTGGCGGGCAGGGCGCCATGGTCCATGCCGAATTCAAAGACGAAACGATCGATCTCGTTGGTGGTGACGCCGGGAACTGCGCGGGTGACCAGTTCATCCAGGCACCGGGCGGTGATCTGGCTCGCCTTGCGCATACCTTCAAAGCCTTCCGCGCCGTAGAGCCGGATCTGGCCTGTGTTCTTCATCGGTGCAGTTGCGGCGTCAATATAGGTAACCATGGCAGGCTCGCTTTGTCACATCCCGGCCAGTTTGGCCGACTTTATTTCATGATACGCTGTTTAGGCGGGTTTCCTCAACGGGTACCATTGCTACAGCACGTATTTGTTCAGCGGTGATGTCGCATCGTATGGCACAAGCTTCAACCCCGCGGCTCATTGCGCGATCAAAGGCGGACGCATAAGCCGGATCGAGATCGCGGCACAGCCTCAGCCTGTCCACGTCGCCACGCTGAATCAGATAGACCATGATCGCACGGTGTCCAGCCTCGACCATGTCTCCCAACTCTTCAAGATGCTTGGCGCCGCGGGTGGTCACACTGTCGGGAAATTCGGCGAGTCCATCATGACGGCGAAAATGAACATTCTTCACCTCGACATAAGCCAGGCCCTTTTCAGGGTCTTGCAGAAGAATGTCGATGCGGGAATTGATGCCGTATTTCTGTTCGCGCTTGCGCTCGGCGTAGGTGCCGAGTGATCCGATCAAACCTTCGTCGATGGCGTCTTCGACCAGCCGGTTGGGACGTCCGGTGTTGATCCCGACCAGCGTGTTGTCTGCTTCCACCAGTTCCAGTGCGTGAGGATATTTGCGGGTGCCGCCGGAATGTTGGGTCAGATAGCATCTTGAGCCAGGCGTGGTCAGGCCGCGCATTGAACCGGTATTGGGGCAGGATCCGGTGATCAGTTCTCCGCTTTCGAGTTCAGCATCGAAAAGGAATCGCTTGTAGCGGCGGATCAGTGTCGCGGGGACAAGAGGCGGATCAAAGAGCATGGACAGGGCGCATAACAGGCATCATGCCTGCCTGCAAACATTTGTGCGGTGTCCGGGTGGCAGACATCAACCGGCGTGGTCGAGGGTTTCAGACGCGAACGCGGACATAGGATCCGGGTGCTGCTTCGATGGCTTTGAGTTTCTTGCCGCCAGGCTTGCGTGCGGGGACCTCTTCGCTCGAGGCGGCGCGGATCCAGGCATCCCAATGGGGCCACCATGAACCCGGAGTCTCGGTTGCACCGGCGACCCAATCGTCAAATTCGGCATTGTTGGGACCGTCGGACCAGAACTGGTACTTGCCGGCTGCCGGCGGATTGACCACGCCTGCAATATGGCCTGATCCGGCCATGACATAGGTGACGTCTCCACCAAACAGCTTGCCACCGATATAGGCCGACCGGGCAGGGGCGATATGGTCCTCTTTTGCCGCGAGATTGTAGACTGGTATCTTGATGTCGCCGAGTTTGAGGGTCTTGCCGGCAAGCTCCAGCTTGCCTTGAGACAAATTGTTGTCGAGGTAACAATTGCGCAGATAGTAGGAGTGGTTGGCCGCCGGCATCCGGGTTGCGTCGGAATTCCAGTACAGCAGATCGAAGGGCATGGGATCCTTGCCCTTGAGATAATTGTTGACCACATAGGGCCAGATCAGGTCCGAAGCGCGCAGCATGTTGAACGCCGTGGCCATTTTCGAGCCGTCAAGATAGCCGTTCTTTTCCATGGCGTTTTCGATCGAGGTGATCTGCGCCTCGTCGACGAATACCTTGAGGTCGCCGGCATAGGTGAAGTCCGTTTGCGTGGTGAAAAAGGTGGCCGTGGCTATGCGGGTGTCTTTCTCCTGGGCGTGAAGCGCCAGTGTTGCTGCAAGCAGCGTTCCGCCGACGCAATAGCCGATCGCATTGACCTCGCGTTCGCCGGTTGATTGTTCAATGGTGTCCAGCGCAAAGGATATGCCCTCGCGGGAATAGGATTCCCAGTCTTTCCCGGCGTGGCGCTGATCCGGATTGACCCAGGAAATCACAAACACCGTATGGCCCTGTTCAACAGCCCATTTGATGAAGGATTTCTTCGGGTTGAGATCGAGAATGTAGAATTTGTTGATCCATGGCGGGACGATCAGCAATGGCCGTTTGAGCACGGTTTCAGTCGCCGGGTCGTACTGGATGATCTGACAGATGTCATTCTGGGCGATGACCTTGCCCGGCGAAACCGCAACGTTTTCTCCGACCTTGAACATGGAGGCATCGGATTGCCGCAATCTCAGTTCGCCCTTTCCGGCGGTGATGTCCTCGGCAAGCATCTGCATGCCCTTGACCAGGTTCTCACCGTTGGAGGCGATCGTCTCCTTGTAGAGTTCAGGATTGGTGGCAAGGAAATTGGCCGGCGACAGGGCGCTGGTAATCTGGCGCACGTAGAAGGCCGCCTTGTGACGGGTGTGCTCATCCAGCCCTTCGCTCTCTTCGACAAGCTTGTTGGCCCAGTCTGAGGTTATGAAATAGGCGTTCTTCATGAATTCGAAGAACGGATTGTTTTCCCAGTCAGGATCGCTGAAGCGCTTGTCTTTTGTCTTGGTGCGGGGCGCAGCCTCTTCGCTGGACATGCGGTTGATTGATTCGCTCCACATGCCGAAATAGCTGGTCAGAAGTGACGTCTGGGCTTCGATGGCGCGTTTCGGATCGGACAACCAGTACTCGCCAACCTTGGAAAATGTCTTGACCATGTCGGTCATCGGCTCGGAGACAGTGTCGACGACTTCTCCTTTCTCACGCGGTTCAAGCCAGGCGGACGCGGCTTTGCCAAGCTCTTCCAGCATGCGCGCAACATTTTGGGCAAAGGCTTCGGGATTCTTGACGACGTAGGCCTCAGCGGATGTCGTGCCGCTGTCTGCCTGCTCGCTCCCGGCTGCTGTTTTCCCCTTGTCCACCATGGTGGCGCCTCCTCATTATGTTCCCGAGCTTGCCTCCGGCCCGTCTTCTGCCTTAAATCGGCTTACTTGCTTTGCTTGGCTGCCATTACTGGCATTATCCATTCTTGATAGGGATTTTTTTTGTCCATGTCATGGCCACCATTTGGTGGAGACCGGAATATTTGTAATTATGACATCAATTGTTCGCCCCATGTTTGCCGTTCTTATTTGTCTCGTGGTCGCGGGATGCCAGTCGGCGTCGCTGCAGGACGCGGCCCCGACGGCCGTTCCCGTTGCGCGTCCTGACAACGGCGTGCCGGAAACAGCTGTTTTGGAGAGCGATGCGGTTTCGGTAAAGGCAGACGGATCGTCACAGGTTTTGCGGCGCAACCCCGGAGTGCCGTCTGTTGTGCCACTCGAGCAGACCGCACCGGTAAAGAACAAGGAATTTGTTGCATCCGGTGCCAGCAGAACCGGCGAGTTTCCGACCTTCGGCAAACAGCCGAAAGCTGCAAATGCACAGTTCTCGAATGAGGATAAACTGGCAGCGGAAGCGGAGATGGCGGAGCTGTTGCGAAGCCGGGCCTTAACGCCGGACGCGCGTGCGCGATACGAGGCACGGCTCAAGTTGTTACGCGCCATTGCGGCCAATCATGGCAGTGACATGCAAGAGGAAATCGAGAATTAGATCTTGCGTTCAGCCCGGTTTGGCCGCACATCCGTACATTCCGATCATCTAAACCCAGCCCACAACTCCGGGGAATTCCATGGAAGAATTTCACAAAGTCCGCCGACTTCCACCTTATGTGTTCGAGCAGGTAAACCGGCTCAAGGCGTCGGCGCGGGCCGGGGGCGCCGATATCATCGATTTGGGAATGGGCAATCCTGACCTTCCGACGCCTGCCGCAATCGTCGACAAGCTCTGTGAAGCGGTAAAAGATCCGCGGACGCACCGGTATTCCACATCGCGCGGTATTCCGGGGCTCCGCCGCGCACAGGCTGCCTATTACCTGAGACGTTTTGGCGTCAAACTGAATCCCGACACCCAGGTTGTGGCCACACTGGGCTCGAAGGAAGGCTTCGCCAACATGGCGCAGGCGATCACCGCGCCGGGCGATGTGATCTTGTGCCCCAATCCGACCTATCCGATTCATGCCTTCGGCTTCATCATGTCAGGCGGCGTCATTCGCTCGCTTGATGTCGTGCCCGATGCCAGTTTCTTTGCCGCGCTTGAACGCTCGGTGCGGCATTCGATACCGAAGCCGCTGGCGCTGATCCTGAATTATCCGTCCAACCCGACGAGCTATGTGGCGACGCTTGATTTTTACAAGGATGTCGTGGCCTTCGCCAAGAAGCACGACATTCTCATTCTGTCGGATCTGGCCTATTCGGAAATCTATTTTGACGATACGCCGCCGCCTTCCGTTCTGGAAGTTCCCGGTGCGATCGACATCTGCGTTGAATTCACATCGATGTCCAAGACATACTCCATGCCGGGCTGGCGGATGGGATTTGCGGTCGGCAATGAACGGCTCATTTCCGCGTTGACCCGGGTCAAATCCTACCTGGATTATGGCGCGTTCACGCCGATCCAGGTGGCGGCGACAGCCGCACTCAACGGTGACGGTTCCGATATCGCAGAGGTGCGCTCGATCTACAAGCGCCGCCGCGATGTGCTGGTTGACAGTTTTGGCAAGGCTGGCTGGGATGTGCCTCCGCCGGCGGCAACGATGTTCGCCTGGGCGCCGATCCCCGAGCAGTTCAAGCATCTGGGCTCGCTGGAGTTCTCCAAGCTCCTGGTGGAGAAGGCAGATGTTGCTGTTGCGCCCGGTATCGGGTTTGGCGAACACGGCGACGAGCATGTGCGGATTGCGCTGGTGGAGAACGAACACCGGATCCGGCAGGCGGCCCGCAACATCAAACGCTTCTTCTCGACAGCGACCAATGGCGGCGCCGACAATGTGGTTTCATTGACCTCACGGCGTTGACCGTCCGGCCCCTCGACGGTAAACCCGCGTGGAAATTCAACGTTCCGCATCTTCTTTGCGGGCGATCCCATACAGGTGGACTTTTGATATGACTGATGCCCTGAAGATCGGCATTGCAGGCCTTGGCACTGTCGGAGCGGCATTGTTCCAGATCGTCAGCAACCGGCACAATCTGCTTGCTGACATATGCGGCCGCGAAATTGTGGTGACTGCGGTATGCGCGCGTGACCGCAGCCGGGATCGCGGCCTCAACCTTGACGGCGTTGCCTGGTTCGATGATCCGGTGGTTATGGCGCGAGAAGCTGATATCGATGTCTTTGTTGAGCTGATTGGCGGCGAAGGCGACCCGGCGCTGGCATCTGCGACCGCGGCACTGACTGCCGGCCGCCACTTCGTGACTGCCAACAAGGCTATGCTTGCCCGGCACGGTGTTCAGCTGGCGCGGCTTGCCGAGGCCAACGGAGTGCTGTTGAATTTCGAAGCGGCCGTTGCCGGCGGAATTCCGGTGATCAAGGCCATGCGGGAATCGTTGACCGGCAATTCGGTCACCCGGATCTATGGCATCCTGAATGGCACCTGCAACTATATCCTGACCCGGATGGAACGGGACAATATGGGGTTTGCGGAGTGTCTCGCGGAAGCACAGCGGCTTGGGTATGCCGAAGCCGATCCGGCCTTTGATATCGAAGGCAATGACACCGCGCACAAGCTGTCGATTCTCACCAGCCTGGCGTTCGGGACCGAGATCGCAGCCGATGAAGTCTATATCGAGGGCATCACCAATATCTCCATCGACGACATCCATGCTGCCGATGAGCTGGGATACCGCATCAAGCTGCTTGGTGTGTCGCAGCGCACGGCCACCGGCATCGAGCAGCGCGTGCATCCGACAATGGTGCCGAAAGGCTCGATGATTGCCCAGGTGGACGGCGTGACCAACGCCGTGACGATCGAAGCGGATATCCTGGGTGAATTGATGCTGTCCGGCCCTGGTGCTGGCGGCGACGCCACCGCGTCAGCTGTTCTGGGTGACATTGCCGATATAGCCAAAAGCAGGCCGGGCCATCAGCACGCGCCGGCACTGGGCCGGCCGGCGGACAAACTCGAGCCCTATACCCAGGCACAGATCCAGAGCCATGAAGGTGGATACTTTATCTCCCTCAAGGTTGATGACCGGGCAGGCGTTTTTGCCTCTATCGCCTCGTCCATGGCCGACAATGACATTTCGCTTGAATCGATTGTCCAGCGCGCGCGGCCCGCAGGTTCGGAAGCCGGCCCGCAAACCGTTATTCTGGTCACCCATGCGACAACGGAATCAAAAGTCCGGGCCGCGGTTGATGCGATCAAGAGCGAAGGTTATCTCGCCGGTGAGCCTCAAGTGATCCGTATCGAGCGAACACGCGACAACTGATCGACAGGGATAGTCCGGGGGCCACGGCGTGATGTCATCGGGGGTGCCGGAACTTTTCCGTCGCCTAATCGATTTAGTTGGCGATCAGGCCAAAATCTTGAATAAACACAGGTTTTAATCCGGTTTTCACATTGCCTTGGAAGGTTTGATCGCTGTAAGAGCGGCCATCTTATATACCCTGGGGGATAGTAGACCATGACAGCAAAACCGACAGAAGCCAGTGGTCTGGACCGGATACTCACACTCGAAATCGCGCGTGTGACCGAACGTGCCGCGGTGGCTGCGGCACGGCTGCGCGGCCGCGGCGACGAGATGGCCGCCGACCAGGTGGCTGTCGACGCAATGCGCCAGGAGCTCAACAGGTTGCCGATTGACGGCACGGTGGTGATCGGCGAAGGCGAACGTGATGAGGCGCCGATGCTTTATATCGGTGAGGAAGTGGGTACTCGCGACGGCGCCCAGGTCGATATCGCGCTTGATCCGCTGGAAGGCACAACCATCTGCGCCAAGAACCTGCCGAATTCGCTGGCGGTGATTGCAATCGCGGAAAAAGGCAGCCTGCTCTACGCACCTGACGTCTACATGGAAAAGATCGCGATCGGCCCGGGCTATCCAGCCAACACGGTCTCGCTCGAAGCGACCCCAACGGAGAACATTCACGCCGTGGCCCGCGCCAAGGGGGTGGCCGTCGGGCAGGTGACGGCGTGCATACTGGACAGGCCTCGCCATGCGCGGATGATCGAGGAAGTTCGCGCCACGGGTGCTGCGATCCGCTTGATCGGTGACGGCGATGTGGCTGGCGTCATTCATACGACCGATCCCGACGAGACCGGCATTGATATCTATCTCGGTATTGGCGGCGCACCGGAAGGTGTTCTGGCTGCTGCGGCGCTGCGCTGCATCGGCGGCCAGATGCAGGGGCGGCTGCAGCTCAACACCGAGGAAAAGGTGGCGCGTGCCGCCAAGATGGGGATTTCCGATCCGAACAAGATCTACACGATGGAAGAAATGGCGAGCGGCGATGTGCTGTTTGCCGCAACCGGAGTGACTGACGGCAATATGCTGCAAGGTGTGCGGTTCACCCGCGATGCCATCATCACCCATACCATCGTGATGCGCTCATCCTCCAAGACCGTGCGTGAGATCAAGGCGCGGCATCAGGATCTCGCCAAATTCGACTAGGCTTCCGGCCTTGGGATCCTGCCGAAGTGAAACGCATTCAGCCCCGGCTTCCAAGGGACGCCGGGGCTGATTTTATGGGGCTTCCGGCATCCCGGAATGCAGCTGTGCTTTGCCGCAGCTGACGGTTTGCGTTATGAGCCTCCCTCAGGCGCAGCCATTGTGGCACGGTGCCTGGAGCAGGTTGGTTTCCGCATGACAGTCAACAGCGCAGCAGATCGGGCATTTCTTGGGGTGGAGCAGTCGCTGTCCGGCCAGAAATGGGTCGCGCGGCTGGACATGGCGGGAGAGAACAAGGCGATTTCAATCGCGCAGATGACCGGTCTTCCCGATGTGATCGCACGGGTGCTGGCCGGGCGTGACGTTGCTATTGGCGACGCCCAGGCGTTTCTTGATCCAACCATCAAATCACTGATGCCGGATCCTTCCAGGCTGACCGATTGCGACACGGCCGCAGCGCGTATTGTGGCTGCGATTTCGCGCGGCGAGCGGGTAGCTATCTTCGGAGACTATGACGTCGACGGAGCGGCATCCTCGGCGTTGATGCAGCGCTTCCTGCGGCATTTCGGGGTCGTCAGCGAAATCTACATTCCCGACCGGATTTTCGAGGGATACGGACCCAATCCGGCTGCCATCGGCGAGCTGGTGGATCGCGGCGCAAAACTGATCATTACAGTGGATTGCGGATCGACAAGCCACGAGTCGCTGGAAGAGGCCGCGCGGCGCGGTGTGGATGTCGTGGTGATCGATCATCACCAGGTGGGCGATGAACTGCCGGTGGCGCAGGCTCTGGTCAATCCGAATCGTGAGGACGATCTGTCCGGGCTTGGACACCTGTGCGCCTGTGGCGTGGTGTTCATGGTTCTGGCCGGTACTTTGCGGCTGTTGCGCCAGAAGGGCGAGGCGCGGGCTTCGACATTCGATCTGCTCGCTTGCCTGGATCTGGTGGCATTGGCGACGGTATGCGACGTGGTGCCGCTCAAGGGACTCAACCGGGCCTTTGTGGTCAAGGGGCTGCTGGCAGCACGCAGCATGGGCAATGTCGGTCTCGCAGCTATTGCCCAGCGCGCCGGCGTCAATGGCCCGGTGACGCCGTATCATCTCGGATTTCTGATCGGTCCGCGGATCAACGCCGGAGGGCGGATCGGTGATGCGGCGCTTGGCAGCCGCCTGCTGACACTCGAGGACAAGGATGAGGCCGCAGCCATTGCCGAAAAACTGGAGGAGCTCAACCGGGAGCGCCAGGCAATCGAAGCCGCCATGCTGGCTGAAGCTGATGCGGAAGCGGCCATCGAGATGGCTAGCGGCAATGGCCCTGCCGTCATCGTCACAGAGCGGAAAGGCTGGCATCCGGGCGTTGTCGGCCTATTGGCGTCACGACTGAAGGAACGCTACAGGCGGCCTGCCTTCGCGATCGCATTTGACGGCAATGGCAAGGGCACCGGTTCGGGCCGTTCGATACCGGGCGTCGATATCGGCCGTTTGGTGCGCAGGGCGGTGGAGGAGGGGCTGCTGGTCAAAGGCGGAGGCCACGCCATGGCAGCCGGTCTGACGGTTGAGCAAAGCCGTCTTGGCGCTCTCAGGGCATTTTTCGAAGACAATGCCGCGGAGGCGGTGGCCGGATTGACGACATCGCACCGGCTCAAGATTGACGGTGCCATCTCGGCATCGGGCGCGACGCTGGATCTTGTCGACATGATCGAAAGAGCCGGTCCCTATGGTGCGGGACATCCGCAGCCGGTTTTTGCTGTGCCCGGCCATATACTCAAGGATGCGCGGGTTGTCGGACAGAATCACATCAAGCTGTCGTTTGCCGGTCCCGATGGCGGCAAGCTCAACGGCATTGCGTTCCGTGCCGCAGATACGGAGATGGGGGCGGCATTGCTCGGCGGGCGAGGGATGGCGTTTCACATCGCCGGGTCGTTGTCAGCGGATTACTGGCAAGGGGTGAGGCGGGTTCAGATCCGTGTCATGGACGCGGCTGTGGCGCGTTAGCCAAGAGCGAGCAGGATCTTCTGATCCTTGCGCGGTATTGCCCGGTTCAGCTCGAATCCAGTGAGAAATTGACGCCGCATCAACTGCGATTGACGCTCGCCTGTATCATCCGGTATCGCGGACAGACGGTAAGGCGTTGAGCCCGCGCAAACCTGATTAAATAAATGAGGGAACCAAGCGAAGTGCTTGAAAACAGTGGTACGCCCTAGGGGAGTCGAACCCCTCTTTCCAGAATGAAAATCTGGCGTCCTAACCGATAGACGAAGGGCGCGTAACACTGTGGGCGTCTTATAGTCAGACCATTTTAGGACCGCAAGCGCATAATTGGGTTTTGAGAGAAAAAAATGACATCCAAATGAAGATTTTATTTTGCCGTGAAAATGGCCTTGCGGAACCACGCGTCAGGCGGGTGAATCCGGGCTCAAATTCACTTGCGGCGACGGCAGCGCCAGTTCCAGTCGCGGGTGTTGCCGATGTCGATGTGAACTGATTCCGTGTGGCAGTAGGTGCCGACACCGCCACGTCCGGGCATGGAGCGCAGATACTTGGCCAGCTGCCATTTGGAAACGCCTTCGATCTGAATATCAGCGGCTTCACAGGACGTATGACGCGAGCCGGAGGCGCCGCCAACGCGCCGGTTGTGTTTCGGGCTCCGGTATCCGGAGGTAACCACAACAGACCGGCCATAATGGCGTTCGATCGCCTTGAGCGTGCGCACGAGTTGCGGTTTGAAGCAGTCGACCTGAACCCTGTCTGTCTGCAAATGCAGGCCATTGGGGGCTAGACGTGCGAGACCGGCAGCCGACGCCAGTTGTATCTGGCCTGAATCGGACTGGCGCGGTGCGCTGTTCGAATCGTTGTCAAAGATTGACGCCAGCTTGACGCCGGGAAGCGCATTGCCTCCGGCCGAAGCCACCGTGACGGGAGTGGCTTTCTTCGCCACGACGCGCTTGCTCGTTCCGGCAGGCGCTTTCTTTGCGGAGGACTTTGACGAAGCGAACATGCGCGCAAAGATCGATTTTTTCTTCGGCGGCGCAACGACAGCGAGTTCCCGAACTTGCGGCTGTGGTTCTGCCGCGGCCTGATCGGTAGTGACCGGCGTCATGTCTGTGGAAGCGGTTTGGGGCAGGGCAGGCTGAGCCTGAGGCGTCACGCTCTCCTGCAGGGCGATATTGGCGGGTGCCGAGGGAGCGGGCGAGCCATAGAGATTGGCAACCGACTGGGTTGGCTGGCTCTGGGTGATGCCACGATTGAGCGCATCAACGGCCGTATCAGCCATGACCACCGACTGGCCGGCCTCGGTGCCGGTCTGTGCAACGGCTGGAACCCGCGATGTCGCATCAGATGCATTGGGGGAAGGGACCGGAAGCGGGACGCCCGCTGCCAATTCGCTGGCAGCCTGGGTGTCTTTGTACATGGCAGCGGATTGATCCGCGCTGACGATGCCGTCAAACATTTCAGGCGTACCGGGCCCAAAGCCCTGGCTTGCAAGCATTGAAGGGTCAGAAGATGACACGCAGCCGCTTAGAATTGCTGCCGCGCCCGTCAGAAGCAACGACCGAGTGGCATTGCGCCTGATGCAAGCTTTATAACCGCCTATCTGCAAACTCTGGAGCCCCCGGTATCTTGCATTGGCAGACCCGAAGGTCTTGTAAAAAATGCCTACTCATTTGTGGCGTTTTTGTAAACGGTTGAACAAGGCAAACGAAAACGGCACTTCCGCACCAGCGCCAAAGCTCATGCGATGCGTCGCAAATGCGGCGAAAGCATGACCCTATTCATCAACTTAGCCTGTCTCGATTGCGCGAGCCTTGCGTCACGCGGGCCTGGAGCGAGTTCCGTCCAGGCCCGTATGTGGCTGGTTACCAGGTCCCGGTGTTCTTCATCGACACCCAGGGTTCGACCGGCTCAAGCGCTTCACCCTTCTGAAGCAGCTCAATGGAGATACCGTCGGGCGAACGTATGAAGGCCATGCGGCCTTCGCGTGGCGGCCGGTTTATGGTCACACCCTTGTCCTGCAGTGACTGGCAAAGATCATGGATATTGTCGACCTCGTAGGCAAGGTGGCCGAAATTGCGGCCGCCATCATACTCCTCCGGATCCCAGTTATAGGTCAGCTCGAGAAGTGGCGCCTGCTCAGCCAAGCCCCGCTCCTTGTCTTCGGGAGCTGCGAGAAAAATCAGCGTGAACCGGCCTGCTTCGCTTTCGTGACGGCGGGTTTCCACAAATCCCATTTTGTTGCAGTAGAAGTCGAGCGAGGCTTCGACATCGGTTACACGGACCATCGTGTGCAGATAACGCATTGGCTTTCCCTTATGATTCCTGATTGTGCGAAACATAGGCAGATTTGTCTTTCAGGCAACGGCGATACGATAGACGGGGATGAGTGAACAAGTTTTCCTGCAGGGCTTGCGCTGCCCTCTCAATACAATGTTAATGTTTTAATCAAGAATCACTTCATTTGCTTGTGGCGCGTATTGGAGAGGCATCCGGATGGGGGAAAGGTCCTCAGAAAAAGACCAGGTTGGTGCGGAAGCACTTGGTGATCCTGTTGATCTCATCGAGATCACTGGAGTCATAAAGTGGTTTGACGTGGCAAAGGGGTTTGGCTTCATCATTCCAGACAATGGTATGGAAGATGTACTTCTTCATGTGACATGTCTGCGGCGTGACGGTTACCAGACCGTGCTGGAAGGAACCCGAGTGGTTTGCGAGATCCAGAAACGGGAACGCGGATACCAGACCTTCCGTATTCTCTCCATGGATACCTCGACGGCGGTTCATCCTTCGCAGCTGCCTCCGGTTCGCACCCATGTACAGGTCAAGCCGTCCAGCGGCCTGGAGCGGGCAATCGTCAAGTGGTTCAACCGCACCAAGGGATTTGGCTTTCTGACCCGTGGCGACGGGACCGAAGACATCTTCATTCATATGGAGACGTTGCGGCGCTATGGCCTGGCCGAGTTGCGCCCCGGACAAGTTGTTCTTGTGCGGTTTGGGGATGGCGACAAAGGCCTGATGGCTGCTGAAATCCATCCTGATATCGACTCGCCAATTCCGAACTCCCACTGACCGGATCATGCGCAACTTGAAACAAGTCGCACTGTTCTTAGTTTCAGTCCTGATTTTTGCCATGCCGGCACCGGTTCTTGCCGCCGAGCTTCCGACGGATACGGAGCGGCTGGTCATCGAGACCAGCGGCGGGCCCGTTGCCTTTACGGTTGAGCTGGCTCTGAGACCTGCAGATCGCGCCAGTGGCTTGATGAACAGAACAAGCATGGCGGCTGATCACGGCATGCTGTTCAAATTCGAACAGAGCCGCCAGGTGCTGATGTGGATGAAGAACACGCCATTGCCGCTGGATATGCTGTTCATCGATGAAGCCGGCACGGTTACCCGAATCGCCAAAGAGACGACGCCATTTTCCGAAACGATTGTTCCGTCGGGCGGGCCGGTTCGCTATGTGCTGGAATTGAATGCGGGAACGGCGGATAGGCGCGGAATTTCGGCGGGTGATATGGCGCACCATCGGGTGATCGGCAAATGATTTGCCCGTAATATCAAATAAGTGTCGATTTGGAGTTGCGGGGCATGACGTTCCGGTGTATCCGGATCACGCCTTAGGCATCGGAGCGTAGCGCAGCCTGGTAGCGCATCTGGTTTGGGACCAGAGGGTCGGGAGTTCGAATCTCTCCGCTCCGACCATTTTTTCAAACGTCCTTCATCAGGACGTCATAGAGCAGGGCGCCATGATCCGCCTTTTGGGGCGATTGCCGCCATGAAGAGGGATTGGGACATGACTGCGAAAATCTACCGTCCCGCAAAGACTGCGATGCAATCCGGCAAGGCCAAGAGCCAGGACTGGGTTCTGGAATTCGAACAGGAAAAGCCCCGCAGCATCGATCCGATGATGGGCTACACATCCTCGACCGACATGAAAAGCCAGATCCGCATGACATTCGAGACGCGTGAGGCGGCTGTGGCCTATGCAACACGCAACGGGCTTGCCTACCGGGTTTCCGAACCGCAGGAAGCCAAGCGCCGCCGGGTGGTCTACTCGGACAATTTCCGTTTCGATCGCCGCCAGCCCTGGACCCACTGATCGTGTTCGCGGTTTGCCTGTGGGCAAAGCGCCGCAGGCCCCTTAGCTCAGCTGGATAGAGCACCGGCCTTCTAAGCCGACGGTCGCAGGTTCGAATCCTGCAGGGGTCGCCATTTTCTTGTCTGTCGCCACATACATTGAGACAAACACCAGGGTTTGTGAGACTCATCGCCACATAGGTTGAGACTCAAGCCTCCAGCCTGGTGTGGGCACGATACCGTTTTGACCCCACATTAGACCGAGAATGTGCTGATAACAGGTGTTGGCATGAATGTTGTCAGGGGCTTATGAGGAAGAAGTGGTTGATCGCGGCACAGCATTAAAAGTGGCGGGCAATGGGAATGGTTGAATGAGTTGGAAGCGCCTTATCGGTCAGGTTCTCACTTTCGGAGCTTTGACGATCCTGACTCAGATAGGTGGTATCGTATATCTGGCATCCAAATTGGCGACCGGAGCGACGGGCATTCGGCGTTCATCCGCAACATTGCTGGTATTCATTATCCTTTATGTGGCGGCTACAGCGTCAGCGAACATGGTCGCGCCGATATTCGGTAGAGTTCCCATTTCCTGCACGGCACATGCATCAGGCACCATCGCAGTTCAAACTCCTATCTATTGCATCCTGAATCGGAACTACGTGACACAGTCCATGCTCGATCTGGTGTCGACTCTAGCTGTCGATGTGAATCAACAGTTCCCAGGAACGACCACGGTTGTTCTAGACGGAAATTTTCCCTTCTTGGACGGCTTCCCTCTTCTCCCGCATCTTTCCCACTCGGACGGCCGCAAGTTGGATATCGCTTTCTATTACAAGGACACTAATGGTGAGTTTATCAATCAGGCGACAAGGTCGCCAATTGGCTATTTCGCATTTGAGCAAGCCTCTCCAGGCGACGAACAGCCATGCATGGGCAGGCGAGATATCCTAACCACTCGATGGGATTTGGATTGGCTGCAACCGCTCTTCCCAGCTTACAGCATAGAGGAAAAGCGAACGGCATTCGCTTTGGAATGGCTGGCTACCGAGGGTGTCAGAAGATTCGCATTGGACAAGGTCTTTGTCGAGCCACATGTCAGGAATGCGCTCGGGCTAACCGGAGACGCAATTCGCTTTCAGGGATGCCGTGCCGCTCGTCATGACGATCATATCCATATTCAGGTCAATTAGCTTGGCAACCATGAGCGACCGCAAGCTGGGTCCGTTAGGGCACTCGCACGGGTCGGTTCAAATTACGACTATTCTTCACTTGCCGATATACCCCAGCAAATTAATTGAATCCCAACATATGTGGCGAAAGGGGCCTTGAGTCCCAACTTATCTGGCGACGAGTCTCATGTCGGCTCATGACTCCGTGGGGATTTGTCAACAAAACCAAGAAACCTGAATCCCAAGGTATCTGGCGATGCTCATTTCTTGTCCGTCGCCACATACCTGCGGACAATCTCCACGATCCCGAAATTCATCGCCACAAATGTTCGGATTTCACTCTGGATGTCAGCAAATTCGGCAGGCTGAACTGGATTCAGCCTACAGGCGATTTCGGTGCTGGGTTCTCGAATGGCCCAGAATCGGCTTCCGGTAAATATCGCCTCGCCTGGCGCGCAAAAAAGGGGACCGTGGCGGTACTGCTTTGCCATGGAAAATGCGTGTTCATGGGTGTCCGGGCTTTGGTCGATCCAGCATCTATCAGCTCCGATGCCATGTGCCGGATCCCGGCTTGGGTCTTCAGCGGTCTCGCCGTGTGCTGCCGGACAAGCATTTGCGTCGCGGTGTCCGCCTTCCAGGCTGCAGTCGGATCTTCTGGTGTTTGATCCGGTCTCCTGATGTCCCGCTACAATTTCGACATCTTCACTGTGCTCTCTCGGCGATCGGGGCGGAACACCCGTCAAACATTATGACAGTATCTGGCACACACGGCATTTTCAGTTTTGCTGAAATACCCTATAAGGGGCTGCATGACACAGGTGTGTGTGAATTACTGGAAACCTTTAACAGACGTTGATTTGAGAGTGACGCTATGCTGGTGACGGAAACCGTTTTACATCTTGGTCCTGAACTGGAGCGTGCTGTCAATCGAATGGATTTTTTTCGATTGTTCAAATCTCTGGCCGGCAGCCACGGGTTTTCCTATTTCGGAGTCACTGAAATATTGGGAGAGGAGCAGGGAATTGATCTGCAGCATGTTCATGCCCTGCATAATTTTCCTGTTTCCTGGTTCGATGATCCCAAGCAGCATGTGATTGGCAGGTCGGATCCGGTCTTTGTGCATCTTCAGCAGTCCTGTGCGCCCTGTCTGATGGATATCGAACAGAATTCCTCCGGTGTTTTAAGTTCAGATGGATGTGGCTCGGCAGTCGTTGTGCCTTTGCAGGCGGCAACCGGTAAACGACATGGACTGATCATGGTTGGCGACGTGTCGGGTCTGGATCACCAGGCTCTTGCGCTGATTGCGCTTGATGCCTCGCTGATTTTTCAGCGCTATTTCGAAGTCATCCTGTCTCTCGATTCCATCAGCGGGCTTAGCGATCGCGAAATCCAGATTGTACGGTGGACTTCGGAAGGAAAAACATCAGCTGAGATCGCTATTATCCTTGGATTGTCGGAACACACAGTCAATTCATACATCGCGGCGGTTTTGCGCAAGTTGCACGTCGTCAACCGGGCCCAGATGGTGGCCTCGGCGATACGCAGCGGCTTGATAACATAAAGGTGCGGGAGGCCATCCATGAGCCCAGAACAAGACGACAGGCTACTGCGTGTGTTGTTGGTTGATGACGATCCGGTCGAGCATGTCCTGTTGAAGCGAAAATTGGAAACGGCCAAGGACATATGCATCGAACTGGACTATGTCGGCGATATCGGCGGAGCCGTCGAGAGCGTCAAGTCTGGCGGGATCGATATGATATTTCTGGACAATCGCCTGGTGCCGAACAATGATTTTCGCGAAACCGCACCACAGTTGCGCAATGCCGGTTTCATCGGACCGATCGGAATAATTTCCTCAGATATCAGCGGTCGTTATTTTGAGCAGTTCAGGGACTACGGTGTCGATTTCAGAATTGGCAAGGACGAGATCGACGGTGCCGCGATCAGCTTTATTGTCGCCGAATATACGCGTGAACAGCTGTCGGAGACCTGTTCCGAAGATTATCTGTGAGATCGCTTCGTCCGCTCAGCCTGGTGCGCGACTAGCATGAGCTTTCCGGTCTCACCCGAGAGCCTGTTGGAAGCGTTGTATGAAACGCTGCCGGATCCGGTGCTGATTATCAACGAGGACCGGAGAATCGTCGCGTCAAATGCGGCTGCGTCAGAGGTATTCGGCTATTCGGCGCAAGAGTTGCTGGGAATGGGGCCGGAGCAGTTTTATGCATCGGCAGAAGATATCCGTGAAGTCGGGGAGGCATTTTTCCCGCTGGGCAAGGAAGCAACGCGGCTTCATCGCCGATATGATTTCCTGCGAAGAGACGGCTCGGCGATACCGGTTGAACTCACTGTCAACAAGATAAGGGATGCGGACGGTACGGCGGTTGCCCTCGTCGTCATCTTGCGGGACCTGAGCGCGACAGTGGCGGCGCAGGAAGAGCGCCTACGCGCGGAATCGATCCTTAATACCGCCCTGGATGCAATTTCCGAGAGTTTTGTCGTCTTCGATGAACAAGACCGCCTGTTGCTGTGCAATGACGCTTACCGGAAAGTTTATGCCAAATCGGCACCGGCCTTGCAGATTGGCAATACGTTTGAATCCATCGTCCGATACGGCCTCGAAAATGGTCAGTATCCAGATGCAGGCGACACGCCGGAAGCGCGTGAGGTCTGGCTCGCCGAAAGACTGAAGAACCACAACTCACCGGAAGGGCCATTTCTTCAGCGCATTGGGCCGGATCACTGGCTGCAGATCGAGGAGCGTGTGACGGCAGACAACTACTACGTGGGCGTAAGGACAGATGTCAGTGCGCTGCGGCGCGCAAAATCTGAATCCGAGCGGCTGGGTGCGATCCTCGAGGAAGTGGCACAGGAAGTCTTTCTGCTCAGGCTAAGAGACCGAAAATTTATCTATGCGAACAAAGCTGCCTGCGACAACCTGCAATACAGTCTTGAAGAGCTGCGGGAGATGGAACCGGGACTAATCAGTGATGACCCGGAGTCTCAGAATTTGGCCGAAAAGTTCGGGCCCATTCTTTCCGGTGAAACCAGGATCCTGTCTGCCGACACCCGGCACAAGCGCAAGGACGGCACAACATACACGTTGCGGGGACGGTATGAGCGTTTGGACTATGATTCGGAGCCGGTGCTGCTGGCTCTTGGTGACGATATCACCGAGCGCCTTGAGATCGAAAAGGCCCTGGCACGCAAGGAGCAAGAGTTCGAGGATCTTGTGCAGAACCTTCCCGATCTCATCACGCGTGCAAATGCCGACACGACACTCACCTATGTCAATGAAAACTATGCGCGCTTTATCGGTCTTGACGTCGACCAGATGATCGGACGGAAATTTATTGAGTTCATACGGGAGAATGACCGGCCGCTTGTGCTGGCACATTTAGCCGACCTCACGCCTGAAAGTCCGATGGCGACAAGCGAGCAGACGATGGTCAATCCGAGCGGTGAGCCGTTGTGGTATCTGTGGTCAAATCTGATGGTGTTCAAGAATGGAAAGCCGGTGGAACTGGTATCGGTTGGACGCGATATTACCGAGATCCGGGAAGCTCAGAACAAGATTGCAAAACAGTCGCGTGCGCTTGAGGTGCGCAATGACGCACTGGAACAGTTCAACGGCATAGTCTCACATGATCTTAAAGCACCACTGCGTCAGATACGGTTGTTTGCCGATATGATTGCGGAGGACATCAGCGCCGGCAAGACTGAAGATCTGGCGATGTTCTCAGGATACATTTCACAACGCAGTGAAGCCATGGAGCAAATGACGTCAAACTTGCTTGAGTATTCCCAGCTGGCCTATCAGCAGATCAAGCCTCAAGATTTCGAGCTTTCCCAAGCAATGTCGGCTGCGTGGAGCAATCTCGCGGTCAATGTCAAGGAGGCACAAGCGCAGCTGATCTCCGACGTGGATATTGAAGTGTGCGCCGATTTCGGGCTTGTCACCCAGCTGTTCCAGAACCTGTTTGCCAACTCGTTGAAATATCGTCAGCCGGACAGTCCCGCAACCATACGGGTGAGCGCCCGAATTGTTGATGCCAGCGCATCAATCATCGTTGAAGATGAAGGCATTGGAATCGAAGCGGCGCAGTCCGAGAAAATCTTCGGGGTTTTTCAAAGGCTTCATGCTGATGAAAAGCTGTATTCCGGTTCAGGTATCGGTCTTGCCCTGTGCCGCAGGATTGCGGAAAGCCATGATGGGCACATTGTCCTCGACCCAACCTACCAGGGCGGGGCGAGGTTCATTGTGACGCTTCCGTTGTCTCCGGCGGAATAGTCTGATTTCCAGCTCGCGGCTTTGATCAGGCGGCTCTTGCAGCGTCGAGGCCGCGTTCAATGTCAGCCATCAGATCCTCCACATCCTCCAAGCCGATCTGAAGCCGGATGACCGGTCCTTCCTTGGGAGGCATGGCTATGGTTCTGTCGGACAGGTTGGCGTGAACGGCAAGGCTTTCATAGCCTCCCCAGGAATAGCCCAGTCCGAATATCTCCAGCGCATCAAGGAACGCATGCGCCTTGGCCTGATGACGGCTTGCGTCGGCCACATCCAGCACGATCGAGAATATCCCCGAGGAACCGCAGAAATCGCGTTTCCACAAGGCGTGGCCCGGGAAGCTTTCAAGTGCGGGATGCAGAACCCTGGCCACTCCAGCCACACCTTCCAGTGCGTGGGCGATTGCCAGCGTGCTTTGCTGATGGCGATCCAGCCTGACCCCCATGGTGCGCAAGCCACGCAGCGTCATATAGCTGTCGTCGGGGGCAGCACACACACCGAGTGCTGTAAAGGATGCCCACAATGCCGGCCAGGCCCGCTTGTTGGCCGATACCGTACCGATCAGGATGTCCGAGTGGCCCGCAGGGTATTTTGTCGCGGCGTGTATGGAAATGTCGACACCGTGGTCAAGTGGTTTGAAAAACAGCGGGGTTGCCCAGGTGTTGTCCATCGAAACCAGGGCTCCATGGGCGTGGGCGACTTCGGCGATGGCCGGAATATCTTGCATTTCAAACGTGTTGGAGCCGGGTGCTTCAGTATGGACAAGTTTGGTGTTGGGCCGCATCAGACCTTCGATGTCCGCCCCGATGGACGGGTCATAGTAGCTGGTTTCGATTCCCATACGGGAGAGCATCCCGGCACAGAAGTTTCGCGTCGGACCGTAAACCGAATCGACCACAAGCAGATGATCGCCGGCGCTCAGTGCGCCGAGGAAGGGAACGGTAATTGCCGCCAGCCCCGAAGGGACTGCAACCGTGCCTTCCGAACCTTCAAGTTCGTTCATCGCTGCATTGAGAGCATCTGTGGTGGGGGTTCCGTAGGTGCCGTAGGTGTATTTCTGGTCACGGGAGACCATGGTCGCGGAATCGGGAAAGAGCACGGTCGAGGCATGCACAACCGGCGGATTGACGAAGCCATGAAAACTTCTCGGGTCATGACCGGAGTGAGCCAGGCGCGTGTTTATTCCTGTCTTTGGAGTCTTGTTTTCGTTGCTCATCCGTGATCCGCTTTTCCTGGAATTACATATTGGTGCCGTTCAACGATTAGGGGCTTATCGCGAGTTTCCAATGACCACAAGAAGATGAACTCAAACAGGCCGGGATTCCAAGCGGAACATTCAAACCCGATTGCAAGGTTTCGCCTGAATGTTGTTATGGTTGTGTCCGGCGCTTTCCTGGTAAGTCGAATGCGGTTTATGATGCAATTTGGCTAATTTAACAGTTTTAGGGCGAGGAAGACTTGACCCATGGCGGATTTCGGCATGGTATATCAAAGCGCAAATAGAGACGGATAGAGGGCTGCCGACAAGGCTCCTGTCGTTTTGCGCCACCCAAAACAGGGCAACAGATAAATAAAGGTTGTATCAAATGAAAAAGAAGATTTTGTCAGCTGTCGTTGGTGTCGCGGCCGTTGCAGGCATGGGAGCCACTGCTGCTTCCGCCGCAACGCTGGATGACGTCAAGGCAAAGGGTTTCGTCCAGTGTGGCGTTTCCACGGGCCTCGCCGGTTTCTCCGCTCCAAACGATGCAGGCGACTGGTCTGGTATCGATGTCGACCTTTGCCGTGGCGTTGCTGCTGCGGTATTCGGTGACGCGACGGCTGTGAAATTCAGCCCGCTTTCCGCCAAGGAGCGTTTCACCGCACTTCAGTCCGGTGAAATTGACGTGCTGTCGCGCAACACCACCTGGACCATGAGCCGTGACACTCAGCTGGGTCTCAACTTTGCTGGCGTCAACTACTATGACGGCCAGGGCTTCATGGTCCGCAAGTCGCTCGGCGTGAATTCGGCGCTGCAGCTTTCGGGCGCTTCGGTCTGCGTGCAGACCGGAACCACCACCGAGCTGAACCTGACCGACTACTTCAAGGCCAACGACATGACCTACAACCCGGTCGTGTTTGAAAAGCTCGAAGAAGTGAATGCAGCTTACGACGCAAACCGTTGCGACGTGTACACGACCGACCAGTCGGGCCTGTATTCGATCCGCCTCGGCCTGTCGGCTCCGGATGAGCACATGGTTCTGCCGGAAGTGATCTCGAAAGAGCCTCTGGGTCCTGTTGTCCGTCAGGGCGACGACCAGTGGTTCTCGATCGTCAAGTGGGTTCACTTTGCGATGATCAACGCCGAAGAAATGGGCGTCACCTCGGCCAATGCCGACGAGATGCTCGGCTCGACAGACCCCAACGTCATGCGTCTGCTCGGCAAGGAAGGCACTTTTGGTGACTCCATCGGCGTCAGCAACGACTGGGCCTACAATGTGATCAAGCAGGTCGGCAACTACGGCGAAGTGTTTGAACGCAACGTCGGCGCATCGACCCCTCTCGCAATCGGCCGTGGCGTGAATGCGCTCTGGTCGAAGGGTGGCCTGCAGTACGCACCGCCGCTTCGCTAAGCAATGACAAGAGAGCGGGCTTCCAACCGGAAGCCCGCTTTTTCCGGTCGCCCTAGGTGAACCGAAAGGCCTGACGCAACGACGGCAGGTCCAATAATGATCCGGCCAGAAGGTCCGGACAATAGAGTTGGGGACAGATATGGCTCATCAAGCAGGCGTCGCTGCAGACGCTGATGATTCCGGTCGCGTATCATTGATGTATGATCCAAAGGCGCGCGGCCTATTTTTCCAGGTGTTGTTGATCCTCGTTGTGATCTACCTGGTCTATTCCGGCATCACGAATGCCATCGACAACCTTGCACGCGCAGGGATTGCTTCCGGCCTCGGTTTTTTCGGCGAGCGTGCCGGTTTCGATATCGGCCAATCTTTTATTCCCTACACAAATGACAGCACCTATCTGCGGGCGTTTTTCGTTGGTCTGCTGAACACGATGGTGGTGGCCATAATCGGGATATTCTTCGCCACGATGATCGGCTTTGTCGTCGGACTCGCCAGATTGTCGAAAAACTATCTGGTGCAGAAATTCGCCACCGTATATGTCGAAACGCTGAGGAATATCCCGCTGCTGCTGCAGCTTCTGTTCTGGTACAAGGCCGTTCTCTCGATCCTGCCGTCGCCCAGACAGGTAGGGCTTGAACCGGGCGCCGAGGTCGCCTTCAGCCTCAACAACCGGGGCCTTTACCTGCCGCGAATTGTGCCTGAGGGGGGAGCCGAGTTCATACTCTTTGCTCTTATTCTTGCTCTGGCCGCCTGGTTCTTCATCGGGCGCTGGGCCAAGAAGCGCCAGATGGCGACAGGTCAGCAATTTCCGGTCTTCCTGACCGGGTTGGGGATGGTTGTCGGCCTGCCATTGCTGGCTTTTCTGGTCAGCGGCATGCCGCTGGACCTTGAATATGCGAGCCTGCAAGGCTTCAACATGGTTGGAGGCTGGGTCATCCAGCCTGAATTCATGGCACTGTTGCTGGGCCTGTCGCTGTATACGGCTTCGTTTATTGCAGAGATCGTCCGCGCCGGTATCCTGGCGGTGTCTCACGGGCAGTCCGAAGCCGCCTATGCGCTGGGTCTCCGTCCCAATCTGACGAGCCGGCTTGTGGTCGTGCCTCAGGCCATGCGGGTGATCATTCCACCGCTGACAAGTCAATATCTGAACCTGACCAAGAACTCGTCTCTGGCGGTGGCCATCGGTTATCCGGATCTGGTTTCGATCTTCGGCGGTACGGTGTTGAACCAGACGGGGCAGGCGGTCGAAGTGATCTCGATCACGATGCTTGTCTATCTCACCTTGTCA
This sequence comes from uncultured Hoeflea sp., assembly GCA_963975635.1. Taxonomy (GTDB): domain Bacteria; phylum Pseudomonadota; class Alphaproteobacteria; order Rhizobiales; family Rhizobiaceae; genus Hoeflea. Next base: position 23,486 of record CAXBIE010000027.1, on the reverse strand, counting down.
CTGCTGACATCCGCATTCATGAACTGGTTTAACTCCAGTGTCGCACTGGTGGAGCGTTAAACGATGGAAACTCTTCCGAATTCAATCGCTTACGTTCGCACCGAGGAAAGTCCGACCATGGCGGCTCCGGTGTCCACCGGCGGCGTCATGGGCTGGTTGAAGGTCAATCTGTTCGCGACGCCACGCGATACGGTTCTAACCATCCTGACATTCCTGTTTCTGCTCTGGATTGTTCCGCCGATCATCAACTGGGCCTTCATCAGCGCAGTCTGGACCGGCGACAGCCGCGAAGCCTGCCTGGCTCCCGGAACCGGCGCATGCTGGGCCTTCGTCGAGGCTAAGTTCGGCCAGTTCATCTATGGTCGCTACCCGATTGACGAGCGCTGGCGTGTCAATCTCTCGGGACTTCTGCTGATCATAGGCCTGGTGCCGATCGCGATCCCTTCCGTTCCTTACAAGCGTGAGAATGCGCTGTATTTGCTGGTGGTGTTTCCGGTGCTGGCGTTCATCCTGCTGACCGGGCAGTTTGGTCTGGAGCCGGTAGAAACACCGCTCTGGGGCGGCCTGCTGGTGACGCTGGTGGTGGCAATCGTCGGCATCGTGGTGTCATTCCCGCTCGGTATCCTGCTGGCGCTGGGCAGGCGATCGGAAATGCCGATCGTCAAGATGTTCAGCGTCATCTTCATCGAGTTCTGGCGTGGCGTTCCGTTGATCACGGTGCTGTTCATGTCATCGGTGATGTTGCCGCTGTTTCTTCCCGACGGCGTGTCGTTCGACAAGCTGCTCAGGGCGCTGATCGGTGTGGCGCTGTTTTCGTCGGCCTATATGGCGGAGGTAATCCGCGGTGGTCTGCAGGCAATTCCCAAGGGCCAGTATGAAGCCGCAAATGCCATGGCTTTGACCTTCTGGCAGGGCACGCGGCTGGTGATCATGCCGCAGGCGCTCAAGCTGGTCATTCCGGGCATCGTCAACACCTTCATCGGCTTGTTCAAGGACACCAGTCTGGTGCTGATCATCGGCCTGTTCGATCTGCTTGGCATCGTTCAGCAGAACATGAACGACCAGAACTGGATCTCACCCGCAACGCCGGCGACGGGCTTTGTCTTTGCCGCGCTCATCTTCTTCATCTTCTGCTTCAGCATGTCGCGCTACTCCGCCTATATGGAACGGCGTCTTGACACTGGCCACAAACGATAACGAGGGAACAAAAAAATGGCTGACAGCAACGCAGCAATTACAGAAGGTACTGGTCCTTCGAAAATGACAGTGTCGGAAACCGATGTGGCGATCGAGCTCATCGGCATGAACAAGTGGTACGGCGAGTTCCACGTTCTGCGTGACATCAATCTCAAGGTGATGCGCGGCGAACGGATCGTCATCGCCGGCCCGTCAGGGTCCGGCAAATCCACCATGATCCGCTGCATCAACCGTCTGGAAGAGCACCAGAAGGGCAAGATCATTGTCGATGGCATCGAATTGACCAACGATTTGAAAAAGATCGATGAGGTCCGCCGGGAAGTTGGCATGGTGTTCCAGCACTTCAACCTGTTTCCGCATCTGACGATCCTCGAGAACTGCACCCTGGCTCCGATCTGGGTGCGCAAGATGCCGAAGAAAAAGGCCGAAGAAATCGCCATGCATTATCTTGAACGGGTGAAAATTCCCGAGCAGGCGAACAAATATCCCGGCCAGTTGTCCGGCGGTCAGCAGCAGCGCGTGGCGATCGCCCGCTCACTGTGCATGAACCCGCGCATCATGTTGTTTGACGAGCCGACATCGGCGCTTGATCCGGAAATGATCAAGGAGGTCCTCGACACCATGGTTGGGCTTGCCGAGGAAGGCATGACCATGTTGTGCGTGACCCACGAAATGGGCTTTGCACGTCAGGTCGCCAACCGGGTGATCTTCATGGACCAGGGACAGATCGTCGAGCAGAACGAGCCGGGCGAATTCTTCGACAACCCGCAGCATGAACGGACCAAATTGTTCCTGAGCCAGATCCTGCACTAGGGACCGGGCCTTGGCTGCCGGGGCCGCCCAACGATGGACCCGGCAGCTCCCGGCATTCTGTCTGGGCTTGATAGTGATAATCGCACTTGCCGTCGGCCTCGGAATCCTGATTCCGAGGCCGCTTTTTGCTTCCGCTCCGGTGAATATTGCTTATGCGGCGACATCCGTGGACACTCCCCGCCGGACGGTGCTGATCCTGTCCAACTCGATCCATACCGATATTGCGCTGCCTGCCACACCGGACGTGGTCGAGCGTTTTTCGTTCCTGGCGGCAAGCGGGCTCGATCCGGCGCAACCCGGTGTTGCCTACATCATAGCCGGGTGGGGTGGCCGCAGCTTTTACATTGAAACGCCGACCTGGTCGGAACTCAAACCCGGGCCGGTATTCAAGGCTCTGTCCGTCGACCGGTCGGTGATGCATGTAAGCGTCGCCGGTCCGATTGACCGGGAACGCGCTTCGGTGACCGCGGTCGAGCTCGACGAAGCGTCTTTTCAACGCATGCTGCAGGCAATTCTCGCCGGGTTCTCGTTGGATGACGGCGGCAAACCTGTCGTCATCGCCGGTGCGAATTACGGAATGTATGATCTTTTCTTCGAAGCGGAAGGCTGGTTCAACGCCATTGTTGGCTGCAATGTCTGGACGGCGGCAACGCTCAGGCAGGGTGGTTTGAAGACGGGCTGGTGGACGCCGCTACCGCGGCTGTTGAGCCTCAGCCTGGCTCTGCACAACCCGGATCACCGGTTTGGTTACAGCCCCGTGGCGCGATAGCCGTAGAGCCAGTCAAGATCGGCGGCGAGGCTTTCGGGCCGCTTGAGCGCAAGAACAAGGTCACGGCCAAGCCGCACCGGCCCGCGGGCATGATAGGCGAATTGATTGAAGGCGCCGCGGCTGCGGGCGCGATTGATTCGTGCGCGCCGCCGGGCTTCGAACTGCCGCAGCATCGCGGCCGTGTCCGCCGGATCCCGTGAGAAATCCCCGGCCAGCTCGAAGCCCTCCTCGATGGCCATGGCTGCGCCTTGGGCCGCAAAGGGCGTCATGGCGTGAGCGGCGTCGCCGATCAGCACGGTGCGAGCGGAATCGTGCCATGGGCCGTCGGGCATCTCAAACAGCGGCCACCAGGTCATCTCCGGCGCCTGCCGCAGGATGGAAACCAGACCCGGGTGCCAGTTGGCGAAGGCATCGAGCAACTCGCGCCGGTCGGTCTGGCTTTCCCGTTGCGCCCATGTCTCGCCCGGATTGGCGCCTCGGGCGATCGCTACCATGTTGATGGTCTCGCCATGTTCCAGCGGGTAGGCCACCAGGTGGGTGTCTGCGCCGAGAAATGCGGTGACATTGACCGGGGCGAGAACCTGCCTGGCCTGTTCGGCTGCCACCTTGAACCGCCAGGCAACCTTGCCGGAAAAGCGTGGCCGGGATGCTCCCCCGATCAGATTCCGGGTCTGTGACCAGACGCCATCGGCGCCGATGACAAGGTTAGGGCGCGGGCAGCCCAGCCGGTCATGCAGTGAGGCAATGTCTGGCGAGCTGACTGTCTGGTTCAGATGCAGGCGGCAGCGGGAATCGGCGGTGACCGCGTCCAGGAGCAGGGTCTGGAGATCGGCACGGTGCATCACGCCATAAGGCGCGCCCCAGCGGTCAGCGGCAAACTGGCCACAGGGAACATGAGTGATCTTGCGAAGTGAACGGCCGGACGCCAGCACGATCTCATGCGGGATGATCATGGTTTCGCGCAGGGCGTCCCCGAGGCCGAGTGCGATCAGGATGCGGCTGGCATTTGGAGAAATCTGCAGACCGGCGCCGACCTCGCTGAGCGCCGGCGCGCGTTCGACGATGTCGACCTCATGGCCCTTGTGGGCAAAGGCGAGCGCCGCGGCCAAGCCGCCGATACCAGCGCCAATGATCAGAATGCTGCAGCCGGTCACGGCGCTCTCCCGGGGTGGGGGCAATCTTGAGCCCTATAGGTATTGCCGGTCCGGCAATGAGATTGGAGATGTCAGGTGGCGTAGTGTGCCGCCGGGCTGGACGGCATCAGCGCCTCGACGAAACGCCCGCACAAGCCAGTCCGGCAGCCTTCAGGCCGCCTGATAGACCCACGAACATCCTGCCGGCACGGTCTCGTCTCCATGCAGGGCCGGAGTATATTTGAACAGTGTCGAGCAGTAGGGGCAGACCTTTTCGCTGTCAGCACCCATATCGAGAAACACATGCGGATGATCGTAGGGCGGGTTGGCGCCCACGCACATGAATTCCTTGACGCCGATTTCAATGGCGGCGTGGCCTGCATCATTCTGGAAATGCGGGATTTTGTGGTCGGCCATGCATCTCTCCGTCGTGGCGATCTTGGTTTCGAGCGGACCTTATACGCTGACCTGACAAATGTGTAGACCGTATTTCGGTGTTGGCTGGTTACGTTCGGTCCGGGCAGGGAAATTCCATACCGGCAATATTTGCACGGCGGCGCGATTGAGCTAGGTAAGGAGTGAAAGGGGTTTTTCATGAATCTGGATCGGCTTCAGGCCGGGCGTTTCACGTCCGGAGACATTGAAATTGCGTGGTATGAGGCGGGAAATCCGGATGGTTTTCCGATTCTCCTGATTCATGGTTTCGCCTCAACCGCGCATGTGAACTGGGTGTTTCCAGGCTGGTTCAAAACCCTTGACGAGGCTGGTTTCCGGGTGATTGCGCTCGACAACCGGGGACATGGCCAATCCGACAAGCCGCATGATCCCGAAGCCTATCACCCGGAGACCATGGCAGCGGACGCGGCGGGGTTGCTTGATTCGCTCGACATCACGTCCGCCCATGTGATGGGCTATTCCATGGGCGCGCGGATTTCGGCATTTCTTGCTTTGGCAAGGCCGGATCTGGTTCGCTCCGTGGTGTTCGGCGGTCTGGGTATGGGCATGATTGACGGCGTCGGCGACTGGGACCCGATTGCAGCGGCCTTGCGGGCCGATTCGCTTGACGATGTCAGTGACGAGCGCGGTCGAATGTTCCGGGCTTTTGCCGAGCAGACGAAAAGTGACCGGCTGGCGTTGGCCGCCTGCATCTCCACATCGCGGACTCTGGTCAGCCGCGAGGATCTGGCCCGCTTGGACATGCCCGCCCTGATCGGCGTCGGCACGCGGGATGACATCGCCGGTTCCGCGGATGGGCTTGCGCAACTGATGCTGCGGGCCCGGGCACTCGATATTCCCAACCGCGATCACATGCTCGCTGTCGGCGACAAGGTGTTCAAGGCGGCTGCGCTCGATTTCTTTGCCGATGTCGAAGCCGGATCGATCTGATGAAAGACATGAAAAGGCAGATGGAGTTCACGGGCGCTTCAGGCAACCGGCTGCTTGCCGATGTGCATGAACCGCGGGGCGAGGTGCATGGCAATCCGGTGCTGCTGTTGCACGGCGGAGGCCAGACACGGCATGCCTGGGGAGGCGCGGCACGGCGCATTGCGGATGCGGGCCATCTGGCGGTCACCCTTGATCAGCGCGGGCACGGCGACAGCGCCTGGGTGGAGGACAAGGGCTACGCCTTCGATGACTATGCCGCTGATGCGGTTGCGGTTTGCCGGGAAATTGCTTCGCAAAACGGCAAGCAGCCGGTCCTTGTCGGTGCCTCGCTTGGCGGAATTTCCGGCCTGATGGCCGAGCATATCGGCGGGCCCGGTCTGCTGGCCGGTCTGGTTCTTGTCGATATCACGCCGCATATGGATGCAGACGGGGTGAGTCGCATTCAAGGCTTCATGGCCGAACGCATGCGTGAAGGCTTTGCCACGCTGGAGGAAGCGGCGGCGGCCATTGCTGCCTATCTGCCCAACAGAGCGCCACGGCGCTCGTTGGATGGGTTGGCGAAAAATCTGCGCATAGGCGAAGACGGGCGCTACCGCTGGCACTGGGATCCGGCCTTTATCGAAGGGCCGCGCAATATCAATCACGGGTGGGAAACAGGTCAGGAGCGGCTTGTCGAAGCGGCCCGTGGATTGATGATTCCGGTGCTTCTGGTGCGCGGTCAGCAATCGGAGCTGGTGACCGAAGAGGCCGTAACGGCGTTCCGTGAAATGGTGCCGCATGCCCAGTATGCCGATGTGTCCGGAGCAGGGCACATGGTGGCCGGCGACCGCAATGATGCCTTCAATGACGCGGTTTCAGGTTTTCTCGACCGGCTCGAAGGCCGCAGCTGAAGGCTCACTTGCCGTTGAAGACTGCTTTTCGCTTGTCCATGAAGGCGCTGCGCCCCTCGGCGTAGTCCTGGCTGTCGAAGGTGAAGGCTGCAAGTGCGGCTGCCTGGTCGTGGTCCTGGCTCGAGCCGCTGTGGACTGCTGCTATCGCTGCTTTCGAGGCGCGGACCGACAAGGGAGCCGCAACGGCAATCGCGGTGGCGATGGCCAGGACCTCTGCCGCAAGCTGGTCAGCACTGCACAATTTCGCAATGCACCCGCAGTTCAGCGCCTGGTCTGCGGACATCTCCAGCGCGGAGAACAACGCCAGGCGCGCCTGTTGATCGCCCAGTGCACGGACCAGATCCTGAACCGCGTCGGGCGGGTAGGCCAGACCTAACCGGGCTGCGGGAATGGCAAAGCGCGCCGTATCATCCGCAAGCCTGATGTCGCAGGCCGCGGCAAGCCCGAATCCTCCGCCGAAACAGATGCCGCGCACAGCCGCGATGACCGGAACCGGACAGTTGCGGATTGCGGCAAAGGCGGCGGAATTTGCTGCCTCGTAACGGCGTGCGGTTTCGTCATCCTTTCGCAGCGTGGAGAATTCGCCAATATCGGCGCCGGCGGAGAAATCCTGGCCACCAGCGCCCTCAATGATCACAACCCGGGCGTTCTTCCGGATGGCGAGCCAATCGATGGCTTCAGGAACCGCACGCCACATTGCACCGGTCAGGGCATTGCGTTTGCCGGGCCGGTTGACGGTGAGCCGGCCGATTCCGGTGTCCGCGATCGCGGCTGCGATGGCGCCGTCCGCAAAGGATATGTTTACGTCCATGTCATCCGCCATTTGTATTTTCAGCGTTGTGTCTTATCTTGAATTGAAGGCTGCGTTCAAATGTCTTCATTTGAACATCGGTCATGAACACTTTATCAAGGCGCTCCAGCGTATCCAGTGCGTTTTCAGTAACTGGCGCGGCGCTGAAAATGCAAACCAGCCCGGAGGCGGCAATGTCAGCGAAATCAGGTGCACGGGCGGGCGAGTCCGTCAAAGCGATTGATCCGATCTGGGATTCGATCCGACTGGAAGCGGAGCGGTCGATCGCGCAAGACCCGCTGCTTGCGGCATTCCTCTACTCCACAGTTCTCAACCAGCCTTCTCTCGAGGAGGCGGTGATCCATCGGGTGTGCGAGCGTCTCGACCATCAGGATCTCCAGGCCAATCTTCTGCGCCAAACCTTCCTTGAAATGGTCAATGACTGGCGCGAGTGGGGGGCTGTGTTGCGCGTCGACATTCAGGCCGTCTATGACCGGGATCCTGCCTGCACGCGGTTCATCCAGCCGGTGCTGTATTTCAAGGGCTTTCATGCCATCCAGACCCACAGGCTGGCACATTGGCTGTGGGGCAAGGGAAGGATCGATCTGGCGCTTTATCTGCAGAGCCGCTCGTCCGAGATTTTTCAGACCGACATTCATCCTGCGGCAAAGCTCGGCAAGGGCCTGTTCCTTGATCATGCGACCGGACTGGTCGTTGGGATGACGGCCACAGTCGGCGATAATGTCTCATTGCTTCAAGGTGTTACGCTTGGCGGCACGGGCAAGGAAACCGGTGACCGGCATCCCAAGATCAAGGATGGCGTGTTGATCGGAGCCGGTGCGAAAGTGCTTGGCAATATCGAGATCGGCCACTGCAGCCGGGTGGCCGCGGGGTCTGTCGTGCTGAAGCCGGTTCCGCCCAATTCGACGGTTGCGGGCGTGCCTGCGCGGGTTGTCGGAACGGCCGGTTGCGAGGAGCCTTCCCGGGCGATGGATCAGCTGATCAGTGGCGGTGCGTGAGCCTGGGCCTTCGGTTTTGCTGTCCGGTATTCGCTTGATAATCACAACACGGGTTTGATTTAGCGTTCTGTCCGTGTCAAAAGCCGGGCCAACCCAATTGCCCAGGAGAGCATCGTGAAACCAGACGAAATCATCAAGCTGAATGCCTACTTCAAGCGGATTTTCAATGAGAAAATGGTGATCAAGGCACGGCCGCGCAAGGATGATTCGGCGGAAGTCTATATCGGCGACGAGTTCCTCGGCATCGTGTTCCGCGATGATGAAGATGGTGACCTGTCCTACAATTTTTCGATGGCAATTCTGGACGTCGACCTGGACTGAGTGTCTTCAGTTCTGCAGCGCCATCTCGATGCGCTGGCGGACGTCCTGCTCGATCTGTTGCCAGTGTGGCAGCAGATCTATCGAGAAGCGGTAGGTCACGGACAGATCCTTGCCAATGAAGATGTCACGCTGGCAACCGGTCATGGTTGTGAAATTGGTCTCGGTTCCAGGGTCTTCAACCAGGCACCGGACGGCGTAGGGCCGTTCGGCCGGGGATTGCTCGACATACATCAATTCATTGGCGTAACCGGCTCCCGGCCTCAGGCGGAAAGAAACCAGCCCGTTCGGACCGGCAACAGCCGGCCCATCGGTCAGCCGGTTGTAGATCGGCGTAAAGCGGCCTGACATGTCGCGCGACATGGTCGCTTGTGCAATCCTAGCAAAAATCAATCCATGGGCTGAACGTGTCTGGCTGAATATGTCGCGGCGGGCTTCGCTGTAGCCATTCATTCCCGGCCAGGAGAAATAGGTGTCGATTGCGTCCTGGGCGCCGGACCTACGCTGGCTCTCGAAGCGGATCACATTAGCGGGCAGGCTGACGACATCATTGCCGATGACGATTTCATGCAATGTCCGGTCTGCCGTGTTGCCGGCATAGGAAATGCTCTTTCCGATCATGCGTCCGGCGACTGCTATCGCCAGTGTGATGACGCACAACACGGTCACAACCCCCGTCAATTTCCAGACAAAGCGCGGTGACAGCAGCGGTGCGTGTTCAACTGTGGATGCTGAGTCAGACATGAACGCCAATCGTTTCAATGTGTGCCAAAGTGGAGCATCTGGCTGCGGCATGGCGCTTGCAAGATGACTCGACGAGCATCAACACTGGACCGGGTATGGTTAACCAATGATTTATTCTCTCGACTTCCTTGCCGCGATTTTTGCCATGGCGACCGGATTTGCCACAGCCTGGGTCGGGCTTGAGCTTGTGCGGCTTCTCGGATGGCGCGAACCCGAGACCACCGAAACCCCATTGCATCCGTTGCGGATCGGCATCGAAATGGTGCTGGCGGCGGTGCTCGGGCCAAGGCTTCTTCTGGTCAACGGGTTCAACAACTGGCGGGCGGGGCAGGTTTCGCTGCCGCTCTACGCGCTGTTGGCGCTGGTGGCTGTCGGATGGTCGATGTGTTCGGGCGTTGTCGTGCTGCAAGTGGCCTTCGCCAGCGGCTATTTTCTGGCATGAAGTCAATGCTAAGGTTGTTCTGATGAGGCGGCCGGCGGAGCGCCAGGACTAAGCAGAGAGGAAACGCAAATGGCGATTTACAGTCTGGATGGAAAACAACCGGTACTGCCTTCGGAATTCCATTTTGTCGCGGAAAGCGCTCAGGTGATCGGAAATGTCATCCTGGAAGAGGGTGCAGGCGTCTGGTTTGGCGCGGTTCTCAGGGGTGACAATGAATCCATCACGGTCGGCAAGAATTCCAACATCCAGGAGAATTGTGTGCTGCACACCGATATCGGCTTTCCGCTGGTTATCGGCACGGGCTGCACCATCGGCCATGCTGCCATTCTGCATGGCTGCACCATTGGCAACAACTCGCTGGTCGGAATGGGCGCCACCGTGCTCAACGGGGCAAAAATTGGCGACAACTGTCTGATTGGCGCCGGAGCTCTGGTGACGGAAGGCAAGGTTATTCCCGACAATTCTCTGGTTGTCGGGTCTCCGGCGAAAGTGATCAAGACGCTTGGCGCCGACGCCGAGGCGATGCTGAAGCTGTCGGCGAGCCATTATGTGGAGAACGCCAGGCGGTTTTCAAAGGGGCTTACCCGGATCGGGTGAAGCGGGCCTGGCAGGGGCCGCCTGAACAAAAAGAGCCGACCCCAGGGGACATTGGGGTCGGCTCGAGGCCTGGCCGTTGCGGGGAAGCATGGGGACTCGACCAGAGCCTAACCCTGAACCGAACGCTTGGCAGCAGCGACGGTTCCTTTGTCTGACGTGCCGGACCAGCCCCCGCGGGCCTGTTGTCCGGGACGTGAACGATCAGTTCTTGATTGTACCAACGTTGGCGGTGGCGGAGCCCGGTCCGAGCTTGGTCCATCGCGCGGCATGTTCGGATGATTGGCGTTTGATGAAGGTGTATCCGGTTTCAGACCACAGGCGGACATCGCCGCGCATGTTGTCGAGAATGTAGTCGCCGTAGTCGGTTCGCACCGTCAGAACCGCATGACCGTCGCCATTGGGCTGGAGAACAACTGTGATAAGCAAGTCGTTGGGTGCAAAGCCTTTCTGCATCAGCATGTGGCGTTTGAGAAGAACATAGTCTTCGCAGTCACCAACGGTGCGCGGGTAGGCCCAGAGTTCCTCTACACCGTATATGTTGCGGTCGGTGTCGGGCTGGATGCTCTGATTGACCTGCGTATTGACCTCAAGCATGGTCGCCCAGGCTTTTCGACTGAGTGCCATGGGGCCGCGGTCGCGGCCCAGCGATGTGCATTCATTCGAATACGTCTTGCAAAATTCGAAGTGTCCGATCGGCGGATTTGTATTTGCGGTTGGCACGAGATTTGTCGGTGCTGCAAAGGCAGCTGTGCTGAAACCGATCGCCACGCCACACGCCGCAGCAAATTTCCCCATTGTCTGAATGTGTCTGTTCATTGTCTTGTTTCCCCGTTATGAGGCAACAATGACATCTACAATTTGACATGACGCAAAAAACAACAGTACAAATAAGTGCTTACTTGAGGCTAATACTAGTAAAACAAGTATAAAACTCAAGATAAATTGGCTTAAAACAAGTATAAAATTTGCAAGGTGGCCTTCAGATTCTGGCAACCATCGCGGCTTTGCGCGTCAGACGGAATGGGGGGGTGGGCAGTAGGCGCAATGGGTTGGTGCGTTGGCTTGCTGCCGGATTGTGGGGAGCGCGGACGGGTGGGCTCAAGGCAGTAAATTCTACGGGTGAGGGGTCTCTATGGCGTCAGCACGAAGGAGAGGCGCCAATGAGCCGCGTGTGCTTCAGGCACAAAAAAGCCGGCTTCAAGGAGCCGGCCCGCAGTCTCGAATTGTCGGGGGGATCAGGACAGTTGATCGATTGTGTCTTCCGGCTGCAGCGTCATGAACTCCATGGCGATGCCTTCCTGGAAATGGCGGACAACGCGACCCCGCATATTGCCCAGCACGACCATGGTGCCGAATGCCGGACGGACATCTATTTCGACCGCTGCGCCCGATACCGACAGATCGATGATACGGCAGGGATAACGTCTTCCGTCGTCGAGGCGAATTTCGGACACCGGGTTGCTCGGAGAGACGCGCTCATGGCGGCGGTCTTCGGGCAGGCCGAGCTCGTGCTTGTTGGCAAGCCATGTCAGCTGTGCGGAAAGCTTGTCACGCTTGCGGTCAGTGGCATTCAACGAAATGGTGAAGGAGCGTCCATTGGCCTGTGTGACCTTGCCTTCGATGCGACCGATGTAATCAACATAGGCAACGATGCGTTCCCCGGTGTCGGGGCGCGCCGCGCAGGTTATGACTGCGTCGAACGGTGACATCGAATCAACAATGCAGTCATGTTCTGAATGATCGGCACGCATGAACCGGCCCTGGACCGAGATTGCCACGCGATGGAACTTGCGTTCCTCGGAGCTATTCGTTTCATTCGGGTGCGGTGCATTTGGTGCGGACAACATGAGAGCCTAACGATTCCCCTAGGTGTGAGGCCGCACAATAGTACGGGCACTGTTAACAATGGGTAAGCGTTGGGCCGTATCTACGCGCTAATCGCGTCTTCCGCCGTCAAGTACAACCAGATGTCCCACTTGTCTGCGGTTGTTGGTAAAGCCACTGGCAAAATTGGGTGCGTTGGGGAGTTTTATCTCCGGGCGATTTGCCAAAAACAGCGGATCACGGTCCTGATCGAGAAACCGGATGGCGGTCGTGGAAAATCCGACAATGGGCTCATGGCCGATCCAATAGGGTGGTTCGAATATCGACAACATGCCGATTAACCGGTCGTTCCGGCCGCTGGGGCCGGTGATTGGAAGCAGCAGCATTTCGGCCTGCGCCACCCGGCCGCCATTGCTGAGGCAATCGAGTGAAAGCACGGCGGGTGTTGCAGCCGACGCCACGGATGCTCCGGTGCGGCCGGCATTGCGTGTCCCGTCCGCCAGCCAGAGCGCGGCGAAAGCGGTTCCCTTCAATTCACGGCCATGAAGCGCGCACAGTGCCGTTCCCGCAAGACGGAAGTTCAGCTGGCCGTCATCGTTCAGATCGCAGATGAAAACATGCGGGAGTAGGGTCCGGATGTCCGCGGGTTCGATGTCGGTTCTGCTGGGGGCTGCGCGTTTGCCCCGCTTTTCCGTCCAATAGTCGAAAAGTTCGAAGCTGTTTTTATGTCTCATCTCGTTGCCACCAATGTTGCGAGTTGCTGATCCGGGTCCCGATATGTACCGTTTTGATACGATCGGCCTCAGATCGCCGGGTTTGGCTTTAACGAAGCGAGAACCATGCCACGGCGGCGGCGTTAAGGTTAATTTTCAGTTGGCATTGCCGGTCCGGGGAGAGCGTGCCATCTTGGGGCATCACTTCATGAAGGACTGTCCTTCAGCACAATTTTGGACGAGGGGGCTCGACCGGCCGTTCGCATCGCGCGGACGGCTTTTTTTTGTCCGGTGGTTGCCAGTGCTCGGTGCTGGTTCTACTGCTCGTCTGTCTGAAGTGTAATCAAGTGAAAGCGTAATCCGATGAGCCAGGACCATGACGTCAGCCCCCGCGGTCCGAACCGGCCGGGGAGTGAGCCGGTTTTCAATTTGCCGAATGTCGTCCTGGCGATGTTGTTGCTGATGCTTGCCATACAGGTTGCACTCGATTCGCTGCTGCCACCGGCCGCGGTTCTCGAGATCTATCTGCAGGCGGCGTTCATCCCGCAGCGATATGCAGTCGATATCTCCGGGCAGGCGGGACCTTATCTCTGGTCGCCGATCACCTATTCCCTGCTGCATGGCGGCTACACGCACCTGGCACTCAATTCATTCTGGCTTGCGGCGTTCGGCGCCGTGGTGGCCCGGCGCATCGGCTGGGTCCGGTTTCTTGTGTTCTGGCTGCTGAGCGCCCTGGCGTCGGCGGCGCTGTTCCTGGTGTTTCACTGGGGTGCTCAAACCGTCATGGTTGGCGCGTCGGGTGTCGTTTCGGCGCTGATGGGAGCGGCTTCGCGGTTTGCCTTCGGCGGCGGTGGCGGTTTCCGGCGTGATCAGGCCCACCTCAACCGGCGTCTGAGCATCGCGCAATCGCTCTCAAATCGCACCGTGGTGGGATTTCTAGTCGTCTGGTTCGGGATTAACATGCTGGCAGCCGTCGGATTCTCATTCGGAATTGCCGATTCCGCTATCGCCTGGGAAGCGCATGTCGGCGGCTTCCTGTTCGGCTTTCTGGCGTTCTCGCTGTTCGATCCGCTTGGTGAGCAGGCTTGACGGTCTCGATTTCCTGCAAACGCGTCGTCCGTGAAGAAAACGGTCAATCCGTTCAGATAATCGAGGCCGCCCCGAAAGCGCTGTAACAAGCTGGATCAGGCGCGATTCTGCCGATGGCTCCATCACGCCCCAGACAGGTCATGTGTCCGGTTTTGCGACGCATTTGCGGGTTTTGGCCGCTGGACATCCGGACCGGATACCCAGACTTGCAAACATTCAGATTCGAGCGCACCATATCCTTAATTCCGAAGCGATTGGGAGCGCTTTTGGATGGAAGGCATCGTGCGGAAGGAGAATTGAATGACTGTCAAACAGATACTCGACCAGAAGGGCCGAAACGTCGTCACGGTAAGTCCGAAAATGGGGACAGAGGAAGCTGTGCGGTTTCTTGCTGACAACAAGATCGGCGCCGTGATTGTTACCGGCCCTGGCGGCAAGATTGCAGGTATTCTTTCCGAACGCGATATTGTCCGCGCCGTGGCGGCAAAAGGTGCTGATGCGCTCTCCGCACCGATTTCTAACATCATGACCTCGAAGGTAACGACCTGTGGTGAAGATCACACCATCAACCAGGTCATGGAATTGATGACCAATGGCCGGTTCCGGCATTTGCCGGTTGAGAAAGATGGCTCGCTGGTGGGCGTCATTTCGATCGGCGATGTTGTGCGCAGGCGCATTGAAGACGTCGAGCGCGAAGCCGAGGATATCAAGGCCTATATCGCGGGTTGAATGCTTGATTATATCGAAATGGGAGATTTCGGGTCGGCGCCAGCGTCGACCCGGGCTGTTTCACAGAGCGATCAGGCCGGCGCCAGAATGGCCTGCATCCGCATGATTTCGCCGAGTTTGGCTGAAGTTTCCTGATACCCGCGATCAATTGCTTCGCTAGCGCGGTGGAATTCCGACAGGCCGATGTCCGACAATCTTGGATGCAGCGAAAGATCCGGTGGGTCGCCGGCGAGGCGGGCGCGTGAGATGCGGTCCTGAATAATGTTGAAAGCCTGAACCATCACCGAGGTCATGCCCAGCCGGCTTTCGCGCACCTTCTTGCGGCGTTCGGGGCCCGGGTGTTCCGGTTCCGGTTCGCTTGCTGTGTGCTTGATAACGGCCGAGCGGCCGTAGAGGTCGTAATGAAGATTGACGGCCACCACCAGCGGCTGCTCATGCGCACGGCAGACCGAAACAGGGACTGGATTGACCAGCGCGCCGTCGAGCAGAACCCTGTTGTTGCAGCGCACCGGTTCGAAAATACCCGGCAGTGCATAGGATGCGCGGATCCCGGTAATCAGCGAGCCTGATGAAATCCAGACTTCGTGACCGGTGTTGAGTTCCGCGGCGACGGCCACGAATGTCCGGTCGAGATCTTCAATATTGACGCCGATCAGGTGTTCCTGCATGCGGTCGTTGAGCCGCATGCCGCCAAACAGGCCGCCTCCGCCAATGGCGAAGTCAAGCAACCCGGCAATCCGGCGCATGGTCAGGCTGCGGGCGAAATTCTCCAGCTCATCGAGCCGCCCGGCCAGATAACAGCCACCAACGAGTGCGCCGATGGAGGTTCCCGCAATCATGGAAACCTCGACACCGGCTTCGTCAAGCGCGCGAAGCACACCGATGTGGGCCCAGCCGCGCGCCGCGCCGCCGCCCAGTGCCAAAGCAATTTTTGGTTTCTGTACAGGCTTGTGTTGCATTCCACCCACCGGTGTCATGGCCATAACGTCGCCGGTGTCTGCGGCAACAACTGGCTCTGAGGTCCGACCCATGTTCCAGTTCAGCATCTCTTTGTCCTTCTCCGCCGAACACTCCCCCTGCGTTCAAACGAATGACACCAGATTTGGGTTGCAAATTGGTGAAGAAAAAAATGGACTGGTTCAAAATGAAGCAGCTTGCCTAATTGTTGGTGTACACAGAACTGGGGTCAAACAGCGGTTCCGAGCTGATTTCAAGCCGGGTTGAGCCGTCACTGGTGACGAGCTTGCGATAGAAGCAGGAGCGGCGGCCGGTGTGACAGGTCGCATCTGCGCCGCTGACGCTCACCTTGAGCAGCACGGCGTCCTGGTCGCAATCGATGCGGATTTCATCGACGTTCTGGAGATTGCCGGAGGTTTCGCCCTTTTTCCACAGCGCGTTGCGTGAGCGGCTCCAGTAGTGGGCGACACCGGTTTCGATGGTCAGCCGCAGGGCTTCATCATTCATATGGGCAAGCATCAGGATTTCGTTGTCGCGTGAATCCGCGACGACGGCTGTGATTAGGCCATTGGCGTCAAAGCGCGGTGTCAGATCCGCGCCTTCCTCAAGCTCGGCTTTATTGTCTGGTGCGGTTTTGAATGACGTCGTCATGGGAACCCCTCAAATCGGGGTTTGGTCTCAGCCCCGGATCAATGTCATGAAGCGGACCTGCTCGTGCGGTTCCGCCTTGAACGCGCCTGTAAAGGTCGTGGTGATGGTTGTCGAGCCTTGCTTCTTGATGCCGCGCATGGCCATGCACATGTGTTCGGCCTCGATCATCACAGCAACACCTCGCGGATGCAACGCATCGTCAATGGAATGGGCGACCTGGGAGGTCATGGTTTCCTGGGTCTGCAGTCTGCGGCCGAAGATCTCGACGACACGGGCGATTTTCGACAGTCCCAGCACCTTGCCGTCGGGCAGGTAGGCGACATGTGCCTTGCCGATGATCGGAACCATATGGTGTTCGCAGTGGGAAAAGAACGGGATGTCCTTGATCAGCACGATGTCATCATAGCCGGCAACTTCTTCGAAGGTTCGGCCCAGTTCTTCCTCGACGTCCTGCTCGTAGCCGGAAAACAGCTCTTTGTAAGCTTTAACCACGCGTTTGGGCGTATCGAGCAGCCCCTCGCGGTTTATGTCGTCGCCAACCCAGCGCAAAAGCGTGCGGACAGCTTCTTCGGCTTCCGCTTCGGTCGGACGATTGTCTTTGTCATTCAAGCTCTTGACGACGGCATCCATATTCGTGGTCTCCGTAGGGAATTGCACCCTATACGTTATTCCTGGTTATTCGGACCACGCACTCGGACAATTCTGCTGGCATCGCCTTGCAGTTTATCCAGCGGGTTCCGGGGCTTTCGGGCATCAGCCCTCCGGCACGGTCTCCCTCAGTGTCTGGCAAACAGGTTTTGCCGAACGCCTGAGAGGTACTATATAGTCATCCTTGGGCGCGCGTCGAGATGCGTTACCGCCAACTCTTGCCGCAGGCCGAACGCCAATACCCGAAGCTGGGAAAGGTCCGAACCGATGATTGACGATGTATATAATGCCCGGATTCTGGATTTCGCCGGCAATATTCCGCGCATAGGCACCCTTGAAGATGCGGATGCGGAAGCGTCCGCCCACTCCAAGCTGTGCGGCTCGAAGGTCAAGGTCTGGCTGAAGATGGATGGCGATCAGGTCGCCGACTTCGCCCATGACGTCAAGGCCTGTGCGCTTGGTCAGGCATCGTCTTCGATCATGGCGAACAACATCATCGGCGCAACTGCGGCTGAGTTGCGCGAGGTTCGTGAAACCATGCGCAAGATGCTCAAGGAAAACGGTCCGGCGCCGGAAGGCCGGTTCGGTGATCTCAAGTTTCTGGAGCCGGTGCGCGACTACCGGGCGCGCCACGCCTCGACGCTTCTAACCTTTGACGCGGTCTGCGACTGCCTGGACCAGATCGAGGCGCGCAGGGCCAAGGAAGACGCCGCCTGATGAGCGGTGCCTCCGCCGGCCGCAACTGGAACGGTCCGTGGCCGAAAACCCCGGGCCGGCTGCTCGGTACGGGGCTGATCCGGCTTTACCAGCTGACCCTGTCAGGTTTCATCGGCAATTCCTGCCGGCATCTGCCGACCTGTTCCGAATATGGCTATGAGGCCATCGCCCGCCACGGGTTGTGGAAGGGCGGTTGGCTGGCTCTGTTCCGGGTGAGCCGCTGCGGCCCCGGCGGAACCCACGGCATCGACAACGTGCCGGCTGAGCTTGATGCGCGGCTGGTCTGGTGGGCGCCGTGGCGGTTTGCCGCTGTCGGACATCATTGTGATCACAAATCATAGGCATATCCGGGAAGAATTCCTGCGTTTCGGCAATGCCGGTTCGGCAAGGCGAGATCCTGATACTTGATGCCCCTGGGCAAATCGCGTAAACGCCGCCCTGCACACACACCATACTCAACCACCCGCGTTCGTTGGCGGGACTGGATCAAGGAGAGACTGCCATGGCATCCGCCGTATCCCTCACATTTCCCGATGGCTCCAAGCGCGAATACCCCGCTGGCACGACCGGCCGTGAGGTTGCTGAGTCAATTTCCAAGTCACTTGCCAAGAAGGCGGTCGCGATCGCGCTCGACGGTGAACTCACCGATCTGAGCGACCCGGTCCGCGATGGCGCGCTGGAAATTGTCACCCGCACCGATCCACGCGCGCTGGAACTGATCCGGCATGACGCGGCGCATGTGATGGCGGAAGCCGTTCAGGAGCTGTTCCCCGGTACGCAAGTGACCATCGGTCCGGTGATCGAGAACGGGTTCTACTACGATTTTGCCAGGAACGAGCCGTTCACGCCGGAAGACCTGCCGGTGATCGAAAAGAAGATGAAAGAGATCATCGCCCGCAACAAGCCTTTCACCAAGGAAGTCTGGTCGCGCGAAGAAGCCGAGCGCGTGTTCAAGGACAAGGGCGAAGCCTACAAGGTCGAACTGATCGAAACGATCAAGTCGGGCGAAGACCTGAAGATCTACCGTCAGGGCGACTGGTTCGACATGTGCCGGGGGCCGCACATGGCGTCAACAGGGCAGATCGGCACTGCTTTCAAGCTGATGAAGGTGGCGGGCGCCTATTGGCGTGGCGATTCGAACAACACCATGCTGACGCGGATCTACGGCACGGCCTGGGCCGACCAGGCCGAGCTTGATGCCTATCTGCACATGCTCGAGGAAGCCGAGAAGCGCGATCACCGCCGTCTGGGCCGTGAAATGGACCTGTTCCATTTCCAGGAAGAGGGCCCGGGCGTCGTGTTCTGGCACTCCAAGGGCTGGAAAATGTTCCAGAACCTCGTCGCCTATATGCGGCGGCGGCTGGAGAACGACTATGAAGAGGTCAACGCGCCGCAGATCCTCGACAAGAGCCTGTGGGAAACCTCGGGTCACTGGGGCTGGTACCAGGAGAACATGTTCGCGGTGAAATCGGCGCACGCCTTCACCAATCCTGATGACGAGAACGCCGACAACCGGATCTTCGCACTCAAGCCGATGAACTGCCCCGGCCATGTGCAGATCTTCAAGCACGGGCTGAAATCCTATCGCGACCTGCCGGTCCGTCTGGCCGAGTTCGGCAATGTGCACCGCTACGAGCCATCCGGCGCGCTGCACGGCTTGATGCGGGTACGCGCCTTCACCCAGGATGATGCGCATATCTTCTGCACCGAGGAGCAGCTTGAGGCCGAATGCCTGAAGATCAATGATCTGATGATGTCGGTCTACCGCGATTTCGGCTTCGAGGAAGTGGTGGTCAAGCTCGCCACCCGTCCGGAAAAGCGCGTCGGCACCGACGCCATGTGGGATCATGCCGAGGACATTCTCAAGAAGGTGCTCGACAAGATGGCCGCCGAATCGGGTGGGCGGATCAAGGTCGGCATCAACGAGGGCGAGGGGACGTTTTACGGACCCAAGTTCGAGTACACCTTGCGGGACGCCATTGGCCGCGACTGGCAGTGCGGAACCACCCAGGTCGACTTCAACCTGCCGGAGCGCTTTGGGGCGTTCTATATCGGGGCGGATTCGGAGAAGAAGCAGCCGGTCATGGTTCACCGGGCGATCTGCGGTTCGCTGGAACGCTTTCTCGGTATCCTGATCGAGAGCCATGCCGGGCACATGCCGCTGTGGTTTGCGCCGCTGCAGGTTGTCGTTGCGACGATCACCTCGGAGGCCGACGATTACGGGGCGAGCGTGGCGCAGAAGCTGCGTGACGCCGGTCTTCAGGTGGAAACCGACTTCCGCAACGAGAAGATCAACTACAAGGTCCGTGAGCATTCACTGGCCAAGGTGCCGGTGATCGTGGTCTGCGGTATGCGCGAAGCCGAAGAACAGGCGGTCAATATCCGCCGGCTCGGAAGCCGTGACCAGGTTTCGATGTCGCTGGCCGATGCGATCACCCAGCTGGTTCATAAAGCCACACCGCCGGACGTTCTGCGCAAGGATGCGGAGAAAGCCTCCCGCGCCGGTTAAATCCATCCGGCGCAGCGCGTTGATATGCGCTGCGCCGGCTGTCACATGGTTTTCACACCGGCGTGGCATGCAGAGCGATCATCTCCTGACCGAGAATCACGATGCGCCTCCAGCAACTCAGCTACGCCAACGAAAACCAGCCGCGCTTCACGCGCTGGATCATCCGGTCGATAGAAGGCCTGTCCGGGCGGGACCGCTATTGGCGGCTTTATCAGATCTGGAGCCGTGAGGTGGTGCCGCAAGGCCGGCAGATTTTCTCAAAAATGCTCGACCTGATCGATGTTCGTCTCGATCTTCGCTCTGAATGGCCGCCACGCAACCTGCCCGACAGCCCGCTGGTGATTGTCGCCAATCATCCCTTTGGCATTGGTGACGGCATCGCCATTCTGGCAATGGCGGAAGCACTGGGCCGTCCGTTCCGGGTGCTGATCAACAATGATCTGATGAAAATCGCCGAGATGGCGCCCTATGCGTTGCCGATTTCCTTTGAGGAAACACGTGAAGCTCTCGCCATGAACATGGCGACTCGGCACGAAGCGGTTCGGTTGCTCAAATCAGGCGTCACCGTGATTGTGTTTCCCGCAGGTGGCGTGGCCACGGCCCCCAGAGGCTTCGGTCAGGCTGTGGATCTGCCCTGGAAGATGTTTCCCGCGCGGCTTGTGCAGGCTGCCCGGGCATCGGTGATCCCGGTGTATTTCGGCGGGCAGAACGGACGGCTGTTTCATCTGGCCAGCCGTGTGTCGATGACCTTGCGCATATCGCTGCTCATCCGTGAGTTCCGCCGGCTGTCGGGCACAACGATTGTGGTACATGCGGGCAGGGTGCTGGAGGCCGGCGACCTCGCCCGCTTCACTGACCGCAAGCAGCTTCTCGACACGATGTACAATGCGGTCTTCGATCTCGGGCTTCCGCAAAGGCTCCCTGAACGGCAGCTTGAGAGCGCCTAGAGCCGTCCATCTCTAAATGGAAGCCGTTTGATGGAATGGATTTTTCGAGCCAGCCAGGAAAACACCGCAGTCACGATGCTGCGCATCGTGCGAGGATTTTGACGACGCTGGTGCGAAAAAGACATCCAAGCAAGGCAGTTGCGGTGCCTCCGCGATTGCAGTGTTAGTTCGCCACGCAATCGTGTGAGCTTGTTCTTTCGCACTCTGGGCGTCGTCGCATACGGCTAACGGTGCTCACACCGCGTCGCCGCACGCTCCTTGCCAGATCACGAAATCCCAGCGCTCAAACGATTCCATTTAGAGATGAACGGCTCTAGTTCAGCAACACTTCGACATCGGAATTGCGGCCTGCGACAACGGTGAAATCGCGCTGGTGAACCTTGGCCTTGTTGCGCGCGATTGCCGTGTATTCGCCTTCGGCGAGAACAATTGTCGGAAAGGCGCCGACACTTTCCGAGACCACATCACCGCCGGACGTCAGAATTGACCAGGCCGTGTCGGCGATGGCTTCGCCGCCGGGTTCGGAGACCAGCTTGAGTGTCAGCTGGGCAGCACGGTGCTGGATAACGGCTTCTGTCAGTTTGCCGGCCTCGACCCGGATATCGGATCTGATGACCGCGTTGACGGAGCCGTATTCCGAGACGATGTGATAGGTGCCGGAATTGAGCCGGACGATGGTGTTGGGCTTGACGTCCTCGACCACGAGCTGCTGCTCGCCATCGATGCCTTCCTCGGCCTTGTAAATGTTGAAGAGCAGCTGACTGGACGGAATCCGTGCGTCGATGCCCGATACCGCATTGAGCATCAGGCCGCCGGCTTCCATGACGATATGTTGTGTTTCGATGGGGCCGTCCTTCGGTACCGTGAGTTTTTTCGTCACTCCGGCGCGGCCAAAGGCGACGTGAAGGAAATAGTCGCCGGGTTCGAATTCGAACTGGGCCGAACCGCCTTCCGAGGTGGCAAGCAACGGCAATTTTCCATCGGCACCGGGAGCCGGGTGGAAAATGCGCCAGGTCAATCCGTATTTGAGCGGCTCACCGCCCTCGGTCAGGGCCGCTTCCATCCGCACGGTTCGCCGGATTGCCGCATTGTCTCCGGCCGATGCGGCTGGCGCATATTCGGTCAGGCCCGGCATTGTGATTTTCGGATCAGCATTGCCGCTGAAGGCATCCTGCGCGGTCGCCACCGTCGCGGGCGGCACCATCAGCGCCATTCCAGAGAGAAGAGCAATAGACAGTCTGTTCATGAGGCAGGGTCCGGTTGACTTCTGAAATGCGAGAGGCCACTTGGACCTCAAAGCCATGGCGAATTCATGGCCGAGTTCGGTCAAACTGAATGCACGAGGAAGACATGCCGGTCAATGCTGCCCTGAAAACCTATCTCGAAACCCGCCGCTCGGTTCCGGCCTTCCAGATGTGCGAGCCTGGCCCGTCGCGGCCCGAGATCGAAGAGATGTTGAAGCTGGCCAGCCGGGTTCCTGATCACGGCAAGCTCGCGCCCTGGCGGTTCATTGTCTATGCGGGCGCTGTACGGGAGCGGATTTCGCTTGAGCTGGCAGACATGGCCATGGCCAATAGGCCTGACATTTCAGAAGAGATGATTGCCGTCGAGAAAAGCCGGCTGACGCGTGCCCCTGTGGTTGTTGCCGTGGTTTCGCAGGCGGCACCGCATCCCAAAATTCCCGAATGGGAACAGGTCATGAGCGCCGGTGCGGTGTGTCTTAATCTGGTGATGGCCGCAAATGCACTCGGCTATTGTTCGAACTGGTTGAGCGAGTGGTATGCCTTTGACGAAAACGCCTATCCGGTTCTGGGTGTGGCGGCCGGAGAAAAAGTCGCGGGCTTCATCCATATAGGTTCGCCGAAAGTCCAGCCTGCCGAGCGGCCAAGGCCCGACCTCGCCGACATTGTGACATTCGCGGGAGAATGAACTTCATGTTTTACGAAGCAAAAGCCAATCTTCACGGTCTTGCGCATGACCCGTTCAAGGCGATTGTGTCGCCGCGGCCCATCGGCTGGATCGGCACCAGAGGCGCTGACGGTTCCGACAATCTCTCGCCTTATTCCTTCTTCAATGCGATTTCCGATCACCCCAAAATGGTGATGTTTTCATCTTCCGGACGCAAGGACACATTGCGCAACGTCGAGGAAACCCGCGTTTTCACGACAAGCATGGTCGGTCGCGCCCTGGGCGAAAAGATGAATCTGTCTTCCGCCGATGCGCCTTACGGCGAAAGCGAGTTCAAGATTGCCGATCTTGAGATGGCGGAAGCACGCATGATCAACGCGCCGTTTGTTGCCGGCGCCCATGCGGCGCTGGAATGCAAGGTGACCGAGATATTCGAGGCTAAAGGCCTTGATGGCGAGCTGAGCGGTTCCTTTGTGGTGATTGGTCAGGTCGTCGGGATCCACATTGACGAAGCCGCACTGGTCAACGGCAGGCTCGACATGGCCGCGGTGGCTCCGCTGGCGCGTCTGGGCTATCTGGATTATGCCGATGCGGGCAACACCTTCGAGATGAGACGCCCGGCCTGGCCGGTAGAGACGTAATCGGCTCTAGAGCCGATCATCTTTAGATGGAATCGTTTGAACGCCGGGATTTCGT
>CAXBIE010000026.1:0-51961 GCA_963975635.1 uncultured Hoeflea sp. | reverse complement strand
CCTCAATGCCGGTGACTTCATCACCACGGATGGATGCGACGGAATTCACTTCACGGAAGAGAACAACTCCGTTCTCGGCCGGGCCATCGCAGCCAAGGTGACAGATATCCTGTCCGCTGACTAAACCGGGTTGATGCGGGGAGCGATCATACCGCTGACGTTCCGGCTACGGTCAAGGATGGAAAAGCCCATCGTCAACCGGCAGCCGGCCGGGTTCCCCTGCGTGTCCATGGCTCTGGCACTACTTGCCGTGGACACGCGCCTGGATCATTCTGCGCAGCGAGCGCGGCGCCAGGCCGTGCCGCTTGGCGACGTCGCTCAGATGCGCCCCCTGATGCGAAACGGCGTAGGCTGCGCGGCGCAGTTCCTCATCCGACAGGATCGGCTTCCGGCCCATGTGGCGGCCGATGCGACGTGCGGCGGCCATGCCGGCCCGGGTTCGCTCGCTGATGAGCGAGCGCTCGAACTCCGCCAGGGCGGCCATCATGTGAAAAACCAGCCGGCCGCCCGGTGAGGCTGTGTCGATAAGTTCCGACAGGGATTGAAAATGCACCTCACGCGTTCCCAGTTCGTTGACCAGCTGCACCAGGTGGATAAGCGACCGGCCAAGCCGGTCAAGTCTCCAGACCACAAGCGTGTCTCCGGCCTGAAGATTATCGAGCGCCTTGCTCAGACCTGGCCGATTTAACGATCCTCCCGACATGGCATGATCCGAATATATCTCAACACAACCGGCCTTCTTAAGAGCATCTATTTGAAGATCAAGTTTCTGGTCATCAGTTGAAACCCGTGCGTAACCTATTTTCATATTAGTTATCTGGCGTCCTGGGCCGCCGGTATATTTCCGATCAGTAAAAGGAAATGGACGCGGCCTATTTGCGGTAAAATTCCCTCTCCTGCCGTTGTATAATTGACAGGAACGGGTCCCTTTTTTCCGCCTCGGCGCGAGAAACTTTTCGACACATAAAAGTCAACATTTTCAGTATATCCTCTGCCCCTTGAAGCCCTCTGATTCGTTGTACTCGAAGGGACCCCTTTTGTGCCGCCCGCGGAAGGCCGCAAAAGCGGTCAGGGAACAGGGCGATCTCCTGCCTGAGCGGCGGATATTTTTCTTTACATGCCCGGCCTGCACTCCATGAACCGCCAAGCTTGCTGGCGCCGGAGGCTACCTCCGCGGTAGCAGCGGCGCCCTGGTTTTTCCCGCCCCGGCAGTTCCGTTCGATGTTTGCGTCCCGCAGCGCGCCCGCGGCAGCTGAACGGGGCTTCCGCCCCGCTGCGAGGGGCGGCAGATGATCGCCCAGACCGACATCCACATTGTCATTGAAAACCTCTCCAGCATCTCGGCGGCCTACTCCGAAGGCGTGGCAGGACGCGTGCTTCAAGAGGTATGGCGCCGCTTCGACGCCGCCCTGGGCAGCAAGACCTGGCATTGCGAGGAGGAGGCTTGGGGGGTTTCGCTGCGCTTGATCGGCGACGCGCCCGGCGATCACCTGCTTGAGGAGGTGGAGGCCGCGGTTCACACGGTTTCCCTGCACCCCATCGCCGTCGATTCAGTCCGTCTGGTGGTCGCACTGGGCTACTGGGACGAGGAAAAATTCGGCGAACAGACGGGCACAAAGGATCTCGATGTTGCCCGCTACCGGCTGGACATGAGCGCGGCGGCTTTCGCCTACAACGCCCTGGCGGCCGGCGAAATTCCCTTCGCGGAGCAGCCCATCGTGGCGGCTTCCGACCGCGAGCGGGTGCTTTATTGCGAGTGCCTGATCCGCCTGCCGGATGGCGGCGGCGGCGCCATCATGCCCGGATCCTTCATGCCTTCCATCGAGCGGTTGGGCCTCACGCGCGCCCTGGACCGGTGCGTCGTGCGGGAGGCCCTCATGCAGCTGCGCTGCCGTCCGCAGGCGGTCCTCGGATGCAACATTTCCGGTTTGTCGGCCTGCAACGATCTGTGGTGGCGGTCGACAATCAATGAACTCAGGCAGACCCCCGACCTGGCGCAAAGGCTGGTCATTGAAATGACGGAAACCGCCTTGCCGCCGGATCCCAGTGATGCGCTGGACTGCCTTGCGGCCTTCAAGGCAAGCGGTTGCCGCGTCGCACTTGACGATTTCGGCGCGGGGATGAGCTCCATCACCTTCGCCCGCTCGCTTCGCCCCGACATCATCAAGATCGACGGTCTGTATGTGCGCGACGCGGTGGCCCTCGCCTCCGCCGAGGAGCTGCTGGCAAGCCTGGTCGCGATGACGTCCTGTCTGGCCGACCAGGTGGTCGTTGAAGGGATCGAGGATGAGCGGGCCGTGGCTGCCACGCTCTCCGCCGGCGGCCGCTGGCTGCAGGGCTATTTCGTCGGGCGTCCCGGCATCTCCGCCGAAGCGCGGCTTCCCGACAGTCCGGCTGCCCGGCAACCGGCTGTTCTGGCTGCGTCCGCCCGGCGGCGCGCCTGCTTCGGCAATCGCCGCAGGGACTCGCTGTGATGGCGCTCGCCCGTTCCCGCCGGGCCGGCCCGGCCATGGACATCCGCATCCCTGTGGCGTCATCGCACCCGCTGCCGGCCCCTCGCAGCCACCATAGAGCCGGAGCGCATTGATGTATCAGCAGGTCGTAGGTTACTGGGACACGCCAAGCCATAGGCTGCTGCGGGTTCGCTACCAGCTTCTGGGCGGGCTCGCCTTCGCCCTCGGCATCCCCCTGCTGCTTCGAATGGCGTCGGTCCCGGAAGTGCTCTCCAACAGCAATCACCAAATCACGATCGCCGCCGCGGCCATCGCCCATATCATGGGCTATGTACTGTACCGGCGGCTGGGAACGTTTCCCGGTGTGGCGGCCGCCGGCGCCATCCTTCCCACATTCGCCCTGACCTATGGCCTGGTCTTCGTCATCATTTTCTTTTTCCGGTTCGATTACAGCCGCCTGCAGGCCGGCGGCTCGTTCCTGCTGTCCGTCGCCTGGTATTTCGGCCTGGGTCTCGTGACCAGCAGGATGGAGCCCATCCGCCTGGCTGTGGTGCCGGGGGGCGATGTGGCCCAGGTCACCTCGATAGGCGGCGTGACGTGGCGAACGCTGGCTTCCCCCATGACGCCAGCAGGCCGGATTCAGGGCGTGGTGGCCGATCTGCGCGCCGATCTCTCCGGGGTGTGGGAACGCTTCATTGCCGATTGCGCCCTTTCGGGAACGCCGGTCTACCACACCAAGCAGATCATGGAATCCCTCACCGGCCGGGTTGCGATCGACCATCTTTCCGAAAACACACTCGGCTCGCTTAACCCCAATCAGGCTTACCTGACGATCAAGCATGCTTTGGACTGGCTTGCGGCGGGCATTGTGCTGGTTCTCCTGTCGCCCCTGTTCCTGGTGGTGGCGATCCTGATCCGGCTTGAATCGCCCGGACCCGCCGTGTTCCGTCAGCAGCGCATGGGTTACCACGGCAAGGTGGTCACGATTTACAAGTTCCGGACCATGCGGATGGCCACCGATGAGACAGGCGACGCGCGCCAACGCGCCATGACCGTAGACCGCGACCCGCGCGTCACCAGCCTGGGACGATTCCTGCGACGGACCCGGATCGACGAGCTTCCGCAGATCCTCAATATCCTGCGCGGCGAGATGAGCTGGATCGGCCCGCGCCCCGAAGCCCTGCCGTTGTCCCGCTGGTATGAAGAAAAACTACCCTTCTATCGGTATCGCCACGTCGTTCGCCCCGGAATTACCGGATGGGCACAAATAAATCAGGGACACGTTGCTCACGTTGAAGACGTTCGAAAGAAACTTCAGTTCGATTTCTACTACATAAAGAATTTCTCGCCGTGGCTGGACATCGTTATCTGCCTCGGAACGGTCAGAACAATTCTCGGAGGGTTTGGAGCCAAATGAAAAACGATTTTCTATACAGTTTTATTTCTCAGGCATCAGGTTCGGCAGTCAGGGAATATTTCACATTCCACGGGTTGGTTGGGCCGGGCGCAACAGCTTCCCCGGTCATCGGCTCAACCCTCCCGTGGAGTGCACAGCGATGAAGCTGCTCGTCACAGGAGGCGCCGGCTTCATCGGGTCGGCGGTCGTTCGCCAGGCGGTATCGAGGGGTCAATCGGTCGTCAATGTCGACGCGCTGACCTATGCGGCCTGTCTGAACAATGTCGAGAGCGTCGTGACCAGTCCGCTCTATGCCTTCGAGCACGCCAACATCCAGGACCGGCGCGCGCTGGACCTGATCTTCGCCCGGCATGATCCCGACGTGGTCATGCATCTGGCCGCGGAATCCCATGTCGACCGCTCCATCGATGGTCCGGATGCGTTCATCAGGACCAATATTCTCGGCACCTTCAATCTGCTGGAAGCCGCGCGCGCCTATTGGGTCCGCAAGGGCAAGCCGGAGCATTTCCGGTTCCATCACATCAGCACCGACGAGGTTTTCGGTTCGCTTCCGTCCGACCCTGCGGCAAAGTTCACCGAAGACACGCCCTACGATCCGCGCAGTCCCTATTCCGCCTCCAAGGCGTCCTCCGATCATCTGGTCAGGGCCTGGCACGAGACCTACGGCCTGCCCGTGCTGATCACCAACTGCTCCAACAATTACGGCCCCTATCATTTCCCCGAAAAACTCATCCCGGTCGTCATCCTCAAGGCCCTGGCGGGTGAGCCGCTGCCGGTTTATGGCGACGGCTCGAATATCCGCGACTGGCTTTATGTCGAGGATCACGCCGATGCCTTGCTGACGGTGGTCAAGAACGGCACCGCCGGCCGCAGCTACAATATCGGCGGAGACAACGAGCGCACCAATCTCGAACTGGTCAAGACGCTGTGCGCCATTCTGGACGTCAAGCAGCCAAAGGCGAGCGGCTCTTACGCCGATCAGATCACCTTCGTCGCCGACCGGCCCGGCCACGACGCGCGCTATGCCATCGATGCCTCGCGGATCGGTTCCGAACTGGGCTGGACGCCATCGGTGACCATCGAGCAGGGGCTTGAACGGACCGTGCAATGGTTCCTCGACAACGAAGCGTGGTGGCGTCCTCTGCAGCTCCGCGAGGGCACCGGGATGCGTCTGGGGCGGACGGGATGAGAGACGGTTTTTCCGCATCCCCCGGAGCCGGGGCCCACCGATGCCGCTCTTGCGGACCTGAATGGCTGCGCGGCGCAGCCAACCCATCAAGCCAATCTGGAGTGTATTCATGATACCGCGTAAAGGCATCGTTCTGGCTGGCGGGTCGGGCACACGGCTCTATCCGATCACGGTCGGCCTGTCGAAGCAGCTTCTGCCGCTCTACGACAAACCGATGATCTACTACCCGATCTCTGTGCTGATGCTCTCCGGAGTGCGGGAGATCGCGATCATCACCACCCCGCAGGACCGCCAGCAGTTTGAGCGCGCGCTGGGCGACGGCAGCCAGTGGGGCGTCAGCTTCACCTGGATCGAGCAACCGTCGCCGGACGGGCTGGCCCAGGCCTATATCCTGGCCGAGGACTTTCTGGCAGGCGCTGCCTCTGTCATGTCCCTGGGCGACAATGTCTTCTTCGGCCACGGACTGACGCAGCTTCTGGCCGACGCGGCGGCCCAGCGGACGGGCGCTACGGTCTTCGGATACCGGGTGTCGGATCCCGAGCGCTACGGCGTGGTCGCGTTCGACGCGGAAGGCAGAGTTTCCAGCATTGTTGAAAAGCCGGAAGCGCCCCTGTCGGATTATGCCGTCACCGGGCTCTATTTCATGGACGGCACGGCGCCTGCAAAGGCGCGCGCGGTCAAGTACTCGGCGCGCGGTGAACTGGAGATCATATCGCTGTTGGACATGTATCGTGCCGCCGACGAGCTGACGGTGCAGAAGATGGGCCGGGGCTATGCCTGGTTCGACACCGGCACTCATTCCAGTCTTCTCGATGCCAGCAATTTTGTCCGCACGCTTCAAAGCCGCCAGGGCTTGCAGGTCGGCTCACCCGACGAGATCGCTTATGAGCACGGCTGGATCGATCAACAGGCGCTTGAGGGGCGGGTCAGCCTGTTCGGCAAGAACGGCTACGGCAGCTATCTGGCGGGCCTGTTGCGGTGATGACCGGGATGACAGCACCATCCGATCCACGCCACGCAGCCCCCTTGCCGGCGGGCGCGCTTGCCAGCGCCGGCGTGACGGCGCCGGTCGAGGCGGGCCGCGAGCACTCCGCAGGCGCAACGCGTTCGCTGGCGGCGAACACGCTGATCATGGCTCTCAGGACGATTCTGACCATGGCGGTATCGCTCTATTCGTCACGCATCGTGCTCGCGGAGCTTGGCGTGGTCGATTACGGGATTTATTTCTCCGTCGCCGGGGTCACCCTTCTGCTGTCCTTCCTCAATTCGGCGCTGGCCACCAGCACGCAGCGGTTCCTGAGCGTTGAGATCGGTCGCCGCGACGACGAGCAGCTTCGCACGGTCTTCGGCGCGTCGCTGCAAATCCATCTTGCCATCGCCCTGGTGACATTGCTGGCCTCGGAATCGCTCGGTCTGTGGTTCATCGATGCGCATATGGTCATTCCGGAGCCGCGGATGGACGCCGCCCGGCTGGCATTCCATTTCGCGGTTTTCTCGACGGTGCTGACGATCATCCAGGTTCCCTACAATGCGGCCCTGGTGTCGCATGAGCGCTTCACCGTCTATGCCGCCTTTGACGTCCTGCACGCCGTGCTGCGGCTGGCGGTGGCGGTGATGCTCATGCTTTCAAGCGGTGACCGGCTCGAACTGTTCGCTGCGCTGATGTTCGGCGTCACCCTGTTCGTCATGGCGGTAAAGGCGCTCTACTGCCGCATGGCGTTTGCCTGCAGCAGGCTGCGGCTCTGCCGCGACCGGGCGCTGCTGCGCAATATGTCGGGCTTTGCCGGCTGGAGCATTCTTGGCGCTGCATCGCTGGTGCTCAACATCCAGGGCGTCGGCATACTGCTCAATATTTTCTTCGGCCCGGTCGCCAATGCCGCGCAGACTGTCGCGCTGCAGCTGAGCAACGCTACATCGACGCTTGCCTCCAACCTTCAGATCGTCTCGAGCCCGCAGATCATCAAGGCCCATGCCGGGGGTGACCGTGACGGCTTCCACAGGCTGATCGAACGAAGCGCGAGGCTTTCCTTCATGCTGATGCTGGTGTTGATGGCGCCGATGATCATCGGCGCCGACCTCGTGCTCGGGGTTTGGCTTAGGGTCGTGCCGGATCATGCCGGAGGGATCGCCCGCCTGCTGCTGCTGGCAGCTCTGGTCAACAGCTTCTCTTTCCCGCTGATGACGGCCGCGCAGGCCACGGGCACCATCCGCACCTACCAGGCGCTGGTTGGTGGCCTGATGCTCAGCGCCATTCCGCTCGGCTATCTCATGCTTTTCCATGGTGCCGGGGTGCTGTCCGTGTTCCAGCTGCTGCTGGCCTTGTCGGTTCTGGCGCTGGGCGTGCGGCTTCTCGTGCTCCGCAGCCTGATCGGGCTGGATGTGGCCCGCTTCCTGCGCAGCATCGTCCTGCCGGGGGCCATGATCGGCGCAATGGCTTTATTCAGCGGACTGGCAGTCCGCCTGCTGTGTCCCGTCACCCTGCCGGCCGAACTGGCGGCAATGGCAACCACTGCTCTGGCGACGGCTCTTGCGGTCTGGTTTCTGGGCATGTCCGCCGCCGAGCGAGCGGGATTGAAGCAGGCGGTAACCCGCCGCTTCAATCCGGGGGGAAAACGGCCATGAACGCCCACGCCCCCATAGCGAAACCGGGCCAGGCCCGCAGATCCCTCGTCAACCGGATTTTCTCGACCCTGGAAAGCCGCCTGTGGCCATACCGGGTGAGCTGGAGCAAGACGATCTATTTCAATCTGCGCAGCATGCCCCTGCGGTCAGCGGTGAAACTGCCGGTCTACATCTATCGTCATACCCAGTTCTCCAGCCTGTCGGGTCAGGTCGAGATCCGCGGACCGTTGCGTCGCGGCATGGTCCGGATAGGCAAGCGCGAGGACCGCGGGCAGGGTGACTCCAATATCCGCAATCTGGGCCGCATCGTGCTGCATGACGGCGTCACGATCATGCAGGGCTGCGATATCTATGTCGGGCCTGAAGGGCTTCTGGAGATAGGCGCTGGCGCCCGCATCCGGGAAAACTGCTTCATCTACGCAAGTCTGCACATCCGCATCGGCGAGATGACCGGCATAGCCTATCAGACAACCCTGTCGGACGATGATTTTCACCATGTCATCGATACGGAGACCGGGATGTGCGGCGATTCGAAGGCTGCCATCCTCATCGGCGCGCGCAACTGGATCGGCAGCCGTAGCGTGATCAAGAAGGGTACGGTCACGCCAGACGACATCATCGTCGCGTCCTCCTACAGCCTGCTGTCGAAGGACTATACGCCTACGGTTCCACCCTATTCCGTGCTTGGCGGCATTCCCGCCCGGCTGCTGCGGACAGGTATGCGCAGGGTTTTCAACACAGATTCCGAGGCCGCGCTGCACCGTCACTACGCCGTAAATGATCATCCCTTCGTGCTCGATCCCGCGACCCTGGATCTGGAAGCGTTCTGCCTGAAAAAGCCGGTCGAGGAGTTCCAATGATGGGGACGGTATCCTCACGCCTGAGCGAACCCCGTGTGTCGATCGCCATGGCCACCTACAACGGCGTCGCCTATCTGGGTGAGCAACTGGCCAGCCTGCAGCGTCAGACACGCCTGCCCGATGAGCTCGTCGTCCACGACGACGCCTCCTCTGATGCCACCGCCGTATTGGTCAGGCAGATCGCGGCGCGAGCGCCTTTCAACATCCGGCTTGTCCAGGGCACCCGGAATCTCGGGGTTAACAGCGCCTTTCAATCGGCGCTGGCCCGCTGCACCGGCGATGTCATTTTCTTCTGTGATCAGGACGATATCTGGCACCCGGAGAAGATCGCGGCGAGCCTTGCTGCGCTGGAGAACGCGCCGGGCGCAGGCTTCGTTTTCTGCGACGCGGTCCAGTTCGATTCGATCTCCGGCGAGCCCGGAATGTCTTTGTGGCAGCTCGCACGGTTCACGCTGCGCCGGCGCTGCGCATTCCGCCGTGATCCGCTCGGCGTCATGCTCACCGGCGGCAATTTCGTCTACGGCATGGCAGCAGCCTTTCGCCGCGCGTCGATCGAGCCTTTCCTGCCCATTACAAGTGATGCGGCAGGCATGACCCACGACACCTGGTTCGCGCTTCATGCCGCAGCGCTCGGTGTACCGGGCGTGGCGTTGCCGCGGCAGCTGGTCCACTACCGGCGGCACCCGGCCCAGACCAGCCTGATGGCCGGCGGCGGCGTCACTGCAGACACGCAGGCGATCATGCGCAAGGCCCAGACCAGAGCGGCCGGCCTGATCGCCGGATTGCGTGATGTCCGCCGCAACGTGCAACGTGAAGCAGACAAGCTCGGCCACGATGCCTCAGGGTCGCTGGCTCTCTTCGACCGCAAGATCGCCCTGCTCGAAACACGCGAGAGTCTGCGTCGCGAGCGCAGCCTCGGCGGGGCGCTCCGCGGACTGGTCAATCCGGACTATTGGCGCTTCGCCAGCGGTCCCGCCAGCGTTCTTCGCGACCAAAGGGGGATGTGGTGACGATTGATCCGCGCCTTCCAGCAGCCCTGACGGCAGGACCGTTCGAGGAATTCCTCGGCGACATCGCCGCATTGGGTGTCATGCCCGTCACCGCCAGCGGTATCTCCTACGGGATGATCCGGGCGCGCTCGAACGCCCGCTGGTGGCTGCTGCCGACAGCTCAGGGACCGGCAACGAGCGCCTCGCTGTCGATGTACCAACCGGTCTCCACCAATGCCCGTCTGGCCCGGCTGTGGATCCGGACAGCGCTGCGGTTGGGCCTCACCTCCGCCTGGGCATCCGGCAGGATACGGTTCAGCCGCCAGCCGCGATTGCCGGACGGCGTGCTGCCGAAACTGGGCACTTGCGCCTACTTCACCGGGACCGATGGTCCGCACCGGAAAACCGCGATCCAGCTCATGAACCGCGAGGGCGATATCCTCGGCTATGCCAAGGTCAGCCGCCGCGCTGCGGTGCGGCCTTACCTTTGGCACGAGGCACGGATTCTCGACCAGGTGGCAAAGTTAAAGCTGACAACGGCGGAGATCCCGAATGTTCTCGCATTTCAGGATCCCGGCGAAGGATTGCCGACGATCCTGGCGACCGACAGCTGCAAAGCCGCCGGTGTATCGAGCCCGATGGATCCGGCGGCCCCGCATCTGCGCTTCCTGGGCGAGATGATGCGGCGCACGGGCAGCGCCGGGGCGCACAGCGCCAACCGGAGCCTGCGCGAAATGGCCGGCGACAGGCGATTGACGGAGCAGTGGGAGACCCGGTTCTGGCTCGGCCTCGAGAGGCTCGAGCAATTTGTGCCGGCCATGCCGGTGGGGCTCGCGCATGGAGATTTCACGCCCTGGAACAGTTTTCTGCTCAATGGACGGCTCTACGTCTTCGATTGGGAATATGCCGCCGAGGAGTATCCGTCGGGATATGACCTGACACACTACCTCCTGGCCGCGCGGGGAGCAGGCGAACCGGGCGAGGTTGCCGATCAGCTGGTTGCCCGTGTCGCGGAAGCTGTTCTTGATGGCGACCGGGCCTTTGCGCGGGCAGCTGTGCTGATGTCGCTGTTGCTGCATGCCGGCTTCTATCTCCGCCGCGCGATGAAATGCAGCGGTGATTGCGCAGACTGGGCCGAAGGCCAGGCGCGCGGATGCATCATCGACGCTCTTCTCAATGGCAGGGGCTAGGCGATGCGAAGACTTGGCGCCGTAATCCTGACACACAACAGCGACGACGATCTGCCCGAGAGCCTGGCTGGCCTGCTCGCGCAGCGCGGCGTCTTGCTCGACATCATCATTGTCGACAACGCCTCCTGCCCGGCGCGCCTGGAACGGATGCGGAATGCCTTTCGCGCCGCCTTGCCCGCCGGTCACCATATCGAAGCCGGGGCGGACGCTCCCGGCGGCTACAGCTGTGGCGACGGCGTCTTCATCACCAATCCGGTTAATTCCGGATATTCGGCCGGCAACAATCTGGGCGCGAGACTGGCGGTCGCGCTGGGCTCGGAGGCCGTCCTGATCGTCAATCCCGATGTTCGCATCGCCGCGTCCGACCATCTTTTGCGTCTCTCCGACGCATTGTTTCGCGATGAGCAAACCGCCGTCGCCGGCCCGGCCATCCGCAATCTGGGCGGAATGAACGAAAACCCGATGTTCGAGCCCAGCTTCCTTCAGGAGTTGCTCGCGCCACTGTTGATGGCCGCCGCCATCCTGCCTGTCCGGCGGGGCCGAAACCGGCAGGCGCCGCGTCGCCGCGACGAGGCGGTCGTCAAACTCAGCGGCTGCTGCTTTCTGGTCCGCCGCAGTTTCCTTGAGGAAATCGGGTATTTCGACCAGAACGTCTTCCTCTATTGCGAGGAGGCGATCCTGGCCGCCCAGATGCGCAAGGCCGGACGCAGGTCGGCCTATGTCGCAGACCTCGAGGCAATCCACGCCCACCGCCCCTCGACCAAGGGCGACCCGGCCCGGCGCCAGCGGCTCTGGAGCCGCAGCCGGCGCTACTACCACGCCCGGTATCTTGGATACGGAAAGGTCCGGCGCACGGCTCTCGCGATCTCGCACGCTCTTGTCATCGCCTTGTCATGGGCTCAAAGCCGGGTCTCCGGAGGCGCAGGATGATCCAGCTCCACACACCTGCCGTATCGGTCCCGGCGATTTCCGACCGGATGGTCTCCGGTTCCGGGCAACTGCCCTGGCATGTCACCGTCCGGCGCCGGCATCTGGCACGCCAATGGGCGGCCGCATGGATCATCGTCGTGGTGTTCGGCACCGCCCTAGCGCCTTTCGTGCTCAGCGACCAGCGCAATGTGCTCGTCATCCTTGTGGCAGCCCTTGCCATTCCGATGATCGTGCTGCTGCGCCTGCCGGTTGCCAGGGACCTGGCCTGGTCCTCGGCGGCCATGGTCTATCTGCTCGTGGTCGAGCTCCTGCACGGCGGAACACGCCATCTGTCGAGTCTCGGCTACACCGGAATGTTCGTGCTCTCCTATGTGGCCTTTTGCGGCACACTCTACACCGGCGCCGTCACCCGGCAGCGCATGGCCGTCCTGCTGCGGCGATTGATCCAGGCTTATGCCGTCGTCTCCCTGGCGCAGATGGTCTGCGCCAGGGTCGGGCTTCCAATTCCCAACCAGATCCTTTCGAAGGAGGCCTGGAGCTACAATTCGCTGGGAGTGGAGCCGTCGCATGCCGCGCGCGCGCTCGCTTTCACGATGCTGTCTTACCTGCTGCTGATGCGGCGGAGCGGGGCTGCGCCGAGCCTGGGCGCGATCTGGCGGCAACACCGGACTACCATCGCCGCTTTCGGGGTTTCGGTGCTTCTGACCGGAAGCACGCTTGCGGTCGCGATCCTTCCGCTGACCATCGTGATGGCGCTGCGATTGCGCTGGATGCTTGCCGCTACGCTGCTGCTGGTGCTCACATGGCCGTTCCTGCAGACGGTCGAACTGGAATCGATCCGCCGGATGGTAGCCTTCCTGACGGCTCTGCCGAGCATGGATATCATGGCGCTCGCCCAGGCCGATCACAGCGGCGCGCTTCGGGTCATGCCGCTGATCATCTTCCTGCAGAGCGCCAGCCTCGGCAATCCCGATGTCTGGTTCGGAGGCGGGTATGACGCCATCACCTACTACATCCAGGGGCATCTGATCGGCGTCGCCAAGAACGTCGCATCGGCCGGCTTCATCCCCGGCTATGTCATGGTCTGCGGCATCTTCGGCGCTGCCCTGTTCTGCCATGCCTATCTGTTCCGGTTTCTCAACGCCCTAACCTTGCCGCTGGTGCTGCTTTGGATTCTCGTCCTCGCCAATTCGGCCTGGAACAGCCAGATATTCTGGTACAGCCTGGTGCTTTTGCGCACGGTCTATCATTTCGGCCAGATGTCCCCTGCCTTCCGCCGTCACATTCAAGGGAGGACTGGACGATGAAGATCCTGATCTCGGCCTATGCCTGCGAGACCGGAAGGGGCGGCGAAGGAGAAATCGGCTGGCGGGTGGTGCGGGAGATTGCCGCCAACCATGATGTCTGGGTCATCACCCGGGCCAACCTGCGCGACACCCATGAGAGGACGTTCCGCCACGAGGCCAGGCCGGAGCGCCTGAATTTCGTCTATTACGACCTTCCCTGGATCCTCCGTGTCTGCAAGGGCGGCAAGCGGTTCTTCCTGCTCTATTATTACATGTGGCAGCTCGGTGCGGGATTGCATGCCCGAAGGCTGATGGCCAAGCAGACATTCGACGTTTGCCATCACCTCACGGGCGGAATGGACTGGATGCCCGCCGGCTTGTCGTTGTGCCGGGCGCCGTTGCTCTGGGGTCCTGTCGGGAGCGAGAACACGCACCCCGTGATGCTGCGCAAGCTTCCCCTGGCGTCGCGCCTGAAAGACCGGCTGCGCGTCGCAGTGCGCGGCGTCATGCGCCATGCCGACCCCTTCGTCCGCTTCTCGGGGCAGCGGGCGAGGGTGGTTCTGAGCCACACGCCGGAGACGATGCCGGTCCGGCTTTCGGGAAAGATGAAGCCCTATACCCAGACGGGAATCGAGAACATTCCGCAGCTGGTGCGGCCGAAGACCAACCTGGCGAGAACGGGTGCGCTGCGGATTCTGTACGCCGGCGAACTCAAGGACTGGAAGGGCGCCTTGCTGGCGCTGAAGGCGGCGTTGAAGTATTTCGAGCGGGACCGCCATGCAACCTTGACGATTGCCGGCAACGGCCCGCTGGAGCCGGACATGAGGGCACTGGTTAACCGCCATCCGGAGGGCCATCGCGTCGTCATGGCAGGCCATGTGCCGATGGATCGGCTGGTGACGCTGATGGGGCAGAGCGACGTCTTTCTCTATCCGTCCTTTCACCATGGGCTTGCCACCGTCGTCCTGCAGGCAATGCTGACGGGGCTGCCGGTCATCTGCCTGGAAGGCGATGCCACGGGCCGGATCGTCCGGCAAC
Organism: uncultured Hoeflea sp.; assembly: GCA_963975635.1. GTDB lineage: Bacteria > Pseudomonadota > Alphaproteobacteria > Rhizobiales > Rhizobiaceae > Hoeflea. Next base: position 37,987 of record CAXBIE010000026.1, on the reverse strand, counting down.
AGGCCGGAATGACCGTCGCCCTGGCGATGGATCGCGATCCGGCCACGGATCTTGCCGATGCAATCGATACGCTGGCGGGCAATGAAGACCGCAGGCAATCCCTCGCCCGTCAGGGACAGTCGATGGCGCGCGAGCAATACACCTACGCATCACTCGCCAGTGGCATCGAGCGGGCCTATCGCGAGATCGGGGAGGGCAGGCCATGACCGGCAAGACCCCGCCGCTCGCCGTCACGGTGATCGTGTGCTGCTACAATGCCGAAGGCACGATCGCCGAAACGCTGCGAAGCCTGCAAGACCAAACTTGGCCGCCGCAGGAAATCCTGGTGATTGATGACGGCTCCCGCGACCGCTCCATCGAAGTGGTTACCTGCCTCAAGGCGGCGGACGAGCGGATCCGGATCATCACCACCAGGCCCAATCGCGGAACCGCCTTCAGCCGTCAGCTGGGGCTGGACGAAGCCCGCACCGCAGCGGTGATGTTTCTCGACGCCGACGACCTGGCCGATCCGCGCCTGCTTGAAATGCAGGGAAGGGTGCTTGCCGGAAATCCGGATCTTCTGGGGGTGGGGTGCCATGCCCACTATTTCGACGACACCGCGGGCCGGGGAAATCTGGGCCTGCAACGGGTCGGCCCGGAGGACCGGGAGACGGCGTTGACGCAGTATCGCAACGGCAAGCTGACATTCATGCCGCCGGCCACGATGTTCTGGAAGGGGGATGCGCAGGCGGTGGGCGGTTATCGGACACGCATCCTGCAGAACGACGAAGCAATCCGCTACGAGGATTTCGCCGAGGATCTGGATCTGTGGTGCCGCATGTCCGATCTCGGGGCGGAGGGCCGTTATTTTCTCACGCTGGCCGAGCCGTTGTTCCGGTACCGCAAGCCGCCGGGATCGCTGTCGACGCGGAACCTGCATTTGATGCAGCTCAAGATGCGCTGGATCAAGGATTGTCTGTCGCGCCGGCGCGCCGGCAAGGCCGAACGGAGCCTGGCGGAGTTCATCGAGTCGCGCAGCCCGGCAGAGCGGTTCCACGACTGGCGCTCGGACAAGGCCGCCGGCTTCTACAAGGCTGCCGGATTTTCATACGCCTCCCGGCGCTATCTGCGGCTGGGCCTTTTGCTGACGCTCGCGGCGATCACCTCTCCCAAGCTGATCCGTCAGAAACTCAAGACCCAGACGGTGCGCCGATGAACATGATGCCCCCCGCCACAGCCCGGCTGAAATTCGAGCAGGAGGTGCTTGCCCGTCTCTTCCTCGACCTGGGCCGCATCGATTACGCCGTGCTGCGCAACCATGAACAATTGCCGTTCCGGCTCGGGGCCAGGGATATCGACGTCGTTGTTCGTCCCGCGGATCTGCGTCAGGCGGTCGGGATCGTCGTCCGGCTGGCGCGTGATTTCGGCCTGCGCCTTGCCGATCACTATGCTGACGAGCGCATGACGCAACTGGCCTTCATGAAACGCGAAGGACAGGAGATTTTCGATCTGAAGATCGATTTCTTCACGTCCAGCCAGGTCTTCGGGATCGAGCTCATGAGCGCCGGCGAGATGCTGACCGGTCTGCGCCGGCAAAACGGCGTCGCCATAGTCTCCGACGTTGTCATGCTGCTCGACAAATGGCTCTTCCATCTCGTGGTGGGCAGGCCGCTCCATCCCAAATACAATGCGCGCTTTGGCGCGATAGCACACGAACACGGACGGCGGCTGCAGGCAAGCCTCAGCCCGCTGTTGGGCCGGGCCGAGGCGGACAGGCAGGTGGCGGTCATCGCATCCGGCGCCGCGTCGGATTTGCCCTGCCTGCCCCGCGGCCGGCGCATCCGGATGCTGGCCGGAATGGCGAGAAGACGGGGCGTGGCTGGTTTACCACTGATGGCGCGCTTTCTGGCAGAACGGCTCCGAAACCGAATCTCGCCGCATGGGTTCCTGGTTTCAGTGAGCGGTCCCGACGGGTCCGGCAAGACCACGGTCATCGATCTCGTGCTTGAGCAACTGCGGCAGATCTACGGTGCCGACAGTGTTGAATATCATCATTTCCGCCCTTCGGTGCTGCCGCGGATAGCGGAAATGGCGATGGCGACGGGAGCGGCGGGGAAAATCGACGACGACTATTCCCGGCCGCACCGCGCGCGTCCTTCGGGACCGGGCGGATCGCTAGCGCGGCTCGGCTATTACGGACTGGATTATGTCCTGGGTTATGTCCACGTCGTCCGGCCCGCCCTGACCGACCGCAAGATCGTGCTTTTCGACCGCTACTACCACGACATGATCTGCGACCCCGGCCGCAGCCGGATCCGGCTTCCGGACCGGTGTCTCAGAGCGGCGGGGCGGCTGCTGCCGCTGCCGCGGCTGGCCTTCTTCATCAAGGTTGCGGCAAAAGCCGCCCATTTGCGCAAGCAGGAACTGTCCGTTGACCAGATCGCCGCGCTCAACCGGCGCTACGGCGACCTGGTCCGCCGCGGCTGGATGATCGAGATCGGCAACAGCGAAGCTCCGGACCGGGCGGCGGCTGCCATTGTCGGCCATATCCTCGAATTACGCGAAGCGGCGGCTGAGCGGGCGTTGAAAGTGGCCAGCCGATGATTGTTTTCTGCCATCTGTTCAATGACCGTTCCGGCAGTCCGCGTGTCCTGTGTGGTGCCGTGGACGCGCTCACGGAAAACTGTTCGGAGAACGTGCTCTATGTCGGCTCGAAGGGCAGGGGACTGCTTGAAAACACTTGCATTCCCAAACACCGGTACTGGTATCGCCGCAGCCGGCTGAGGCCGATCACGCTGTTCAACCTGATTGCCAGCCAGATCCATCTCGCGGCGATGCTGTCGCGGAACCGGGCGATTCCGGCGGACGCCGTCGTTTACGTCAACACCTTGCTGCCGTTCGGAGCGGCGTTATGGGCCCGGCTTAATCGCCGCCGGCTGATCTGCCATGTTCACGAGGTTTCGATCTCGCCCGCTCCGCTGCGCTGGTTTCTGACTGCCGTCATGGCGCGCACGGCGGATCTTCTCATCTACGTTTCCAACGATCATTTCAAACGGCTGCCGATCGCCGGCCCGCGCGCCGTGGTGCTGGCCAATCCGGTCACCCCGGCCATGCAGACCAGGGGCATGGCCACTCCTTTCTCGCCCCGGCGGAGCGGATTGTTTGAAGTGCTGATGCTCGCGTCGCCGCGCGATTTCAAGGGCATTCCCGAGTTCCTGGATCTGGCGCGGGCGACCGCAGACCGCCCGGACATTGTTTTCACCCTCGTTCTCAACGCCGACGCAGCGGAAATCGCGCGCTATTTCGGGCGTGCCGATTTGCCGTCACGGGTCCGGATTCATTCTCGCACTGACAATCCGGCCCGGTTCTATGAAACAGCGGATCTCGTGATCAACCTGTCGCGGGTCGACCAATGGGTGGAGACTTTCGGCCTGACGCTTGTGGAGGCCATGAGCTTCGGCATTCCGGTCATCGCGCCTCCCGTCGGCGGTCCCACCGAAATGGTCTCCGAAGGCGTCGACGGCTTTCTGATCGACTCGCGCGACGTCGCAGCGGTTGCGGAAAGGATCCGCCGGCTGGCGGATTCACCCGATCTCTGTCTGCGCCTCTCGGAGGCGGCGCGAGCCAAGGCGACGTCCTTCAGCCAGAAGGTCTTCGCCCGAAATTTGCAGGGGCATGTCTCCTCGGTGCTGAACGGGGGGCTGAAGCCATGAAGATCGCGATTGTGGGGACCGTAGGCGTACCTGGCCGCTACGGCGGGTTCGAGACCCTTGCCGAAAATCTGGTGCGCCAGCACCACAGCCGCAGCCGGGATGCAGATCTGACCGTGTATTGCAGCGCGGAAGCCTATTCCGATCGGACCCCGGCATTTCTGACCGCGACGCTGCGCTATTCGCGCTTCAAGGCGAACGGGCTTCAGAGCATTGTCTACGATGCGGTGACGCTGTTCGACGCCGCTCGGCGCGGTCATGACGTTGCTCTGCTGCTCGGCGTGTCGGGTGCGGTGGCGCTTCCCTTCATCCGGCTGTTTTCAGGGATGCGCATTGTCACCAATGTCGACGGTATCGAATGGCGGCGCAGCAAGTGGAACGGTCCGGTACGCCAGTTTCTGCGCCTGTCGGAGTGGATGGCGGTTCGGTTTTCCCACCAGGTCGTCGCCGACAACGAGGGCATTGCCGACCACATCCGGCGGTCCTATGGCGTCCATTCCACCGTCATCGCCTATGGCGGCGACCATGCGCTGGACCGGGCCGGACAACCGGCAGGCGACTGCGGGGGCCCGGCCTTCGACAAAGGCTATGCGCTGGCGCTGTGCCGGATCGAACCCGAGAACCATGTCTCGATGATTCTTGAAGCCTTTGCCGCCACCGGCAGGCCGTTGGTTTTCGTGGGGAACTGGAACAACAGCGCATACGGGCGGGACCTCCGGGAGAGATACGCTCAGACCGAGGCAATCCATCTCCTCGACCCGATTTACGACGCCGGTGCGCTCTATCGGATCAGAGCGAATTCGGGACTGTATGTCCATGGTCATTCGGCAGGCGGAACCAATCCCGCGCTGGTGGAAATGATGCATTTCGGGCTGCCGATACTCGCCTTCGATTGCGTCTACAATCGATACACCACCGAAAACCAAGCGAGCTTTTTCAGTTCCGCGGGCGAGCTTGCCCGCATCGCGACCCTGCCGCCGCAGCCGGGTCAGGGAGCCATGCTGCGCGCAATTGCGCGACGCCGCTACATCTGGAGCCAGATTGGAAACGAGTATTTCGAACTTCTCGGCGTTCACGACAACGAACCAGCAATGGTGACGGAGGACACATTGACTTGAATTCATAAATTCAAAATTGATTTTTCTGTATCTATAGTAGTATTGCTGTAGATTTATTGGCGCGCCGCATTCAATATCAGCAATTGTATATTAAATATATTATAATGATTATTGACTCTTTCTTGTTTTCATTACTACAATCGGTTAGTTTATGAAATATTTCATGGAGAATCGAATGAACCACTCATTATCCGTGGTCAGCCTGTGCCTGCTTGCTCTGGCCTCCACCTCCGCCCCCGGAAGAACGCAGGACCTGCACGATTGTGCCTGCAGTGTGCCTGTCGGAACCAAGGGCGTGGTTCAAGACGTGCAGGGAAAGGTCTATCTCTCCGGCCCGGCAGGCATGACGCCGGCGCTTGCCGGCACGCGCTTCGATCTACCGGCAAATCTGGCGGTCGGGCCGAAATCGGCGTCAACGGTTGCCCTTGCCGGGGACTGCCTGATTTCGATCGACGAGGACCAGTCACTCCTGATGAAGGGCGATTCGAAGCACTGGTGCGCAGTCCTGGTCTCCGAAGTTGCGGCAAGCGGGGCAATGCCGGATTCGGCCATCGGCGCGGCGAGCGGGACGCTTCCTGGTGCGGCGGCCGGTGCGGCTTTCGCCATTTCTGTTGGCACCGTGATCGCGATCAAACGCAGCCGCGACCGGGTCAGCCGGTAGCGGCCGGAGCCACAGATTTTCTGCCTTCACTCGAACGGGCGCAGATCGCGTGTCCGTTCCTTTCTTCCCCGCACATACCGCTCATGGCGGCCTGGGCTAAACGAATGTGTCTGTTGCACCTGTCATGATCGACCTTCATTCTCATATTCTTTGCGGTCTCGATGATGGCGCAGGTTCGCTCGACACGTCTGTCGAGATGGCGCGCATCGCGGTCGCCGACGGCATAACTCTCATGGCCTGCACACCTCATGTCACTCCTGGCGTCTATCCGAATTCCAGCGCCACGATCTTGCCCGCCATGGATCGGCTGCAGGGGATCCTCGGCGAGCGCGGCATACCGCTGGCGCTGGTTCAGGGTGCTGATGTCCATGTCGACTGGAACCTGCCTGCGCGGCTGGCCAACCGCGAAATTCCGACGCTGAACGGCAGCCGTTATTTCTTGCTCGAGCCGACCCAGCAGGTGTTCGTGCCCAGGCTGGAGGATCTCGTCCAGCGGCTGTTGAAGGACGGCTTCATCCCGATCATCACCCATCCCGAGCGTTCAAGGTGGATCGGATCGCATTACGAGGTTGTGCGGCGGCTCAATGCAATGGGCTGCCCGCTTCAACTGACCGCCGGCTCGCTGCACGGCCACTTCGGACAGCAGGCCCGTGACTTCACCGTTCAGATGCTCGACGACGACATGGATTGTATTTTTGCCAGCGATGCTCATGGCGTGCGATCGCGCACGCCGGAACTGTCGGGGGCCATGCGGGCCGTGGCGGAGCGCTGGGGGCAGGAAGCAGCCGATCAGATGTTCCTGAACAGTCCTGCGATCATCCTGGCGGACGAGAACCTGCCGCCCCCCAGGGCGGCGCGAGGAAACCGGCGAGCCAGGGGGCGGTATCGCGACACGATAGGCAAGCTGGCCGGGCTATTGCGTGCGGAGCATTGATATGTCGATTTTGAAAAATGCGGTCCGGGTGCTGGCCGTGTGCGTTCTGCCGTTTACGGCATCTGCCTGTAACAACTTGGGGATTTCGCATGCGCCTGCCGCGGCAAATTCCGACCTGACGTCAGGCACGCTGCGTCTTGTCGAGATGCTTCCCGCGCCAACCAACAGCGCCGGCGGGCAGGAGCAGCCTTTGATGGCCGGCGATGTGCTGGCCATCGAAGTCTTCCAGGCCGACCAGCTCAATCGCACGGTCCAGATCGACTCGACAGGCCGGGTGTCGCTGCCGCTGATCGGAACGCTGACCGCTGGCGGCAAGACCTTGCGCGGTCTCGAGCAGGAGATCAAGGACCTGTATCAGGCACGCTATCTCCAGAAGCCGGAAGTCTCGGTGTTCCTCAAGGAATCCGTGGGGCAGCGCGTGACGGTGGATGGGGAAGTGGCCGAGGCCGGGCTGTTTCCGGTGACCTACAACACCACGCTGCTGGATGCGATCGCGCTCGCCGGCGGGCTTCGCGATCTCGCCGACCAGAAGAAGGTTTATGTCTACCGTACCGTCGGGGGGGACAAATATCTGGCCAATTTCAACGTCGCCAGCATCCGCAATGGGCGGTCTCCCAATCCGAGAATCTATGGCGGAGATGTCGTCGTGGTCTTCACCTCACAAAGCCGCGTCGCGATCAACAATTTGAAGGAAGCGCTCGGTGTTTCGTCACGGCTTGCTACCGGACTGGCCGTCATTCCTTGAAATTTACGGCTCGACAGGTTCAACGATAGGGACTCAAGCATGCAAGACCGCAACCACCAGATGGCGCCGGGGCACGCGCCTCACCTGATGAGCGCCGGAGCCGAAGGGTATTACGGGGCCTACTTTCCTGCCCCGGAATACGCTCATGATTCCAATGGCCGCCTTGGCGGCATCGACGTCGTGGGGCTGTTCTTTCGGGTTCTCAAATATCGCTGGCTCGTTGCTGCCGTGGTGGTGTCAGCCATGATATCGGCTGTGTTCATCACATTGATGCAGACGCCCAAATACCAGGCCGTCGCGAAGCTCGAGGTGGTTCTGCCCTCCGCACGGGTCTTCCAGGACATCGAAGTCACAACGGAGAGCGACGGCATGCGCGCCTATCAGACCGCGCGCGAAAAACTCAAGAGCCGCGCCCTGGCGCAGCGGGTCGTATTTGCGCTCAAGCTGACGGATCGTCCGGACTTTCTGTTCCCGCGCCGCAATTTCTCGCCCATGAACCTGCTCGACCGCGCGTTTAGCGCCGGTGCTTCTGCGAAGCGGCGCAATCTGCCCCAGGATGCACTGGTGCGTATCGCAACAAGCAGGATCATCGCCAATCTGCAGGTCAGTCTTGTGCCGAACACCAGCCTGCTGACCATCGATTACCGCGACCAGAATCCGAAATACGCGCGCGAGATCGCCAATCAGGTGGCGCAAAGCTTCATCGACCAACGGGTCGACCAGAGCGGAAATTTGTCCAATCAGGCCCGGGAGTTCATTCAGGAACAGGTCGTGCAGGTCAAGGAGAAGCTGCAGGAGTCAGAAAAGGCGCTCGTCGAATACGCCAAGACCGCTGGCATCACAGGGACGGGAAAGGACGAATCGCTGATCGGCTCGAGCATGGCGGAAATCAACCAGGCATTGTCGGCGGCAATCCAGGAAAACCTGGATTACGGCCGGCTGGTCAAGCAGATCGAAGCCGGCCAGGGGCCGAGCCTCCAGGCGGTTCTGCAAAGTGAAGCTCTCGACAAGCTGCGTGGCAAGCTGGCCGAACTCAACGGCATCTACCGTCAGAAGCTTCTGCTTTTCAAACCGGACTTTCCAGAAATGAAGCAGCTGAAGGCACAGGCCGACGAGGTACGGAACCAGCTCGATCTGGGGATCCGCGCCATCACCGATGGCATCAGGCTCAAGCATGAAGAGACGATCGCGAAGGTGAGCGATCTTCGTACAAAGCTCGCCGAACTGGAGGCCGACCAGGCCGCCTATCAGGACAAGAACATTCAATACACGATCCTCAAGCGCGAGGTCGATTCCAACCGGACGCAGTACGAAAGCTTCATAGGCAAACTCAACGAGGTCGCCGCTGGATCGGAGTTGAAAACGCAGAATGCGGCGATCGTCGATCTGGCGATCGAACCATCCGATCCCTACTCACCAAGAATGCCGATCAATCTGGGCATCGCGCTCATCCTGGCGGCAAGCGTCGCCGCCGGGCTCATTTACATCCTGGAACTCGTCAACAACGCTTTCAGCAATCCCGACGAGGTCGAAAGCGAACTGGGTCTGCCGGTTCTCGGCATTCTGCCGCTGGTGGAGGAAGGCAATTTGCAACTGCAGCTTTCCAACCCGAAATCGGCGCTTTCGGAATCCTACCGGTCATTGCGCACGTCATTGCAGTTCTCCGGCGTTGATGGCGCGCCCGCCACGCTGTTGGTGACCAGCGCCGATCCTTCCGAAGGCAAGTCGACAACGGTCGCCAAGCTTGCCGATGATCTGGCGTCGCTGGGGGCGAAGGTCCTCATCATCGATGCGGACATGCGCAAGCCGAGTATTCACCGCATATTCAACATCGACAACGCCATCGGATTGAGCAACCTCCTGATGAACACGATTGCCCGGGAAGACGTGCCGCAGCTCATCCGGCGCAGCAAAAATCCCAATGTCTTCGTCATGCCGGCGGGAACGGTGCCGCCCAATCCCGCCGACCTGCTTTCGTCGGCCAGAATGGGCATCGTTCTTTCAAGCCTTCACAAACACTACAACATGATCATCATCGATGGGCCGCCAGTGATCGGCATCGCCGACGTGCCGATCCTCAGCCGCCTGACCGAAGCGACCCTGCTCATGGTGTCGACCAACAAGGTTGCCCGCAAATCCGCGGTCGTGGCTGTCAAGCGGCTCAAATCCGCAGGCGCGAATCTGGTCGGTGTTGCATTGACGATGTTTGCCACCAGCAAGTTCGATTACAATTACAATTCGAACTATTCATATCTGAATTACAAATACTACGGAAACGCGGAGCGGCTGCAACCGGTTGCCGGCGTGGCTGGAAACATGGGGGCTAAGAGCACGGATGTCTCGAATTGGACCTTTGATTCTGTTGTTGCTGGCCTCAGGCGCCATTTCGGTGATTTCATTGATCGGATCAAGTAGGCACCTGGAGGCACGGGATCCGGATCTCGCCTTCTCCCTGTTTCCGTTCAATGTGGAAGCGCTGATCAACAAGGCGGAGCGGCAGTTCGCGGGGCGCGCTTCCACCGCCGAGCTGGATGCGCTTGTGCGCCAGGCCAAGCGACTGCTTGCTTTCAGCGCAGGCGATGCGCGTCTCTACAGCCTCATTGGAGAGGCGCAGCGCCGCTCCGGCGAATCTAAGCCGGCATTTCAGGCGTTTGAACGCTCGCTTGCGTTGTCCAGAACCGAACGCCTTGCCCTGCAACGGGTGTTGCTCCAGGACGTGGAGAATGGCAAACCCGCCGACGCACTTGAACGCGTCGATGCGCTTTTCCGGCGTTGGCCGGAGCAGATCACGGCCTATGCGCCCCTGGTTTCGCAAACATTCGCAGCGCCTGGATCCTACGATCTGCTGATCGGCAGGATGGAGACCGCGCCTCCGTGGAGAACAACCCTTATCAGCAGACTGGCCGCGAATCCGGCAACGCTGCAGTTTTCCGCGCGGCTTGTCCAGGATCTGGCGGCCGGTGCGTCGCAACCCAGGCCCGGCGAAATTTCAAATGTCCTCAACGGGCTGATCAATGCCGGGCAGTACAGCTTGGCCTACAGGACCTTTCTGATGACGTTGTCGCCGAAGGAGCAGGGGGTCACCGGCCACGTCCATGACGGGCGGTTCCAGCTTGTGCCGTCAGGGCGTCCGTTCGATTGGCAGATCCGCAATCATCCGGGCGTGATGTTCTCCTCTTACGCGACAGATGCCGGCAAGATGGACAAGGGCCTTACGATCACCTTTCTGCAGGCGCCGGTTCGCGGCCTTTGGGTTCGCCAGTTGCTCCGGTTGCCTGCCGGCCGCTATTCGCTGAGCATGCGCGCATCGGCGGTTGAGGTGGCTCTGCCAAAGGGGCTGTCCTGGCGCATCCGCTGCGTCAGATCGAACAGGAGGCTGGTTCGGCTGCCCGCGACGGAGGGAACCTATCAGGATATCGATCTGAGCGCCGATCTGACAGTTTCGCCGGAAAATTGCCCTTTGCAGGTGCTTGAATTGGAGACGAGGGCCATCGCCGAGAGTTGGAACGACCGGTATCGCGGCTCGATTTCCTTTGATGACATCCGGGTGGTGGAGAGGTCTTCATGACAACCGCCCCCTCGCACGATTGCCGCTATCTGCTTGGCGCCGTGATTTTTTGCTGCATGACCCTGGGCGGCGGGACGATGCGGGGGCAGCCGGCAGACTCCCTGCTGCTGATTGCCATCATCACGGCGGCGACCTGCACCATGGTGCGGCTGTGGTCCAGGCCAGGATTTCGACCGGGTCAGCTGTTGTTTGTGCTGCTGCTTTGCGCCGGGATCGCTCAGATAATCCCGGTCCCGGCGAGCCTCGTGCAAGCCTTTCGGCCGCAGATATTCGTTCCCGGCTCGTCGGGGCTTGGCGGGATGGATCAATGGTCCACCATAAGCCTTTCCGCATCGCGCACGATTTCGGCATTGGCGACGGCATTGTGCGCCATCTATCTGTTTCTGGCGATGCACAAGATCGGCCGCGACGCGGCTGTGTCGCTGATCCCCTTCTATCTCGCGGGACTTCTGGTGAACTGCCTGGTCGTGTTCCTCAATTATTCCTGCGGCGGCGGCTGCAATATCGTCAGCCTTCTCGGTCATGATGCGGCATCGGGATTGTTCGAAAACCAGAACCATTTGTCGGCTCTTTTTTGTGCGAGCATCCCCTTGGTCGCCTATGTGATCTCGAGCTACAGACGGCGCTATTGTTCCATTCTGCTGATGCTCTTCCTCTTGATCGCCTTACTCGCAATTGGGTCCGAGGCCGGGATCCTGCTCGGACTTGCCGTGCTGGTCTTGGCGCTTGTTCCCGCCTTGTGGCGCACCCGTACCGGCACCATACTCGCGGTGGGCCTGACCCTGACCGTGGCGGTTTACGGGTACGGCGCATTTGTCCGCATCGGTGCGGAGGAGGGGGGAGCGACGCTGGAACGGCGCGACTTCGTGTTCACGAGCCTGCGGGCAATCAGCGCAAATTGGCGCTTGGGAACGGGCTACGGAACCTTCGACCTTATCTATCCGCACTACGAAATGCTGGAGGACGTCTATTCCGCCTATGTGAATCACGCTCACAACGACTTCCTCGAGATTGTGCTGGAAGGGGGCGTTATCGGCGCCTTGCTGGTGCTGCTCTACCTTGCGGTGCTGCTGTGCCATCTCCTCAAACAGGGGGACAAGCCTCTGCAGCAGCTGTCGTTTCTTTCGATCTGTGTCCTTCTGGCCCACTCGACCGTCGACTATCCCCTCAGAACCATGGCGATCCTGGTGCCGTTTGCATTCTTCAATGCCCTGTTCTTCAGCCGCGACAACGCCCTAGCTCCGTCGTGGAACGATCATCAGGAGAGAGCAGGTAACGCGGACCGAACTGGCCCCGCTGCGTTCTCCGCCGCCGTCAACCTTTCAGCCGGTGTCGAGGGCACCCCGCACTCCGGGGGTCTGGAGCTGACAAACCGGCGCAGGGTTCCGTGACCCGGAAATTCAGTTCAACGACCACACGAGGGAAATATCATGCACTTCGAACGCCTAGCGATTGCGGACGTCCTGCTCATCACGCCGAAACGGTTCGGCGATGCGCGGGGCTATTTCATGGAGACATTCCGGCAGAACCTCTTTACCGAGTATGCGGGCGACCATGATTTCGTCCAGGATAACCAGTCCTTCTCGGTGGAGCGCGGGGTCGTGCGCGGCCTGCATTATCAGGTCGAGCCCAGGACTCAGGGAAAGCTGGTCCGTTGCAACGCCGGTCGTATCCTTGACGTCGCCGTTGACATCCGCGCCGGATCGCCGTCTTTCGGGCAGCATGTCACAGCCGAACTCTCCGAAGCCAATGGCCGCCTGCTGTGGATTCCACCCGGCTTCGCGCATGGCTTCTGCACGCTGACCGACAATACCGTCGTCAGCTACAAGGTCACCGACTATTACAGCCCCGAACACGACCGCGGCCTGTTATGGAACGATCCCGATCTGGCGATCGCCTGGCCCATCGGCACTGGCGAGGAAACGATTTCCGAGAAGGACCGCAAGCAGCCGCGTTTCGCCGATCTTGAGGCCTGCTTTCCGGTTTTCGGCGACGCTGCCCATGGAGCCCCGGCATGAGCGTCCGGCCAATTCGAATCCTGGTCACCGGACGCCAGGGTCAAGTTGTCCGTTCGCTGATCGAACGTGGGGCGCTTCACCACGATATCGAGATGCTGCCGCTTGGCCGACCTGACCTGGACCTGCTGGACACGGAAACCATAGCTGCTGCAATTCTTGGTTCAAGGCCTGACGCGATTGTCTCGGCCGCGGCCTTTACCGCTGTCGACCTGGCTGAAACGGAAACCGTGGCGGCACACAAATGCAACGGGCTTGCGCCTGGGGAAATCGGCAGGGCCGCCGCGGAGCTCGGGGTGCCGGTGGTGCATTTGTCAACCGACTATGTCTTTGATGGCCAGAATGCAGCGCCCTATGCCGAAACCGATCCGACAGCTCCGATGGGTGTCTACGGATGCACCAAGCTCTCGGGCGAGAAACGGCTCGCATCCGCCACCGGCAATTATGCCATCCTGCGCACGGGCTGGGTCTACAGCCCCTTCGGGAAGAATTTCCTCAAGACCATGTTGCGGCTGGCCGCCAGCCGTGACGATCTTGCGGTGGTCGATGATCAGGTCGGCACCCCGACATCGGCACTGGATATCGCAGACGCCGTGATCGCGGTCGTCCGCAACTTGATAGCCGATCCGGACGAGAGGTTGCGCGGCGTCTTTCACATGAGTGGAGCCGGGCAGGCCAGCTGGGCCGATTTTGCCGTTGCGATTTTCGCCGCCTCACAATTGGCGGGCGGGCCCGTGGCCGCGGTGTCGCGCATCTCCAGCAGGGATTATCCAACTCCGGCGCAACGTCCGGCCAATTCCCGGCTCGACTGCGCAAAACTGGCCGGAATACACGGTGTAGCCTTGCCGGAATGGAAAGTTTCGTCTGCGGAAGTGGTTCGGCAAGTATTGGGCGATATGCGTCGGTCGTCGGCAGCCGTGAAGGCGTCTCAGGATATTCAGTCGCCACAATAAGAATTGACGTTCAATATTAGTAAAACGAAGAATATTCAAATATAATAATGGCTTGACGTGCATTTCTTAAAGTGATATCGAACAAATCATAAATTGACTATAAATTAGGTGAGACTATCTCGCTCTTATTTGCAGAGCAGTTCGGATATTCCGCGGCGTTGTTAGGCGTACGCGACCGGACATATTATTGAAACTAGAATCTAAGAGAATTCATAAAGTTCGAATGCTTATATATTTAAATATCGTCGGCCTTTTTGGCCGCGGTTGATGGTGTTTTGAGTAAAGATATTGAGTAAGGAGTATAATAGACCATGATGGTCGGATATGCGCGGGTTTCCACCCTTGATCAAAGCTTGGATTTGCAACTCAACGCACTGCGAAAGGCAGGATGTCACAAGATATTTACGGATTTCGGCGTTTCCGGAAAGGGGTTTGCCCGTCCGGGGCTGATACAGGCGCTTGAATGCGTCTGCCCTGGATCCACGCTGGTCGTCTGGCGACTGGATCGACTGGGCCGCTCCCTGCCAAAGCTGATCTCGCTCGTAGAGGACCTGGGCAGGCGCCAGATCGAATTCCATTCCCTGACCGAAAACATTGATACGACGTCTTCGGGCGGCAAGCTGATATTCCACATCATGGCAGCGCTTGCCGAATTCGAGCGATCGCTCATCAGTGAGCGAACCCGCGCAGGCATGGAGGCCGCACGTCTGAAGGGTAAGCATCTGGGTCGGCGCAAGTCGTTGACCGCCACGGATGTCGCCCAGGCAAGAACGGATATATCCAACGGAAGATCCGCCAATGCCGTCGCTGAAATTTACGGTATTACCCCGCGGACCTTGCGGCGCTACTTGCGGAGCGATAATCAAGACCAGATCCAGCACAGTACAGGATGATGTTCGGATCGCGACAGCTATGAGAGATTAGCAGCCAAGGTGCGGGAAAAGTTGATTGAGTCTCAGGTTGTTGCTTCTGGCTGGCCCGGAAGGGGGGTAGTGACGGAGCGGCCAATTTTGAGCCCGCGTGAGGCGACGTTAAGCCTTCGTCCATTCCGCGGGGTCAAGATGAGAAGGAGGTGCCAATGACGACGACACTGACTGCATATTTGATCGACCCAGAAGCATGCCTGATCCGACCGACAGAAATGCAGAGCCTGAACAATTCGCTGATCGCCGATGTCATCGACTGCGATGCCGCCGATTTCCTGATGTTCGACACTGTCCACAGCTTGTATTTCGACGATACGGGACTGCGAAACGGCCTCACGCATTACATGATGCTGCAGGGACATGCGGACCCTCTAGCCGGCAAGATGCTTTTGGTCCGGAATGCCGGTCCGCAGCCAGCCATCAGCATGCAGGAGGTTGCAGCGCGGATATCGCTGTTCAAACCCGTGCTCGATCCCGTCATTGTCACGAAATGCATCGAACACGACGATGTTTCCTACCATGTCAGCGCCGTCGAGGAATTCAAACCACGCCTTGAACTGTTTGTGCTGACCATCGAGGATTATTCCATGGCCGACTGAACCGCCGGTCTTTGCTTGACGAGACGGATTGTGAAATCGGTCGCCTTGGAAACGCTCGACCTGCGGACAGGATCCAGCATGGGCCGGGTCAGTTCGATGCGCTTGGCAATGATGTCAAGCGGTGCCGGGGCGTTTTCCAGCAAGTCGCCGTCGATGCCGGCAATAATCAAATTGCCATTGACCGGGATCGCGGCTCCATCGACGAAACATACGCTCGTTGCGGCATGATGGCGTTCGTCCTGGCCAATGATGACAACCATATCGCGCTTGGTACGCAGTTTTCGAATCTTCGGGCTCTTCAGCAACCTGCGCAGATCCTCTTCAGTTTCTGCCCGTCGAATGCGCACACCGCTTATCGTGGCGGAGCCGGAATCAATGAGATACACGCTGATTGTCATGCGGTTGTCCTTTCAGCAGCAGAACGTGAAACAATGACCCAGATAGAAACTGCGCCTGCAGTTGGCCGTTCCAGCAGGTCATGCGTCTGCCCGTCGCCAGAACATTTGGCCGAACTTGCGGCTTGGATTGGCGGAGAATTGACCTCGCCTCTGGGTTGATATTATGCAGCTCGCTTGCGGTGCTGCAAGCGTCGATGTTCGATGCTCTGCCGTTTGACCGGCCTTGTCACGAAATCCCGCTGGTTTACCCGATGCCGACCATTGGGAGGAGAAATCACCGCTCGGAAAATTGCAGAGTGAGCCGATGACTCTGAATGCCATTCGTAAAAAGCTGAAGCGCCAGCCGAAGAATGACTTCAAAGGCTGGCGCTTCCAGGCATGGCTGATTGTGCAGGCAGTCAGTTGGTGTTTGCCTTATCCGCTCAGCTGTCTGGATCTGGAGGAGATGTTCGGCGCGTTCCGGGTGAAGCAGAACATGTCAAAAATCGGCAGCTTCCAGTCAGTCAACACGGTGCGGCAAACCATCTTTCGCGGACCGCTACCGGACTGAGGCCAAAGAGCTGCCTCCCTCCGCGCGGCCGATGAGGTCGAGCACCGTGTCCTGCAAACCCTGGTGGAGCAAACCAATGGTGATGTCAGGGAAATGGCTGCGGTGTTGAACCTCACGCAGCGGGCGATCTATCAGAAGCTCAGTCATCATGGTCTTGGCAGAGGCTGATAATCTTCGGGGTCAGGCAAGGAGCAGACGGGGCGGCTTTGACTTGAACATTGGAGGTACGTTGGCATCACGGGCATGATGTTGTCGCTGCCTGGGCACGGCGCGCATTGACACGGCAAACCGGAAGCTGCCCCTGCTGATGGCCATTTTCAGACTTGCCCTGTATTTCATGCGCATATAAAATGCGCATGAAGCGAGGTAAGGCCATGCGACCCCAGACTGCCCCCAAAAAACCCACAAATCTGACGCTGGATTCGTCCCTGCTTACGGAGGCCAGATCGCTTGGGGTGAATCTGTCGCAAGCGGCGGAAGCCGGTCTGCGGCGCGCAGTCGCCGAGGCGAAGGCGAAAGCCTGGCAGCGCGAGAACGCTGCCGCTGTGGCCAGCTCAAACGCATGGGCCGAGGCGCACGGCTTGCCCCTGGACAAGTACAGGCAGTTCTGATGGCGCGGTTTGAGGTCTACGCCAATCCCGGCGGGGCCGGCTATGTGCTCGATGTCCAGGCGGATGTTCTGGACGGGCTGAACACGAGGGTGGTGGTACCGCTGCTGCCTCTGGCGCAAGCTCCGGCTCCGGCCCAGCGTCTGAATCCGGTGTTCGAGATCGGGGGCGAGCCATATGTTCTGGTTACGCAGTTCATGGCGGCGGTTCCTCATGCGCTGTTGCGCAGCCCGGTTGCAAGTCTGTCGGGGCAGGACAGCGAGATTATGGCCGCACTGGACATGCTGCTGGTCGGGTTCTGACCCTTTCGTCCGGCAAGCCCTGTCAGTGTTGATGTCCGCGCGGAAATGACCCCTTTGTCTGTTTCTCACTGATACGGCCGAATGAGCGATGCTCTGGCCGCGTTCGGACATCATCTCCGGAAACAGCGAAAGATCCTTTTCTGCCGCCGCTTCGCGATGAGTTGCAGCAAAGCCGAGGAAATATCCAATTGGATAGAAAGCCGCATCAGGTTGTTCAGCCAAGATACCCTTCGGCAAGAGCCGCACTGTAGACCTGTTTGGTGCGTTGAATATGGACCTCCAGCGCAGCGTCAAAAAGCTCCATCGACCTGTCGCAAAGATGACCATAGATCATGTGGTGCTCCACAAGGGACTCCGCCCGCCGCTCGGAATAGGGTGCCGTCACATTCGAGCGCAGGGCGGAAATCCGGCCCGAAACCCGCGCATAAGCGTCGCGCAAATATGAATTGCCGCACCGGTCAAATGCGACCCGGTGGAAGTCATTGTCCAGCAAACTGTAAGCCTGATGCTGACCCTCCGCCATTGCTGCGTCCATGTCGGCCAGGATCTGTTTCATGTCGCTGAGATAGTCCTCCGGCGCAAATCTGAGCGCGGCCCGGGCTGCCTGGCCTTCCAGCAACTGGCGATAGTCACAAATCTGGCTGATATCCTCAAGCGAGGTCTCGAACACAAAGCTGCCCCGCTTCGGCCGGACGACAACCAGCCCCTCATTCGACAGCATCGCCATCGCATCCCGGATCGGCGATCGCGAGACGCCGAACTGCGTCACCAGCCGGTCTTCAGAGATGTTTTCACCCAGCGGCAATGTCCCGGTCATGATCGCCTCGCGAATCTGATCCGCGACAATCTGGGCCAGCGAGGGCTGTGGCTTGATTCGTTTCAGACTCACTTGCGCGATCGCCCCCGCAGCCAGATCAGTGCCGGTACACTCCAGATCACAAGCACCATCAGGGCCAGCCCGGCGGCGATCGGCCGCTCAACGAAGGGAAGGACCCCGCCATCCGATTTGATCAGTGATGTCACGAAATTCCGTTCCACGAGCAGCCCCATGACAATCCCCAAAATGGTTGGTGCGACGGGAAAATCGTTTTCTTCCATCACATAAGCCACCAGCCCCAGCACAAGCATGACCACGATGCCCGAAGCTGACGCATTGATAGAATAAGACCCGACAATACAGAAGCCCAAAATCAGGGGCGCAAGAATGCGCTTGGGCACGCGCAACACCTGCGACGCCAGTGTAATCGCCAGAAGACCCAGCGGGATGATCAGCAGATTGGCGATCAGAAACACCAGAAAGATCGCCGAAATCTTGTCGGCGGACGTCAGAAATACCATCGGTCCCGGATTGAGTCCTTTCATGTAGAGTACGCCAATGACGATTGCCGTGATCGAATCGCCGGGAATGCCAAATACCATCGCCGGGACATAGGCTCCCGACAAGGCCGCGTTGTTGGCGGCGCAGGCATCGACCAGACCTTCCTGGGTGCCCTTGCCGTACTGCGCCGGCTGTTTGGAGAACCGCTTGGAGACTGCGTAGGATATCCATGCCCCGATATCCGAGCCGGCCCCGGGCAGGATACCGATCACGGTGCCGATGACCGAGCCGCGCGCCAGGTTGATTTTTCTGCGCCACAGCAATGCGCCGAGCCCTTCGAAGATACGCAGCGGGTTGCCGACGCTCTGCACGGGTATATGCACAGCTTTGCCTGTGAAGCTGCGGATCAGTTCCGGTATCGCGAACATGCCTATCAGCGCCGGCACGAATGCCACGCCGTCCAGAAGGGATGTCACTCCGAATGTGTACCGCGGAAAGCCAGACGTGGTGTCCATTCCGACCATGGCGATCATCAGCCCGATCAGCAGTGACAACAGGCTGCGCAGCAGCGAGCCCGAACCCAGCATCACCGCCGCCGACAGCCCGAGCAGTGCCAGCCAGAAATATTCAAACGAGGTGAAGTTGAGGGAAACCAGCGCGAGCTTCGGAGCCGCCATCAACAACACAACCGAACCGAAGATTCCGCCGATGGCCGAAGAGGTCACCGAAATTCCCAGCGCCCGTCCCACCTTGCCCTGACGGGTCAGCGAATTCAGGTCGTCAATATAGGCTGCGGAAGCCGCTGTTCCGGGAATCCGCAGCAGCGCCGCCGGGATATCCGACGCGAATATCGCCATCGCCGCCGTCGTCACGATCGCAGCGACGGCCGGCACCGGATCCATGAAGAAGGTGAGCGGCACGAGCATTGCTGTGGCCATGGTGGCCGAAAGGCCCGGAATGGCACCCACGAACAGACCGAATGTCGAACAGGCCAGAATGATGGCGGCCATGTTCCAGGTGAACACCAGCGCCATTGCCGCGTCGAGATTGGCAATCATCAGAGCCACCCCTTCAGCGGTCCCGCCGGCAGCGGAACCAGCAGCAGCCGCGTCATCACCAGATGCACGGCAAACACGAATCCGACGGCGAGCGGCAGAAGCCGCCATGATTTTCGCTGGCTGGCGAGGTAAAGCAGGCAGAGCAGCAGGCTTGCACCCAGCGGAAACCCGATCTGTTCAAAACCGATCGCCAGAGCGGCAGTGCCGATCAACGCCAGGGCGGCGGCAGGACCGCGACGGCTGTCGCGCCAGCCGTCGGCGACGACGACCAGGGCCCCACGGCGGTTCTCGCCGCCAAATGCCAGCCCCAGCCCCAGGAGCGCGATCAGACTGCCGATAATCCTGGGAAATGTTCCGGGGCCGACCGCCTGGCCCGGCATGCCGGGAAACTGAAACGCGGCCAGGGTGATCCAGCCACCCAAAAGAAAAAACAGCGCCCCGAGCACCGCATCATTGATCTTCATCCCGGATTCCTCCCCGATCGCAGCCGGCGTATCCGGGGCTTGTCCCGGATACGCCGCATATGTCCGCAGGCCTACTTGGCCAGACCGACCGCCTTGAGGGTTCCGCTCAATGTCGCGTCGGATGTCTTCATAAACGCCTCGAAGTCGGCTCCCGTGGTCCATTGCATGGCATAACCGCGGCCTTCCATGAACCCTGTGTAATCGGGGTTCTGCATGACCTTGGTCAAAGCAGTGGTCAGGACATCAACACGGTCTTGCGGTACTCCCGCAGGGGCAACCAACCCGCGCCAGGAGCCCATGGTGAAGTCCTTCCCGGTCGCTTCGTTGAAGGTGGGCACATCCGGGGCGTTCGGCATCCGCGCGGCCGAAAAGACGGCCAGGGGACGGATAAGACCGGCGCCCATCAACGCTTCCGCCTCGGGCAGCGAGGCCGTCGCGATCTGTACGCCGCCGGCGGCGAGATCCTGCAGACCGGGTGCCGCCCCTTCGGAGGGCACCCAGGCCACGCGCTCGGCAGGCAGTCCTGCCGCCAGCAACATGCCGGCCATGGCAAGATGGTTCACGCCGCCCTGTGCCGAGCCGGACGCCTTGAACTCGCGGTCCGGTGCTGCGGTCAGTGCGGCAATCAATGCCTGGACATCGGCATGGGGACTGTCGCTGCGCACGAACAGCGCGGCCGGATCGGCGTTGTACAATCCCAGTGGCGTGTAGGCCGTGTAGGTGAGATCGGTCAGGCCAAGATTGTGCATCGTGCCGATTTCCAGCGTCGCCACACCGATCGTCCGGCCGTCGGGCTCGGCATCCGCAATCGCTGAATGACCGATCACGCCCGACCCGCCGGTGCGGTTTTCGACCGCCACCGGCACACCCAGTTCACCCTGCAGCAGCGTCCCGATCATCCGCGCCGTCGCGTCAGTTCCGCCGCCGGCTCCCCAGGGCACGATCAGTGTGACCGGTCCGCCGGGGAAATCGTCCGCAACCGCGGGCAAGGCCGCCATCATCGCCACCGCGCCGGCAGCAGCCAGCACCATCCGTCGATACATTTTCATTGTCGTCTTTCCTCCCTGTCTCCGGTCTGCGCCCCGGAGGTGGCGTGCCTTTGCGTGGTCAATACCCCGCAGCAGGCGTTGAAAGCTTCGACCCGTCGCGCTCCGCCGCCAGACGCCGCGCACTGTCGATCAGCATCGAGACATCGTTCACGCCTATGGCGAAGCGGTACCCCAGCCGCTCAAGATCGGACCAGTTGCGCCCGGCCCCGACAATCGTCGCCAGCGGCATCCCGGCCCTGGCGGCCACGGTCTCTATCTGTTTCAGCAAGCCCTGCACCTCTGCATGGTCCATCCGTTCAAGGTGGCCGGCAGAGGCAGCAAGATCATTTGGTCCGATGAAGATCGCATCGATGCCCGGAACCGTGGCGATCTCGGCGAGGTTGGCGACCGCATCGACATGCTCGCATTGCAGCATGATGACTAGGTCGTCATGGGCCTCATCCCGCGCATATCCGGTTCTCACACCCCAGTCCGAGGCACGGATGATCGGAGCCGCATACCCGCGCTTGCCACGTGACGGATAGCGGAATGAATCGACGACCGCCCGGGCCTGTGCAGCCGAATTGACCATTGGAACGATGAAGTTGCGAAAGCCCCTGTCGATGGACCGCTTGATCGTCGTGTCCAGCCCGTCCGGCAGTCGCAGCACCACTTCGCCGCCCGCCGATTCGATGGCGCGGGCCATGCCGACCCATGTCTCGACATCGCCAATTCCGTGCTCGCCGTCGATCACGATGGTGGGCCAGCCGTGGCGCACCATGATCTCGGCCACATCCGCATTGCCCAGCTCGGCCCAGGCGGCGGTCACCATGCCGTCCATGGTCATGCGTTTCTTGAGCGGGTTCATCGGGTCTCGCTTTCCACCAGATCGACAACCTTTCCGGGGTTGAGCAGGTTGCCGGGATCCAGCGCCCGTTTGAGGCGCCGCATCAGCGCCAGCTCCTGCCGGGTCCGGGTGTAATGCAGATAGGGTTTCTTCAGCAGCCCGATGCCATGCTCGGCCGATATGGTTCCGCCAAATTCGCGGACGGTCGCATAGACAATGTCGCTGATCTCCGTGCCGGGCTGAACGGCCGCCCCGACGGAAAGTGCCACGATGTGCAGGTTGCCGTCGCCGATATGGCCATAATAGACCGAGAGTGAATTGGGAATCTCTGCCGCAAGCCTGGCTCTGCAGGCGTCGGCAAAGGCATCCATGCTCCGCACCGGCAGGCCGATATCAAAAGCGCAATGCGGGCCAAGCACCGTGCCGAATTCAGCCGCCGCGTCGCGCGTGCGCCAGAACGAGGCGACATCCGCCATGCTCTGCGACACCGCTGCATCGGCGATGATGCCATCCTCGAAGGCCTGCTCGATCCATGCCATGAAGCGGTGGCCGTCCACCGCCTCGTCGAGCCCCTGCATTTCCACCAGAACATAGAAACCGTGCGCACCTTCTATGGGTGCGCGGATGCCTTTGACCGTCACCGTGGCCGCGTGCCAGTAGTCCGGCCACATCACCTCGAAGGCCGACAGCATCGGGCCGAGGCCGCGCCGGGCAGCGCCCAGCAGCTTCACAACATCTTTGTAGCTTTCCACGCCGCACAGTGCGGCATGGGTGCAGCCGGGGCGCGGGTGCAGGCGCAGCACAGCCCGTGTAATGACCCCGAGCGTGCCTTCGGAACCGAGCAACAACTGCTTGAGGTCATAACCGGCATTGTTCTTGAGCATCTTGTTGAGCCCCGTCACCAGCGTGCCGTCCGGCAGCACATATTCCAGCCCGAGAACCATTTCCTTGGCCATGCCATAACGGATCACCCGGTTGCCGCCCGCATTGGTCGACAGATTGCCGCCGATCTGGCAGGACCCGCGCGCGCCCAGGTCGAGCGCGATGAAGAAACCTGCTTCATCAGCCGCGCGCTGGATAACCTCCAGCGGCGTCCCGGCCCGGACCGTCATGGTTGCGGCGTCGGCATCCAGCTCTTCGATTCCCGAGAACCGCTCAAGCGAGATCATCACCGCGCGCTCAACAGGATGGCCACCACCCGCCAGCCCGGTGAGCCCGCCCTGCGGCACCACGGCAACACCGTGAGCTGCGCAGATGCGCATGGCCTCGGCGATGCCTTCGGGGCTGTCGGGCCGGACCACTGCCAGCGGCCGCACCGCCGGCAGATAGCTGGTGTCCTGCATATTGCGCTGAGGGATATCGTCACCGGTCATGACCGCTGCTGCCGGGAACTGCTGGCGCAACTCTGCCATACAGCTATCAAGATTTACGGACATCTGGTTCGGCAGAGTGGACATCGATGAAATTTTCCCAGGTTGGATGGCCGCCGCGCAGACATGCTGCGCGGCGGGATAAGGCTTACTTGCCGCGGAGCTTGTCGAGCTCGGTCATCAGGGCGTCGAAATTGTCCTTGCCGACCGTTTCCATGCTGGCGTCGTAGACCGGCGCGACCAAGGCGCGCAGCTTGTCCATTTCCTCCGGCGAGAGTTCGGACACTTCCATGCCCTCGTTCTGGAGCTCGACCTGCGCCTCGGTCGTGACCGAACGGGATTTGGCGACCTGCGCGTCGCGGGCAGACGCTGCGCAATCCTGTACAAGCGCCTGCTCGTCGGCATTCAACCCGTCCCAGACAGCCTTGGACATCAGCACCGGTGTCGGCGAATAGGCGTGGCGGGTCAGGGTAAGGTACTTCTGCACCTCATAGAACTTCGAGGCCTGGATCAATGGCAGCGGGTTTTCCTGTCCGTCAACCGCGCCGGTCTCAAGCGCGGTAAAAACCTCGCCGAAGGCCATCGGAACCGGATTTGCGCCCAAGCGGCGGAAGGTGTCGAGGAAGATCGGGTTCTGCATGACGCGGAAGTTCAGGCCCTCAAAGTCCGAAACCGCATTGATCGGCCGCTTGGCATTGGTCGCGTTGCGGAAACCATTCTCCCAGATCGACAGCATCACCAGGCCGTGCGCGGGCATCTTGGCGGCAACATAATCGTAATACGGACCGGTCATGATCGCGTCGACTTCCTTGTCCGAAGCGAACATGAAGGGGAGTTCGAAGACACTCATCGCCGGCTCGATGCCACCGATGGCGGCAGCGCCGGTGACAACCATCTCGATCGAGCCGGATCTTACCGACTGCGTCGCTTCGGCATCGTCACCCAATTGACCATTGTAGAAACCCCGCAGTTTCATCTTGCCGCCGGAGCCATCTTCGAGGCACGCCGACATGGCGTTGATGCCGGCCGAAACCGGGTGATCCTCGGAAGCGCCGTTTGACACCTTGAAGGTGTGGCTGCCGTATTCCGCCGCCTGTGCGGGGACAGCCAGCATTGCGGTTGTCAGTAGCGCAAACACGCTGGCCTTGATGATAGATTTGGACATTGATGTCTCCTCCCTTGCAGTTATGCAGTTGTCTCGAAATGGGGCTGTGCCCCGGTTGAGGTCATTGCAGCCATTCCATCGGAACCGTTACAATCTCGGGAAAGGCCACGAGCAGGAGCAGGACAGCTACCTGCGCGGCCAGAAATGGCAGTGAGCCCATGGCAACCTTGTGCATCGGCACGCCCGATACTCCGGCGGCAACCGACAGCACGATGCCGACCGGTGGCGTTACAAGACCGATGGCTGTGTTGATGACGAAGATCACGCCAAAATAGATCGGGTCGATCCCGGCTTTCTCCACCACCGGCAGCAGCACCGGAGCCAGAATGAGGATCGTCGGTCCCATATCCAGCATGGTTCCGATCACAAGAACGAGCACCATGATCGCCAGCAACAGCAGCTTCGGATTGTCAACCAGCGGGGCGACCAGATCGAGCACGATGCCCGACAGATCAGCGATCGATATGAACCAGGATGTCGCAAGCGCCGCCGCCGCCAGCAACATAACCACCGATGTGGTGAGCGCCGCCCTGCGGAACACATCGAACAGGTCGGAGAACTTCAATTCCCCGTGCACGAAGATTCCCACCACCAAGGCATAGACGGCGGCTATCACGGCGGCCTCGGTCGGGGTCACGACACCGAAACGGATACCGCCCAGGATGATCACCGGCAATCCGAGAGAGAACAAGGCCGCACGCAGGGCCCGCAGCCGCTCAGGCCATTCCTGGCGCGGCAGTGGCGGCACATTCTCGCGCCGGGCCAGGAAGATCCAGACCGCGAGCGCGCTCAGCCCCATCAGGGCGCCCGGCACGATACCGGCCATGAAGAGCTTTGTGATCGACAGATTGGTCGCCACTCCGAAGATGATATAGGCGATCGACGGCGGGATGATCGGAGCAATGATGCCGCCCGACGCCATCAGGCCCACCGACCGCGCTTCGTCATGTCCCGACTTGCGCATCATCGGCAGCAGGATGGCAATCAGCGCCGCAGTATCCGCCGCTGCCGAGCCTGACAGCGAGGCCAGGATAATGGCGGCAAAAATAGCCACCACACCGAGCCCGCCGCGCAGGTGCCCGACAAAGGCCATGGCAAAGGCGATGATCCGCTTGGACATTCCGCCGGCATTCATCAACTCGCCGGCCAGCAGGAAGAACGGGATAGCCAGCAGAGAGAAATTATTGGCCCCCACAACAAGCCGCTGGGTGATGATCTGCGGGTCGAACAGATCGAGCGTGATCCCCATCGTGACCGCGCAAATCAGAAGCGCGAATGCAACGGGAACGCCGGTGATCAGGGTCAGGCCAAGGGTGACCAGAAAAACAACAAGGCTCATTCCGCATGCGCCTTTTCAGCAGTCGGAAGCTCGCTCAGCCGCCCGGTGGCATATCCCACCATGCGCAGTCCGGAATAGAGACCGGTCACGATACTCATCGGCAAGGCGACACCGAACACCCAGATCATGGGAAGCCCTGTCACCGGCGCGGAGTTCGTCGCATTGACATGCCATTGCATCACCGTGCCGACAATGATCAGCACACAGACGCCAAGCACCAGCGCATTGGCGATGGTGAGCAGCACGCGGCGCAATCCCGGCCCCACACTCAACACCACCAGGTCGAAGCCCATATGCAGGTTGAGGCGGGTCGCGGTCATCGCGCCCAGAAAGATCAGCCAGACGAAACAGAACCGCGACATTTCCTCGGAGATGTCGAGCCCGGACCCAAAGCCGTAACGCAGGACGACATTGACAAAGACCATGGCGGTCATTGCCGCGAGCAGCAGCACAAGCAGGATATCGTTGATCCGGAAGAACAGGGTCTCAAGACGTTTCATTTCCGTCCTCCTGCAACACGAATCGTCTCTCCGCTGACATAGGGAGCAGCAAGCAGGAGCCAGGCAGCGGCTTCAGCCACTTCGCGCGCCTCGCCGAGACGAGCAAGCGGAATGCCGGCAGTGGTCGCTTCCAATGCATCGCGATCTGCAAAGAGAGTTGTCTGGATTTCGGTGTCGATAATTCCCGGCGCGAGCGCATTGACCCTCAGATCGGGCGCCAGATCCCGCGCCATCGCCGCTGTAAGCGCCAGGATCGCACCCTTGCTCGCGCCATAGACCGCCCGCCCCGTGGCCCCGCCATTCATCGCGGCAATAGAGGCCATGTTGACAATCGCGGCACTTGGATGCGGCTGCCGGACGCGCAGAAACGCGGACGTCACCAGCAATGTGCCGCGCAGATTGATCCCCATGACCCGGTCGATCTCGACCGCATCCATGGCATCGAAGGACATTGCCCGGCCGAGGATGCCCGCATTGTTGACGAGATGCGTGGGAGCCAGGGGAAGCGCTGCTTCGGCCCTGGCAACAGATTCTGCATCGGAAATATCGAGCGGTGCGACATGGGCTGCGGACCCAAGCGCAGAGCCGGCCTCAGCAAGCGCCGCGGCGTCAATGTCCCACAGGATCACCGCCGCGCCCCGGGCCACAACCTCGTCGGCGATTGCCCGGCCAATGCCGCGCGCGCCACCCGTAATCAGGACAACCGGCCGGGTCATTCCGAGCCGCTCTCGATCTCGTGCCGATGGGCAAATTGCTGATGCGGCGCGAGACCGATCAGCTCGCAGAACTGGCTGTAGTCATAGCGCACCGGCGGCAGGGCCCCGCTGGATCGAAGAGCGGCGAAGGCAGCAGTCTGCGCCGCCAGCCCTGCAAACAGTCCGGTCACCGCGTAGAGACAGATGGCAAATCCCATCTGGTCCAGCGTCTTCAAATCAAGGCGCGCCGCATCGGTGCCATCGACAATGCTGATCACCTTGGGGCCTTGTACCCGGGCCGCGATCGCCTCAACCTCGGCCACCGTCTTGACGCCGTCAACGAAGACCAGATCCACACCGAGACCGGCATAGCGCCGGGCCCGCTCCACCGCCACCTCGATGCCACTGCCGGGCAGCGCATCCGTGCGGGCGATAATAATCATGTCTCCATATTCGTCGCGCGCGGCGAGCGCCGCCTTCAGCCGGGCCTCAGCCTCGGCTATTGGCACCACCTTGACGCCAGCCAGCTGGCCGCAGCGCTTTGGCGAGACCTGGTCCTCCAGGTGCAATGCCGCCACGCCCGCCTGCACATAGTCGGCAACAGCGCGGCGAATATTCAAAGGGCCGCCATATCCGGTGTCGGCATCGGCAATCACCGGCACATCCACGGCGCGGCACATCGCGCGGGCATGTTCGGCCATTTCGGTTTGTGTCATCAACCCGAGATCCGGCAGGCCCAGCCGGCTTGCCGTGGCGCCCAGACCGGTCATGTAGACAGCCTCGAACCCGGCAGCCGCGATCACCCGGGCCGACAAGGCATCGGGCGCACCGGGAGCGGCCAGAATGCCACCCTGCTGCAGCCTTTGACGCAAGATTCGCACGGTCATCGTGAGCTGCTACGTGTCATGGCTGGATCTCCCCCCAACTTTGATATGTGTTACACATAACAACAGCAATCACGAGACGTCAAGAGCAGAGTGGCCAGTGCGCGTCCCTCGCCGGACGGACCGGCTGCGCGGACCCGGTGCGCCTATTCCGGGGCAGGAAAAGGTGCTTTTCGACACCGTCTTCTAAGGACTGCTGTGGTGCCCCCTGAAAGACGAGCGCGCTGAACTGAACGCTTCGGAACCAGAATCAGCCGGCAGAACCGGCACAAGAGCTTGGCCTAACCGGAAACCGGCGATGGGCATTCGTAACAGCTAATCGACTTGTTGACTAGTATGGAAGTATGGCATAGCCTGTGCGCCGGAGGAGAAGGCATGACAATCCAGAACAATTCCGCGCAAGCGCTCGACCTGAGTGCGGCCGTTGGCCCTCAGATCTACCGCCTGTTGCGGAAGCGCATTATCCGCAACACTCTCAATCCGGGAACGCGCGTTTCCGAATCGGAAATTGCGCTGGAATATTCCGTGAGCAGGCAACCTGTCCGCGAGGCCTTCATCAAGCTGGCCGAAGAGGGGCTTGTCGAAATTCGCCCGCAGCGCGGCACTTTCGTTTGCAAGATCGAGAACCAGGCGGTCATGGACGCCCGGTTTATTCGCGAGGCAATCGAGAAGGATATTGTCAGGCATCTTGCCGAGAACATCGATGAAGATGCGATTGCCCGGCTGAACCGGGAAATCTCCGAACAACGCAGTGCTGAAGCCGACGCGGCGCGTTTCATGGAGCTTGACGACCGGTTCCATGCCCTGCTGGCCGAGGCCGCAGGCAAGGGGCGCGTCTGGAAGACTGTCGAGGGGCTCAAGTCCCAGATGGACAGGGTGAGACACCTGTCGCTGATGCAGTTTCCCATACCCAAGCTCATCGGTCAGCACGAGGCGATCGTTGATGCGATCAGCAAAAGAGACGGAGAGGGTGCGGCGCTGGCCATGCGCGGCCACCTGCGTGAAATTCTCGACTACCTTCCAGGGGTTGCGGAGGCAAACCCGGGATTTTTCGAGAAGCGGTCATGACGGCCGATACCGAAAACAACATAATCAGGAGGAAAACATGAAACTGCCCAATCTCGGAAAGACACTGCTCGGCGCCTTAGCTGCCGGACTTCTTGCAAGCTCGGCATTTGCCGCCGACATGACCCTCAAGCTTGGCCACCTCGCAAACGAGGACAATTCCTGGCACAAGGCATCGGTCAAATTTGCCGAGGAACTGAAGGCGCGGACAGCCGGGCGCATTGAAGTGGAAGTGTTCCCCAACGAGTCTCTCGGCAAGGAAATAGACCTCATCAACGGCATGCAGCTCGGCACCGTGGACCTGACGATCACCGGCGAGAGCCTGCAGAACTGGGCGCCAATGGCAGCCTTGCTGGCCGTGCCCTACGCCTACAAGTCGATCGAACACATGGATGAAGTCGCCAGCGGTGAAATCGGTGACAAGATCAAGGCGCAGATCATCGAAAAGGCGCAGATACGCCCGATCGCCCATTTTGCCCGCGGCCCCCGCAATCTGACCTCGAACTATCCGATCAAGTCGCCGGATGATCTTCAGGGCCTGAAGATGCGCGTGCCTAATGTGCCGCTCTTCGTTGATGTCTGGAAAGCGCTGGGCGCCAATCCCGGCCCGATGGCATTCTCCGAAGTCTTCACATCGCTACAGAACGGCACGATCGGCGCGCAGGAAAACCCGCTGGCGCTGATCCGCTCGGCAAACTTCAACGAAGTGCAGAGCCACGTGAATCTGACCGAGCATGTGCGATCCTGGATCTATCTGACCATCGCCGAATCCACATGGGGCAAGCTGTCCCCCGAAGATCAGACCGCGGTGATGGAGGCTGCAAGCGTGGCTCAGGACTACGAACGCGGTCTTTTCAACGAATCGCTGGAAGCCGACCGCAAATATCTCGAGGAAAAGGGCATGACCTTTGTCGAGGTTGATGGCGCAGCCTTCCAGGCGAAGGCCAAGGATGCGGTGCTTGCCAACGTCAATGACGAGATCAAGCCAATCGTCGAGCAGCTGTTTTCGAACTAAGCCCGAAGACAGTCACGGGCGCGCCAGGTTGGCGCGCCCGTGCTTCCTCCATAATGGGATCTGCACATGCTCAAACTCGCCACCTCGCTGGTCTGGTTTACGCGCGCCGCAACCGGAATTGCATTCGCCGTTCTGATGGGAGCGGTGGTCATCCAGGTCCTGGGCCGCTCGGGTTTGACGAGCTCTCCGGTCTGGACCGAAGAACTGACCCGGTATGCGCTGCTGTTTCTTGCCGCATTCGGAACCGGCCTGTCCTTTCGCAGCGGCGACCTTGTCAATGTTGACATCATCAGTGAATCCCTGCCGGGCAGGTGGCCCTGGTTGCTTCGCCTGTTCGGAGCCATCGTCACCGCACTGATGTGCGCGGTGCTTCTGGTTCCGGCGTGGAAATATACGTCCATCGGCGCGATGCAGACCTCTCCGGCGCTTGGCTGGCGCATGGACCTGATCCATGTCAGCATGCTGCTGCTGATTGTTTTTCTCATGCTGTTCGCCACGGCACGCGCCGTATTCATGATCCTCACCGGCTCCGACGGGCTTCCGGAAAACCGTGTGCAGGAGCTTCATCCATGAGCCTCGCGATTCTCATCGCCGTTTTCGTCGCCGGATTGGCACTCGGATTTCCAGTGGCAATCACGCTCGGTCTGGCGTCCATGGCCTATCTTGCTTCGGCAGACATCCCGCTGGTCGTCATGCCGCAGAAGATGTATGCCGGCATCGACGTTTTCGTCTTGTTGTGCATTCCCGGCTTTATTCTTGCCGGCAACCTGATGAATTCCGGCGGCATCACCGAACGCATCATACGGTTTGCCAATGCCATTGTCGGCTGGGCTCGTGGCGGTCTTGGCCTGACCAATGTGGCAGGTTCGATGTTGTTCGGCGGCATATCGGGGACAGCCGTCGCCGACGCCGCATCAATCGGTGGCATGATGATTCCGGGCATGAAGAAGGCTGGCTACCCGGCGGACTTCTCGGCTGCGGTCACGGCCGCGTCTTCGACGGTTGGCCCGATTATCCCGCCATCGGTTCCGATGATCATTGTCGGCGCTCTCTCCGGCATCTCTGTCGGCAAGATGTTCCTGGCAGGCGCGATACCGGGCCTGCTGATGGGGCTCGCGATGATGGTAACGACCTACATCATCGCCGTACGCCGCAATTTTCCGCGCCAGCCCTGGCAGGGTTTTGCAGAACTGGGCAAATCGTTTTTCAGTGCATTCTGGGCGATTGCCATGACCGGTCTTATCATCGGCGGCCTGATGTCCGGCCTTGCAACGCCGACCGAGACAGCCGTTGTTGCCAGCATCTATGCATTTATCGTCGGTGCGTTTGTCTACCGTGACCTGTCCATTCGGGACGTTCCGAAGATTGTCATCGACAGCGCGATCTCGTCAGCAGCCATTCTGGCGCTCGTCGGATTTGCCAATGTGTTTGGCTGGATCCTGGTCTCGGAACGGATTCCGCAAACCATTGCCGGAGCGGTCCTGTCGGTGACCGACAACAAGTTCGTCGTCATCCTGCTGATCAATATCCTGCTGCTCTTTGTCGGCATGTTCATGGAGACGATCGCCGCCTTGATCATTCTGTTCGTGCCGCTTCTGGCTCTTGCGCAAGGTGTCGGGGTCGATCCTCTGCATTTTGCCACCTTTGCCGTGCTGAACCTGATGATCGGCCTGACAACACCGCCGGTCGGCGTGTGCCTGTTTATCTGCGCCAACATTGCAAAACTGCCGCTGACGCCGGTCGTCCGCGCGATCATGCCGTTTCTTTTGACGAACATCATTGTCCTGATGCTGGTATCCTATATTCCTGCGCTTGCGACATGGTTGCCGTCTGTCCTGCTTGACTAGGAGCCCATTCATGCAAATCCGTATCTGCCGGCTCTATGGCAAGCGCGACATCCGCATCGAAACCGATGAGGTCGGCGATCCACAGCCTGGAGAGGTTCTTGTGCAGATGGGGGCTGGCGGAATCTGTGGATCGGATCTTCATTACTACCAGGATGGTGGTTTCGGCCCGATCCGGGTGCGCGAGCCGATTATCCTTGGTCACGAAATCGCCGGCACCATCGTGGCGGTCGGCGCGGCAGTCACGAGCTTGCGTGCCGGCGATCGCGTTGCGGTCAATCCAAGCCGGCCCTGCGGACATTGCAGATACTGCAGGGATGGAAAGTTCCAGCATTGCCTGGAAATGCGGTTCCTGGGATCCGCAATGCGGTTTCCGCATGAGCAAGGCGGTTTTCGCGGCCACATGCTGGTGGCTGCCCCGCAATGCCTGCCAATCGCCGACGAGGTTCCGATAGGCGAAGCGGCCTGCTCGGAACCGCTTGCGGTATGTGTTCACGCCGCCAACCGGGCAGGCGACATTCGGGGCCGGAAAGTGCTGGTTACGGGCGCCGGACCCATCGGCGCGCTGTGTGTGGCGGTTGCAGCGCATCGCGGCGCTTCTGAAATCGTCGTGACGGATCTGCAGGATGCCACCCTGGCGATTGCGGAGAAAATGGGCGCCACACGCACGATCAATGTCGCCAAAGACGCCAACGCAATGGATGAGTATTTCAAGGACAAGGGATATTTCGACCTGGCCTTTGAATGTTCTGCCGCCCCATCCGCCATTCATACCGCAATATCGGCGCTGAGCCCGCTCGGCAGATTGGTTCAGGTGGGCGTCGCCGGTGAAGTTCCGGTACCGCTCAACCTGATCGTGAGCAAGGAAATCGAGCTTCTGGGTACACACCGGTTTCATTCGGAATTCGCGCAAGCGGTCGATCTGATCAATTCTCGAAGCATTGATGTCAGCCCGATGATTACCGCGACCTATGCGCTCGAAGACGCACTCGCAGCGTTTGAAGCCGCCGGCGACCGGACCCGTTCGGTAAAGGTACAACTAGCGTTTTGAGCGCGCTGCTCGAGGGGTGAAATCAAGAAGCAATATGGTAACGACAGGCCGGCGCGGGAAAACGCCAGCCAGTAAAGTGCCAACAGCGCTCTAGGATACGGTTCCGCGCGCGTCCACCGGCGCTCGAACCAGCTCGCCATCAGCCTTCATCAACCACGCCTCGTCGAACAGGTTGGAGACGACGCAGACATGGTTGGGGATCACCACGATGCGCTGTCCGATGCGGTAGTTGTCGGCCGGTCCGTGGTGCAGCACGCCATGTTCCTCGCTCAGCGAGACGATCGCGGTGTCAGTGGAGCCAGCGACATGACCGAAACCCTGCAGGCCGAGCAGATCCGACGTCAGGCTCTTGGAGCCGGCATCGATCACCACCCTGCCCGGCGCCGGTATGCTGACCACCGTGGCGAGCACGCCGAGTGCGCAATCCTGCCAGCCGCAGGCGCCGCGCTCGACCAGCGAGCGGTCGTTGTAGATGTAGGTGCCGGCGCGATATTCGGTAAAAACACCAAGCGGCGCGGCGCTGGCCATATCGGGCGAGCCACCGGTGGTGACAACAGGGCAATCGAGTCCAGCAACGGCAAGCTTCTCGACCGCCTCGCGCATGAAGGCCGCGGCTGCCGCCGCCCCACCCACTGCCGGATAGGTCATCAGGCCGCCGAAGCGCAGTCCCGGGCTTGAGGCGATGATTGCGGCGAGATCGCAGGCCTCTGCCGGGCTTTGCACGCCGCAGCGGCCGGCGCCGGTGTCGCATTCAACCAGCACCTCGAGCGGCCGTTCGGCATCGGCAAATGCGCCACTCAGCCCGGCAACCGTGGTCGCGCTGTCGGCGGTTACCGCCAGCCTGTCAACGCGGCCGGCGAGGCTGCGCAGCCGGGCGAGCTTTTCTGCGCCGAGAATGTTGAAGGTGATCAGGATATCCTTGAGCCCGCCATCGGCCATCACCGCGGCCTCATCCACCTTCTGACAATTGATGCCGACCGCGCCGGCGTCCATCTGGGCGCGGGCGAAATCCACCATCTTGTGGGTCTTGATATGCGGGCGAAAGGCAAGCCCCTTGGCATCGCAATGATCCTGCAACCGGCGGATATTGGCGAGCGCGATCGCTTCGTCGATGATGATGCAGGGCGTGTCGAGTTCGCCGAATTGGTCAGCCGAGAGCATTGTGCGGATCCTCCACCCGCGGCCAGATGGCACGCGTGAGATGCTTGTAGTCATTGGTGACGGGATTGTTCGGATAGGGACCGTCAATGGCAACATAGAGGATTTCGCTGGCGATATGCGAGAACGCCTCCTGGAAATGATTGGTCGATTTCACCGCCAGCACCGATTTTGCCTTCGGGTCGATGCCGAAATTGGAGAAGATGTCGGGATTGAAGACCTGCGAGCGGACGGTGTTGAGGATGACATCGATACCGCCAACCTCGATCCAGACAGAAGCACCAAGTGGTACCACGCTGTCGCCGAAGCTCTGCAGCGCGGCGGTGCGGGTGCCGCGGACAATCACTTCGGCATCGAGCGGCTCGCCGCTGCCCGCCGACATCTTGCCGCCGAAACGGAGCTGCAGCCGGGCCCCCTCACCCGCCGAGATGCAGGTGCGCACCGCAATCGGATCCCAGATCGAGGCGAGCGCCGCGTTCTTCACGCCGCGCTTGAGCATGGCGCGCAACAGCACGGTGGAATCGCCGGGCACGCCGCCACCGGGATTGTCCCAGACATCGGCAATCACCACGGGTCCGTCGGCCGCCGCCTCAGCCCGGTCGAGCGCCTGTTCGGGGCTGAGGAATTCCGGCCTTGTGGTGCCGCGAAAGCTGAACAGTTCCTCGCCCAGCTTGCGGGCGAGTTCGGCAGCCATCTCCGCATCATTGTCGGTGACGACGATCACCTTGGTGCCGAGATCCGGCACATCGCCGGCCATGAAGCCGTGGATCACCGAGACAGAAAGGATGCCGGGCTGCCGTTCAAGCGCGCGCATGCGGTCAACGAAGCCGCGCATCGGCTGCCGCGAAGTGGGCAGCAGTTCGATCATGAGGCAGTCGTGCACGGCGATCACCGGCTTGATTTCGCCTGCGAGCGCGCGATTGGCAAGCTCCACCAGGCGTTCGCCAGTTTCGGCAAAATCGGTATGTGGGAATTCCTTGAACACCGTGACAATGTCGAGATTGTCGATGCGGCGCGAACTCAGATGGCTGTGCGGATCGAAGCTCGCCCCGATCAGCGTATCGGGGCCGACAATCCCGCGGACCGCCTCAAGCAACTCGCCCTCGCAGTCAAGGCAATCCTGCGCCACCATGGCGCCATGCAGGCCGAGCAGCACGGCGTCGAGCGGCAGCGCTGCCTCGATCTCGGCGAGCATCTGGTCGCGCAGCAGCTGCCAGGTGCGATTGTTGACGATGCCGCCCGGCTCGGCCCAGGTCGCCGTGCCCTCGATCACCTGCCAGCCATAGCTTCCGGCACGGGCGCGCGCGGCGGGAAAGACGGCGCTGCACAAAGTGGGGGTGAGCGGATGCTCACCGGGTGGTGCGTAGAAGCTGTCCTTGAAATCCTGCAGGTCGGTTATGAGCGGGGAGAAGGTGTTGGACTCGGTGGCGAGTGAACCGACATATACCCGTTTGGCATTGGTTTTCATGCAAAGTCTTTCTGCAGGTCTTCGATGTGATGGCAGGCGCTGAAATGCCCGGTGCCGACCGCCTGGGGGAGCGGCTGGGAGGTCCGGCAGATGTCGGTGGCGAACTTGCAGCGGGGATGAAAGGCGCAGCCCGATGGCGGCGCGGCGGCGTTGGCCGGTTCGCCCAGATCCTCCACCCGCTTGCGGCCCGGAACGATGCGCGGGATCGAGGACAACAGCAGCCGCGTATAGGGATGCGAAGGCTGCTCGAAAATCTCGGCGCGGGTGCCGATCTCGACAATCCGGCCCAGATACATCACCGCGACCCGGTCGCTGACATGGCGGACAACGCCGAGATCATGGCTGATGAACAGCATCGAGACGCCGGAATCGCGCTGCAGATCCTTGATCAGGTTGAGAACCTGCGCCTGGATCGACACATCGAGCGCGGAGACCGCCTCGTCGGCGATGACCAGCCGCGGCTTGAGGATCATCACCCGGGCAATGCCAATGCGCTGGCGCTGACCGCCGGAGAATTCATGCGGATAGCGTTCCATCACCTTGGGGTCGAGGCCGACCAGCTGCAGCGTCTCGGCGATAAGCGCACGAGCCTCGGCGCGGCTTTTCGCCAACCCGTGAATGCGCAGCGGTTCGGCCAGCGTCTGCTCGATGGTCAATCGCGGATTGAGCGAGGCGAAGGGATCCTGGAAGATCATCTGGATCTCGCGCCTGAGCGGCCGGAACTCGGATTGACTGAGGGGCAGGATATCGCGGCCATCGAGCCGGGCGGTGCCGCCGGAAGCGGTCTCGAGCCGCGTCAGCGTCCGTCCGACGGTCGACTTGCCGCAGCCGGATTCACCGACCAGGCTCAGCACCTCACCGGCGCCAATGGAAAAACTCACGCCGTCGACGGCCTTGAGCAGACGGCGGCCTGAGCCGAAAGGCCGCGCCGTGCCGAGAAAGAAATGGGTTTTGAGGTCTTCAACCTCAAGCAGGGGAGCGGCAGTCATGCTGGATCCTCGCCGGGAAAATGGCAGCGGGCGAAATGGTCCGGCGCAACCGCGATTGCCGCCGGGTCGATGTCGGAACAGATCGGGCGGGCGCGGGAACAGCGCGGATGGAAGGCACAGCCGGTGAGCTTTTCCCCCAGCGTCGGAACCCGGTTCGGAATCGCCTCCAGCCGCTCGACCTCGCGGTCGGTTACGGGAATCGAGGCGAGCAGACCGCGGGTATAGGGATGGGCCATATTGGCGAACAGCTCATCGGCCGCCGCCGTCTCGATCACCTTGCCCCAATACATCACCGCGACATTGTCGCAGGTCTCGGCGATGACGCCGAGATCATGCGAGATCAGCATGATGGCCATGCCGGTCTCGGCCTGCAGCTCCTTCATCAGGTCGAGAATCCGCGCCTGCACGGTGACGTCGAGCGCCGTGGTCGGCTCGTCGGCGATCAGCAGCTTCGGATCGCAGGCCAGCGCCATGGCGATCATCACCCGCTGGCGCATGCCGCCCGACAGCTGATGCGGGAAACTGTCGATCCGGCCCTCGGGGTCGGGGATGCGCACCAGCCGCAACAGCTCGATGGCCCGCTCACGCGCTGCCGCCTTCGAAATCCTGCGATGCTGCAGGATGGATTCGGTGATCTGGTCGCCGACCCGGTAGACCGGATTGAGGCTGGTCATCGGCTCCTGGAAGATCATCGCCATGTCGGCGCCCATGATGGCGCGGCGGCGCTCGGCGGGCAGCGCCAGCATGTCCTGCCCGTCAAACAGGATCGAGCCCGAGGTGATGCGCACCTGGCTACCCTCGAGCAGGCCCATGATGGCGAGCGATGTCAGGCTCTTGCCGCAGCCCGACTCGCCGACGATGCCGAGCGTCTTGCCTGCCTCGACTTCAAACGAGACGCCCTGAACCACCGGGACCAGCTGGCCGCTGACGGCAACCGCGATGGCGAGGTCTTTGACTTCCAGAAGGGCCATCGGTCAAACTCCCGCAATGTCGTCTTTGAAGCGTGGATCCATGCTGTCGCGCATGGCGTCGCCGACCATGTTCATCGAGAACACCGACAGGATGATGAGCAGTCCGGGATACAGCAGCAGCCATGGCGCACGGGTGACATAGATCCGCGATTCCGACAGCATGTTGCCCCAGCTCGGCACTTCCGGCGGCAAGCCAAGCCCGAGAAAGTCGAGGGCTGCGGCCTGCAGCTGGGCGAAGGCGAAAATGAAACTCGCCTGCACCAGCAGCGGCGAGATCAGATTGGGCAGGATATGCCGGAACAGGATCGACCCATGGCCGGCCCCCGAACAGACGGCGGCATCGATGAAGACCTCGCGCTTGAGCTTGAGCGTCATGCCGAACAGAATCCGCGCCGTGGTGGTGGCATAGACAATGCCGATGACGATGATGGTGTTGGCGACGCTGCGTTCGAGCAACGTCATCAGCACCAGCGCCAGCAGCAGCGCCGGGAATGCCATCAGCACATCGATGCCGCGCATCAGGAAATTGCCCAGCCGGGTGAAATAGGCCGACAACATGCCGACCAGCCCGCCCGTCACCAGCGCGAAGGCGACGCTGCCGAGGCCGATCAGCATAGTCATGCGCGCCCCGTAGATGCAGCGCGAAAACGTGTCGCGGCCGTAATGGTCGGTGCCGAAGAGATGCGGCCAGC
>CAXBIE010000025.1:0-51982 GCA_963975635.1 uncultured Hoeflea sp. | reverse complement strand
AACGGGCAACTGGGCGGCCCGCGCCGTCTTTATGAACTCGAAACGACCGCAGTTGTCACCGGCGACGGTGCGGCGCTATCTCTACCGCTGCTGGCGGACATGACGCTCGCAACGAGTCCCCGCCTCTATCTTCACAGCGACGGCCGGCGCACCAATACCATCAAGGCGCAGCTCGCTGAGGGGATCACGGCAAGCGGCGTGGCCGAGCAACTGTCGCCCCTGATCGCGGATCTGAAAAGCACATTGCCGACGGGCTATGCGATCCAGTGGGCAGGCGAAATCGAAGCCGCCGGAGAGACCTTTGGCGAGACCTGGCTGTCTCTGATCCTGGCGGGGCTGTTCGTCTTAGCCATCCTCATCCTGCTGTTCGGATCCTTTCTGCAGCCATTCATCATCATGGCGATGGTCCCGGTCGCGCTCATGGGGACCTTTGTCGGCTTCTCTCTCCTTGCCATCCCTATGTCGTTCCCCGCCATGATTGGCATCATCGCCCTTATCGGCATCGTCGTGAACGACGCCATCGTCATGGTCGAGGTGATTAACGAGCGGCGGCGCGAAGGCAAAAGCGTGCGGGACGCGGCGGCGCTCGGCGCGTCAGACCGGCTACGGCCGATCCTCACCACGTCGCTCACGACCATCGCCGGCCTGCTGCCGCTCGCCTTCTCCGCACCCGCCTGGTACCCGCTCTGCATGGCAGTCATTCTGGGCCTCGGCCTCGCCACCCTTCTCGTGCCGCTCGTCGTTCCCTGTCTCTACATCCTGCTGTCCGCGTCCGGCCACCGCCATCAGTACGGCGCGGAAGCACCCAAACCGGAGAATGAAGGTCCGCTGGAAGGAATACCCTCATGATTGCAACGCCTCCATCACGCAGGATTGTCCGGTGGCTGATCGGCGTGGTCGTCTCACTCTTGGCACTGAGTGCGATCATCGTTCTTGCCGAGGCGGACGGGCTTGAGCGGCGGGAAATCAGCTTCACGCATGCAGGCAATACGTTGCGGGGCTTTCTGATCCTGCCAGCCGGTACGAACAAGCCATCCGCCTGCATGGTTTTCGTTCATGGTTCGGGTGACATGCCACGGGATGCATACGGCTACTACGAATCCTTCTGGCGCCTCTTTGCGAGAAAGGGCTGGTGCTCACTCTCCTGGGACAAACCGGGCGTCGGCGGCTCTGACGGTGATTGGCGATTGCAATCTATGGAGGATCGCGCCGCCGAAGTTTCCTCAGCCATTGATTTCCTGCGCGCACATATGGGTCTGGAAGGCGGGTTGGTGGGCTTGATTGGCTTCAGCCAGGCCGGCTGGATCATGCCCAAAGTGGTGAACAAGCGCAACGATGTTGCCTTCATGATCTCGGTTTCCGGCGCAATCAACTGGATGGAACAGTCCCGCTATTCAGGACGCAAGCGCATGGAAGCGAAGGGCATGAGCGAACAGGAGATAGCAGCAGAAGAACGCGCCGACGACGCAATAAATGCTCTCATTCGAAGCGATGCCTCCTACGAAGCCTATCTGGATCATATTTCCGGAGATCCGACCGCCCAGCCGATGAGCAAGGCCTTATGGGGCTTCGCGAAACGCAATTGGCGCAGCGATGTCCGAGCCGATGTGCCCAATATCGACGTGCCTGTTCTGGCACTCTTCGGTTCGCACGACGCCTATGTCGATCCTGTCGAGAGCGCCCGGACATATCGCGCAGAGCTCTCGCACTCAGCAGCACCGGTATTTGAGATACGGATATTCGACCAGGCCGATCACGGCATGATGGTGACGGACGACATAAAGCCCGCGCATCAGGGTCTGGATGCCTGGTTCAAGCTGCTCAAAATCTGGCTCGGCGGTGACGACATCTTCGCGGATGGCGTTCTCGAAAGCCTGGCCGGGTGGATGGACCGGTTCACCGGCGTCAAAGAATTGAAAGAGAAACAATGAAACTGGCTCCGATTTCTTTTGGTGCGCTCTTCGTTGTTATCTTCAGCGCATTTCTCACGCTGGAACTCCGCGCTCTTGTCCTTCCCGGACTGGACATCTCGAAAGAAGCAACGGTTCCACGAAAGCTCGCAAGCCTAGGCGAATGGATTGACAAGTTGGAGCAAGCCGGCAAGTTCAACGGTCATCCACTCGGCCAGCCTGTCAGAGGTCGTGAACGCGAATTTTCTTGAGCATAGCTTGCAACACTTCAACACAAACGGCCAGTTGAGCAGGGTCAATATCATCGGTCATATTATGATAGTTCCGGTTGACGACCGGCGCAGTTTCCCTGAGCTTCTTGCGGCCCTTGGAGGTCAATGAGACGCGGCGTACACGCTGGTCGGATTCGTCAATTTCGCGCTGCGCCATGCCGGACGTGACAAGCTGTTCGACCAGCCTGCTTACGGTGGATTGCTCAGTCACCGAGAGCACGGATATTTCGTTTACGGTAAGCTGCTTATACGCGCGAAGGCATGACATGATTCGCATCGTCGCGCCCTGAATGCCGAGACTTCTTAGGTCGGAGTCCTGCTTGACTTGCCACCGATTGCTCAGCCGCGTAATGAGATAGGGTAGGTACTGCGAAAGCTGTTCTGGCGCGGTGAATGGAAATTTTACGTCTTCAAGGTTCTTACGCATGATCGGTGGGAGCCTTGCCGCTTGGTTTCTTGGTGATTGATTTGAGCATGGCAATGGTTTCCGCAAGACTGTCTGCATCCAGATGCGAAAAGCATTTTGCAAGGACTTCCGCGTGAACAGCAGCGGCTTCCTCGAATCGCTGCCGGCCTTCCGGTGTCAACACGGCGACAAATGACCGCCTGTCGCCGGCTGACATTGATTTGTCGACCAGTTCGTCCTTGCGCAGCCTGTTGACCAACCCGGACACATTCCCGTTGCTGACTTTGAGCCTGGCCGAAAGTTCACCCATGCTCAGCCCCTCGGGGTAGCGTTCCAATTGTGCAAGAACATCGAATTTCGAAACGCTGATGCCCGTCCGCTCCTTGAGCTGCCGGTTCAATTCCGGATAGACGAAACTATGGACATCCAGCACGCCGAGCCAGAGCCGTGTTTCGTCCTTGCGGTAGTCTGAAATATCCGGAGCCGGATCACGGGCCATCATCGATCTATCTGCGTTTCCATAATTTTACATACTAGGTAGTATCCGAGAACACGTACTGGTTCAATGCACCTCGCAGGTCGGTTGGAATGTCGATCGAAGAATGCGTATCAAGGTTGGTGGTGACGGTTGTAAAGAGCCCGCGCAGTGCCTCTGTTTCGCCAAGCATCGCATTTAATTCAAGCGTGTATGACTTGCCGCCAATTTTGCAAACCCGGATGAAATATTCGACTTCCTCGCCCATTTGAACCGGCGAAAAGAAATCGGCATGTGCGTTGACATACCCCAGTCCGGTGCGTCGGGGACCAAGGAAATCATAGTAGGACAGGTTCAGGCATTCACAAAACCATGCTTCGATCGCATGGTTGAACACATTGAAAAACTCGGGTGTGTACACAATGCCTGCAGGGTCACATTGGCCGTGCCGGAATATGTGTTTGTAGCTCCAGTCCGGGAACGGGATATCCGC
This sequence comes from uncultured Hoeflea sp., assembly GCA_963975635.1. Taxonomy (GTDB): domain Bacteria; phylum Pseudomonadota; class Alphaproteobacteria; order Rhizobiales; family Rhizobiaceae; genus Hoeflea. Next base: position 48,426 of record CAXBIE010000025.1, on the reverse strand, counting down.
CCGATTGAGAGGACTGGGAAATGACGCTGATTTGTCGATTTTATTCATGTGCTCGAAAAACTTTCAATTGTCATGATCGTGCCGTCCAGGTCCTTGCTGGATGCATCCTTGATCGCAGAAGTCAAAAGGCGTTGTGCCCATTCCGCTGCGTCGTCACGATCGGCGATGGACTTTGTCGTCTGCATGACCTTTTCGAATTTCGAATGACCCCGGACATGTGTATCTGAATAGCCCTTGATCAAGCGGCGGAACGTGAGCATCGCGACGCCCAGGGCATAGTTGCTCGCCAGTGCCTGCGAAGCGTCGGCCAGCCATGCATCACGGTGGATGACTTCTGTCTTGTGGCGCAGGGACATGCGGCGCATTCCTTTGAGAGCACCGACAAAATGGAGCGGTAGAAACCCGATCAGACGATAGGTCTGAATACGGCGGCCCTTGTTGATGCGACGGTCAAGCCAATTATAGAGAGGCTTGCGTGCCTTCAGCCAGTTTGCCAACCCGACCGGCAGGATTGATACGGCTTCTTCCATGCGCGGGTGCATGAATTCCGTGGTGTAAAGGACTTGGCCGTCTTGCAGGCCAACCTCCTCTGCCACCCTTTGACGACGCGCGCTTTGCGTCTTGATGCGCGCGACGCGGATCACGTCATCATATGCCATCGCATTTGCAAGATATTTGGCGGCCGTCGCGGTGAACTCAAAGTCATATGCGTCACCATTTGCCTTACGGTCACGCCGGCTGAGATCGCGCAGGATATCCAGGTACTCGTCGCCGTAAGCTGCATCCTGAAAGTCGACGACTTTCTGCAAGCCCAGATAGGCCATTGCATGCGCTTGTTCAGGAAGTTCCGCCCGGATACGCATGAGCAGGTCGTTTGCCCGATTATCGTGCAAGTTGTCAGGCAGTGCGGAAACGGGGGTGGCTGCGTCAGGCGCATCAACCTGCGGCATCACCGCGCCGTTCACGGTGCGGTCGAAAGCGGCATCAAAGGCACGGATACTGGCCTCGACGCCTTTGCCGCCCTTGCGGATCACATCGTAATAGGCATCCCGCTCAAAGGGCAGAGTGCCTGAAGCCGCAAGGCTGCCGAACATGGCGGACGAGATAACGGAGCCATTCTTGACCGCCATCGCGTTCATGTCGAAGACAATCTCCTGTCTGGCAACGACGCCGATCGCATCGGTCACGGCGCTGCTGTCTGCGATGCTGTCACCCGGCGCCATCTTTTCACTGACCGACAATGACCGATGGCTGGATGCAATCAGCGTGGTCCGATCGGGCGTCACGATCCCCCGCAGAATCGACCGGCCGGCTTCCATGAACTCCGAAGCGATCACCACATCGACATCACCGGGCGTCGGCATCTGTGCCAGAATGGGCTTTTGCCCGCCCTCGCCGGCCCGCATCATCTCTACGTAATAGATGGTGGCCCCGGTTCGCTGGGCCACCCCAGGGACTGAGGTCGATTGCGCCACCCACCCGTGAGTTTCCGCGAGATTCACGATCCAGCCGGTCAGAACACCACCGCCCTGGCCGCCCATCGCCACAATTGCAATCGAGATCGGCCGCTCTGTCGCGGGGCCGGTGGGCTTCAGCCCCAGTTTCACTGTGTCATCCTTCATTCGCCTATGCCCCAAAGCTAACCGCACGCTTTTCGCGGCGGTCTTGCAGGTAGCGGATCACGGAACCGGAGAGACCGGCCCTCAACTTGTCCCAGCCTGTCGGGTTGTGGGTGACCTCGGCGCGGAAGAAGGAGGGGCAAAGCACGGCCGCATCCGCGACCTCGCCGCAATTGCCGCAGGCAACGCAGGTGTCGTCGATCGAGGCGACCGGATCGTCGCGCAGCGGATCGTCCAGCTCCTTGACCGACAGCGACGGGCAGCCGGACAGCCGCATGCAGGCGTGATCGCCGGTGCAGACATCTTCGTCGACGCCGAATTTCTCTTTCACCACCCGCTTGCCGCCGCTGATCGCCTTGGCCACTTTCGGTTTCTCGCGCCGTTGCTTGTTCAGCATGCATTCGGACGAAGCCACGATGATCTTGGGGCCTTCAGCATCGGTGGTCAGCGCCTCGTTCAGCACGTCCCGCATCCGTGTGACGTCATAGGTGTGGTCAACCTGCCGGACCCAGGTGGCCCCGATCCCCTTGACCGCATCCACGATGGAGTTGTTGGTCTTGCGGCGTTTGTTGTAGGCGCGGGATGACAGGATGTCCTGGCCGCCAGTGGCGGAGGAATAGAAATTGTCGACGATGACGAAGACACCATCATGCTTGTTGAAGACCGCATTGCCGATGCCGCTGGTCAGCCCGTTGTGCCAGAAGCCGCCGTCGCCCATGATCGAGATGGAGCGCTTGGCCCCCTTGACGTTGAATGCCGCGGCCGAAGCGGGGCCTAGGCCGAAGCCCATGGTCGTGGCGCCGAGGTTGAAGGGCGGCAGGATCGAGAACAGGTGACAGCCGATGTCGGCCGAAACGTGGTGGGTGCCGGTTTCCTCGAACACCATTTTCATCGCGGCAAAGATGGGCCGTTCGGGGCATCCGGTACACAGGCCCGGCGGACGGGCCGGAACGACGTCGGAAAGCCTTTCGATCACGGGATTGCTCAGGATTGGGACCGGATCTGGGACCGGTGCACGGTTGCCAAGCTGTTGCGGCTCATGATCCTCGAGGAAGCGGCCGATCCCTTCGGTCAGCACGGAAGCGGTATAGTCGCCACCCATCGGCAGGTAGTCCTTGCCATGGACTGCGGTCGGGCTTTTCGTGCGCGCCAGAACGGTCGAGATGGATTGTTCGATATACTCGGGCTGGCCTTCTTCGACCATCAGGACGGCATCCAACCCTTCGCAGAATTCGTCGACTTCGGATTTGATCGTCGGATAGGCCACGTTCATCACGTAGATGGGCACGCGTGAATTGCCGTATGCATCACAAAGCCCAAGGAACTGAAGCGCGCGGATCGTGCTGTTGTACATGCCTCCAACAACGATCAGCCCGGTCTTGCCGGTCTTTTCTTTTCCGGCGGGGCCAAAGAACTCGTTGAGTTTTTGGTCGCGGATAAAGTCTATCGCGGCGGGCATGCGCACATTGATCTTTTCCGCCTCATGCTCATAGGCAGCAGGCGGCAGAACAATGCGGCCCAGATCGCGTTCGGGGTTGTTCATCGCATCGCGCAGGGTGAAATCGGGACGCTTGTTATCCTTGCAGGCAAATTCGCCCGTCATGTGACAAGACCTGACCCGCACCTGCAGCATGACTGGAGTGTTGGATGCCTCGGAAAGTTCGAAACCCTTTTCGATCAGGTTGACCAGGCAGGTCTGATCCGGGCGTGGGTCCAGCAGCCACATTTGCGATTTCATTGCAAAGGCATGGGTGCGTTCCTGCATGATAGAGGAGCCCTCGCCGTAATCTTCGCCGACGATCACCATCGCTCCGCCGGTCACCCCGCCGGACGCAAGATTCGACAGGGCGTCGGATGCAACATTGGTGCCGACGGTCGATTTCCAGGCCACAGCACCACGCAGCGGATACATCACAGAAGCCGACAGCATTGCGCCCGCCGTTGCTTCGCTGGCCGAGCTTTGAAAGACCACGCCGAGGTCGTCTAGGATGTCATTGGCGTCTGCCAGCACATCCATCAGGTGCGAAATCGGCGATCCCTGATAGCCACCGACATAAGCGACACCGGATTGCAGCAGGGCCTTGGTAATTGCCAGAATGCCCTCACCGCGGAACAGATCTCCCTCTCCCAGCTTCAGGTCTTCGACTTCTTTCGCAAAGGATCGTTCAGCCATAATCGTCTCTCCAAAAAAAAAGTATGGTAATGCATAGATTTATATGTAAAATAAGTCAACGATCAGTTTTCCACTTCGTGCAGGCAAATCGAAAATGAGGGAAAAACAATTCAAAAACATGGCGTTATAAGAAAGATAGCCAACTCATCCTTGGCAGGCGTGACACTGTTATTCATGACCGATTCCCGGCGCTAGGCGAGTCGTGGCACCTGTCTGGTCAGACGAACTTCCGGCAGGCAGACGGACCCGGCCCCTATCATCGTTGACACCGATTTCCGTGCTTTTTCGCATTTGGGCTCAATCAATTCTGGAAAGGAAGACGAACATGTTGCCACTCAATGACTTTCCCAGGTTCACAGCAGCGGCGGTTCAGGCCAGCCCTGTCTTTCTGGACGCGGGACGGACCGTGGAAAAGGCCACAAGCCTGATTGCGGAAGCAGCCGGCAACGGTGCGCGCCTTGTCGTGTTCCCAGAAGTGTTCATCCCGGGATATCCCTATTGGAACTGGATCACCGACCCAGTAACGGGCAGCGCGTGGTTTGAAAAACTAGTCCGGGCGTCGGTCTTTGCTGATGGCGCGGAGGTTGCAAAGGTCCAGGCGGCGGCCAAGGCCAATGACTGCTACGTCGTGATGGGTCTGAACGAACGCAGCCCGGTATCGCTGGGCGCGCTGTATAACACCTTGCTGTTCATCGGACCCGATGGCGAGATTCTGGGCAAACACCGCAAACTAGTTCCCACCTGGGCAGAGAAACTGACCTGGACGGGCGGCGACGGCTCCAGCCTCAAGGTCTATGACACGGAGATTGGCCCACTGGGTGGTCTGGCCTGTGGCGAGAACACAAACACCCTGGCCCGTTTCACTCTGCTGGCGCAGGGCGAGTTGGTCCATACGGCAAGCTACATTTCCTTGCCGGTCGCCCCCCCCGATTACGACATGGCCGAGGCGATAAAACTGCGCAGCATGTCGCACAGTTTCGAAGGCAAGGTCTTCACTATTACTGCCACGTCGACGGTCTCGGATGAAATCATCACCGAGATGGAGAAAATCCGCCCCGATGCGCGTGCATTGCTTGAGCGCAAATCGAGCGCCTATTCAGGGATTATCGGACCTGACGGGCGTCAGATCGGGGAAGGCCTGATTGACGATGAAGGCATTGTCTATGCCGAGATCGACCTGGGCAAATGTATTCAGCCCAAACAGATGCATGACATCACCGGCCATTATAACCGTTTCGACATATTCGACCTGAGGGTCAATCAGGTGCCGCAGGCTGCCGTGAATCTGAAAACCGGCCCGGCCACCGCCCCGGACCTGAACGCTGTTCCGATGCCGGACGACAGCGAAAAGCAGTAATCCAATCAAGACTGGAGGAAAGCATGACTGATACTGTCAAGGAAATTGCCAAGGAAGATGATGTACTGGGCCGTGCGCGGGTCCGCGACACGCCAGAACTGGAAGCCTATTACAAGGACCTCGCGAAGCAGGAGACGGGCGCGCTCTGGACTGTCGCCAACTCGATCGAGCCCTGGGAGCCAACGCCAAAATCCGATCCCGTCCTGTGGCGCTGGGAAGACCTGCGCCCGGAGGTTCTGCGCGCCATTGATCTGGTGCGCCCCGAGGATGCAGGCCGGCGCGTTGTCTATCTGCGCAACCCGAAGCGTCAGGACGTCAGTGCTGCCTGCGGGTGGCTGTTCTCCGGCATCCAGACCATGAAAGCGGGCGAACGCGCCGGCGCGCACCGCCACGCGGCCTCTGCACTGCGGTTCATCATGGAAGGCGCGGGGGCCTATACGATTGTCGAGGGACACAAGATGAGCCTTGGAGCGAAGGATTTCGTCCTGACGCCCAACGGCACATGGCACGAACACGGGATCGAGGAAGATGGCAGCACCTGCCTGTGGCAGGACGGGCTGGACATCCCGTTGACAAATGCGCTTGAGGCGAATTTCTACGAAGTGCATCCCGACGACTATCAAACAAGCAATTTGCCGCTGGATGACAGCCCGGCAACTTACGGCTCACCCGCCCTGATGCCGGAGCTGGACAAGTGGGACAAATCCTATTCACCCTTGCTGAAATTTCGTTGGGATCAGACTTACGAGGCGCTGCAAAGCTACGCCAAGGTCACCGACGGGTCGCCCTATGACGGTGTGATCATGCGCTATATCAATCCCAAGACCGGCGCTGATCCGATGCTGACCATGGGTGCGAATATGCAGCTTTTGCGCCCGTCCGAACACACCAAGGCGCACCGCCACACCGGCAACATCATCTATCAAGTGGCCAAAGGCGAAGGCTATTCCGTGATCAACGGACAGCGCTTTGACTGGAAGGAGAAGGACATCTTCTGCGTGCCGCCATGGACGTGGCACGAGCATTGCAACACGCAAAGCGGTGATGATGCCTGCCTGTTCTCGTTCCACGACCTGCCGACCATGAGAAAGCTCGGCTTCTACGCGGAACAGGCTTTGGAAGACAACGACGGCCACCAGGTCGTAAGCAAATAAATACAGGATATCCAAAATGAAACTTGTAACCTACCGAGACGGTGCAGCCGCCGAGGGTCGCCTTGGCGTTGTTCAGGACGGTCTTGTCATTGACGTGGAATATCTGGGCGAAGCAGTTGGTGCCGCGCTCCCCTCGGACATGCTCACACTGATCGACCTCGGGCCCGATGCGCTGGCCGAAATCCGCCGGGCCCTGGCCGAAACCGAAGGTGCCCGGCCCGCAGGGATTGCCGTGCCAGAGGAAAACGTGCGCCTGCTGGCGCCGATCCCGCGGCCGCGCAAGAACATCTTCGGGATCGGGCTGAACTATGTCGAGCACGTCGCTGAAAGCGCCAAGTCACTGGACACATCGAAGGATCTGCCCAAGCAACCGGTGGTGTTTTCCAAGCCCCCGACCAGCGTGATCGCAACGGGCGAGCCGATCCAGCACAACGCCTCCATGACGCAGATGCTGGATTGGGAGGTGGAACTGGCCGTGATCATCGGCAAGCGCGCGACGCGAATCTCCAAGGATGACGCCATGAGCCATGTGTTTGGCTATTCGGTGATCAACGACGTATCGGCCCGCGACAATCGCCGTGCGGGGCAATGGATCTTCTCCAAGGGGCAGGACAGCTATTGCCCCTTTGGTCCAGCCATTGTTACCGCTGACGATATTGCGAACCCACATGATCTGGTGCTTTGGCTGAAAAAGAACGGCGAAGAAAAGCAGCGTTCCAACACCAAGCACCTCTTGTTCGATATCCCGACGCTAATCGCCGATATCTCTTCCGGGATCACGCTTGAGCCGGGAGACATCATCGCCACCGGCACCCCGGCCGGCGTCGGCGCAGGCCGCGATCCGCAGGAATGGATGTGGCCCGGTGACGTGATTGAATGCGGTGTCGACGGCATTGGCGTGTTGCGCAATCCCGTCGTCAAGATCGGGGACTGACATGGAGAGCATGCACCAGACCCTGAAGATCGGGCAGATCGTTCCGTCGTCAAACCTGACGATGGAACGAGAGATCCCGGCGATGCTGCGTTCGCGTGAAACCCTCTATCCGGAGCGGTTTTCCTTCCACTCCAGCCGCATGCGCATGAAGAAGGTCACGAAGGAAGAGCTGACCGCGATGGACGCCGACAGCGATCGCTGTGCGCTGGAACTGAGCGATGCAGCAGTCGATGTCATGGGTTACGCCTGTCTGGTCGCGATCATGTCCATGGGTCGTGGATATCACCGCGAAAGCCAGAAGCGCCTGCATCAGGTGACCGTGGACAACGGCCACCCCGCGCCGGTTGTCAGCTCTGCCGGTGCGCTTGTTGACGGCTTGCACCTGATGGGAGCAAAGCGCGTTTCCATCGTGACGCCCTACATGCGTCCTCTGACCGACATGGTGGCCGACTATATCACGGCGGAAGGGATCGAGGTCACCGACAGCATCGCGCTTGAAATTCCCGACAATCTTGAGGTCGCGGCGCAAGACCCGATGAACCTGACCGAAATCTACAAGCGCGCGAACCTCAAGAACATCGACGCGCTGGTCCTCTCGGCCTGTGTGCAGATGCCTTCGCTGGCGGCGATTCAGAAGGTCGAGGACGAATGCGGCATTCCCGTGGTATCTGCCGCCGTGGCGACAACCCACCAGATGCTAACAAGGCTTAATCTGAAGCCGCATGTGCCAGGCTGTGGTGCTTTGCTGTCGGGAAAGTACCTGTAAACTGACAGGATCGAACGCGGTCTTGCTGAATCTTCGCAGGCCGCGTTCGACAACAACAATGCTGGTCCAGATGGGACGATGGGTATCGATTGTAGATCAGAAAGTTGCTTTCGGTAGAGGCATAGCCGTCGACCATGGGAATGCCGAACCGGTGATAAAACGGCTCTTGCAACCGTGCTGGAATACCGCCGCCCAATGCGGTTCGGATCGAATGTTTGCGGTCTTCGCCCCGTTCGGGCTGAGCCATAAGAGTGGACGCCATTGCACCCAGCAGGTAGGTCACTGTGGCGCTGCACTCTGCCGCAGCTTTCCAGTAGCCTGAGGCCGAAAACTTGGGCACCAGCACATATTCGCATCCGATCAACAGCGCTTGATAAAAGACGTTGAGGGCATTGGTGTGAAAGACCGGAAGCGCGGTCATCAGCACATCGCCTTCGCGTACGCCGAATGCACGGGCCGAATAGATACCCCACCAGAAGAACTGTGCCTGTGGAAAGCAGTCTCCCTTTGACGGGCCCGTCGTGGCGGACATGTGGAGATTTGCGGCAATATCGCTTGGCCGCACCGCGGCAGCGTCGGAGCGTGCCGGGACCAAAATTGGAACGGCCACCTCAATGCCTTGCGCAGTGATGGGCCAGAGCAGTGGCGGCAACGGCACATCCTCGCCCAGATCATCGTAGGCGGGCCGAAACTGCGCTTCTACGATCAGAAGTTTGGGGCGGGCGTTTGCCATGACATGGGCCGGCAGCAGCCCGCGAAAAGCCGTATTGACGGGGGTGGCAATGGCACCGATCCAGGTTGCTCCCGGACAAGCCTGGAGGAATTCGGCCCGGTTGCCGCAGTGGATCAGCACGCGGTCCCCCGCACCGATCCCCGCCGCTGCAAGCCGCGCGCCCCATGCGCGGGCGACCTCGGCGGTTTCGGCAAACGACCATTTGACGCCTCCGCAGGATACGAACGGCCGGTCGCTATAACGATCCGCCTGCCCTTGCAGCATTGACCGGAGCGTTCGATGCTCTGGTGCGAATTCAGCCACGATCCCGTCATAGGCAATCATTGCCGAAGGAATGCGGCCAGATAGCGCTTCTTGCGATATTGATTGCAGCCTAATTGATCAGGTTGGGAAGCCAGGTGGCGACTGACGGCACGAAAATCAAAAGAGCAAGCACTGCCAGTTCGATCAGGATGAAGGGCAGCGCCGAGTTGATGATCTGGCCGATCGTGATCCCCTCCGGCGCAACGCCCCGCATGACGAACAGCAATAGTCCGAATGGTGGCGTCAGCAGCCCGATCTCCATGGTGATGAGGATCAGCACCATGAGCCAGATCGGATCAATCCCGTAGATCGCCTGAAGCGAGGTCGGCCCCAGCAGAAAGAACGGCAGAGTGAGCAGCAGCATGCTGACCTGATCCATGAAGGCCCCGAGAAAAAGCAGGATGAGGATCATGAGCAGAACCACCGACAACGGTGAAAGATCAAGGGCGGTAAGAGCTTGCAGCAGTCCTTGCGTGGCACCGGACACTGCCATCGCCTGGGTGAATACCAGTGACCCGGCAATGATGAAAATGATCATGGTGTTGACCTTCGCCGTTTCCATCAACGCCTTGCCGATCTCGGCCCAGCCAAATTCTGCACCTTCAATACCGGTGATCGTGATCTTGTTCTTGAACAGCCGGAAGAACAGGCACGCGCCAAGTGCAGCCAGGCAGCCCATTGCAGCGGCTTCGGTCGGCGACGCAAAATTGGTGAAGATGCTGCCGACAACCACGACAAAGATGCTGAACAAGGGAAGAATATAGACAAGCGTTGGCAGCAAGCGGTTTATCATTCGCAGCCAACGGCCTTCGTATGTTCTTGTCCAGATGGTGCCGCGCCGGGTGTTGACCGCGATGGTCAGCGGCCGGTCAAGGTAGCCGGTATCGGGTTCGTATGGGGGGGCCAGATCCGGGTTGATGGCGCATCGAATAATCACATAGGCGAAGAAGCTCATCGCCATCAGGATGCCGGGGATAATTCCGGCCACCAGAAGCAGGGCCACCGATTTCTGTGCAATGCTTGCCAGCAGCACCGCCAGCGAGGAGGGCGGGATCAGCATGGCAATACCACCCACAGCCATGATCGGGCCCATTGCAATGGCCGGTTTGTAACCGCGCCTGAGCATGTCCGGCAAAAGGACTTTGCCAAGGATAGCGGTGTTTGCCACGGTCGAGCCGGACAATGAGGAAAACACGGTTCCGCCAACGATAGACACGATGGCAAGCCGGCCCGGTACGCGCGAGATCATGCGCTCGATCGCGCCGATTGCCTTGAACGCAACGCCGGTCTCAAGCAGGATTTCTCCCATCAACAGGAATAAGGCGATGGTCGCGAGCGAATAGGATATCGCCTCGTGAAACTCCATCGGCATGCTTTGAAGTGACAAGGACGCAATCGTCCAGTCCCCCATGGTCGCAAGGCCACCGATGAACAGGGCGGTGCCGAAGATGTTGGCAGCCATAAAGGCAAAGGCAACCGGCAAGCCGAGGAACAGAAAGAAGCAGACGATCCCAAGCAGCAGGAAAAGGGCTGAATACCATTCCATCATCAAAATCCCATGTCTGTAGAGACTTTATGGTCGGGCCGCCCTGCCCGCCTGAAGCGGAACAGGAATTCGATCGCGAGCATGATGAACGAAGCCGTGAAAACGGCGAGAACGATCCAGTTGGGGATCTGCAGGTCCTTGTCCGGCAGCGATCCGAAGGCATAGCTGCTGAGGGTGCCGTTGGCACCGAAATATGCCATGCCAAGACAAAGCAGCGCGCCGAACAGGTCAATCAGGCGCTCCACCGTGGCGCTCAGCCGTGCTGGAAGTGTTGTCAGAATAATGTCGACGCGCACATGAGCACCTTTGTACAGAACCCAGGCCGCTGACAGGAAAACGCCTGCGTAAAGGCCGTATTCAGCACCTTCATTCAACCACTCCAGACCGCGCCAGCCCAGTTTGCGGGAGAAGAAATCGAAAGGAACGAGGATCGCGAAAAGACCGATTGACCCGGCCACACAGACGGCGACACAAAGGTTAAGTTTCTCAAAGAGGGTTTCGAAGCTGTCGATAAACGAGGACATATACGTCTCCGGCTGGTGTTGCTCGCAAAACCGGCAGACCATCGGGCGACGGTCTGCCGGAATGTCACGACTGTTTTGATCAGTCGGATACGGTGAAGAGCTCTTTCAGCTTTGGTCCCGTCTCTGGGTTTTGTTCGATGAACTCTGCCCAAGCGGTTTCACGCGCCGCGTTGACCCATTTGTCGGCCTCTTCGCCTTCAAGCGTGATGGTCTCGATGCCGTTTTCCTCAAGCATCTTGAACGTTTCTGCATCCAGCTGTTGCGCATAGTCGCTGGACCCTTCCATTCGCGTCTCCCAACCGATTACAATATCGTTGACAAGCGCGCGGGCCTCCTCGCTGAGCGAATTCCACTTTGTCAGGTTTGCAACCGTATGAATGGACGCGCGGTAGACACCAGGCTCGACACGATACTTTGTGACCGGAAACCACGATGGCGAAACCCCGCGCACCGACCAGCCATAGCCGTCAACCGCACCGCTCTCCATCAGCGTATAGACCTCGGGCATGGAGGACCGCTGAACTGTCGCGCCCAAGGCCTTGAAGAAGGCGGTATAGACAGGCGAAACGCGCAGGTTCAGACCGGTCAGGTCGGCCTTGTCGATGGCCTTGCCCTCGGCGAGGAATAGGTTGAACGCGCCGTCATCGTGGTGGCGGCCTACGAATTTGACATTCTTTTTGCCCGCAATTTCCTGGAAATAGTCGATCCCACCGTTTTCGCGCAGCTCGGCAAAGGTTTTCTCCTGAAGCCTCAGAACAGGCGCTTCGGGTACGAGATTGCCAAAGAACGCCTCGGGGCAACCGGCGATGTCATAGGCCCCCTGGGCCATGCGCTCAACAACCTGAAACGGGCTGCCGATGGCGGGAGCACCGCCCAGAAGGTTGATCTGAATGACACCTTTGCCCTTCGCGTTGATCTCGGTTACCAGGTGTTCGAATGGCACGCCGGGAGGTGCGCCGATCGGAAAGCAGCTCACGCCGCGCAGCGTGACTTCTTCTGCGGCCAGCGGTGTGGCAAGCCATGCGCCTGTCGCGATGACTGCGGCGATCCCTTTCAAAAATACTGTCTTGGTCTTCATCATTTTTTCTCCCCTTGAGTGATGACTATGAAATGCCACCTGCGCTGCCGTTGCTGTCTTCAACATGAAACCATGCTGTCTGACCGCGGCCTTTTTGGCGTTCTTCGCGCGAACCCCTATCATTTGATAATGACCATATCAATTTATTTTACAAGTAAAAATATTTTTCAGCATATTCTATATGGGCAGGAATTATCATTGCAGAACTGAACGCCGTGGCCATTCACCTGCAATGTGGGCATGCGATTCCCGGGCCACTCCACCCAGGCAATTGCCTGGCCAAAAGCGTCAAGACGGAAGGACACGCTGGTGTGATCACCTAGTCCTGTTCCCTCTTCGAAAAAGGTGATCATCGTCGGCCCGCAGCCAAGGATCACCAAGCCGATTCTGATCGGCAGGCGTTTCTGAAAATACGGATTGGTGGTTGCCTGGATCGTCGTTTCACTTGCGATCCGTCCCCCGGGCGGGGCATCGTTCAGCAGCAGATTGGTCGACAAGCACGACGGACAAACATCATTCTGATTACCGGATCAACGATCAGTCGTGCGTTCATGTCAGGTTTGGCACTACACCAGATGAATTTATTTCATGTATAAAAAAATACCTGTCAACGTTCCACTCCAGCGATCCAATGGAGCGCTGCAGACAGGTTGGCGGCTTCGAATTGGGCCGGAAGTGCACAATAATCGACCTGATCTGAAATGGACCGCCGATTTTCCCAGGACTAGCCTTTTGCGTACAGATCCTCAGGGAAAGGCCATGCAGATGTTTCACTCGATCAAGAAAGCACGCCACAGATTGTCTTCGGGCGGCCTTGAAACGCACGAAATGCATGAAACTGTGGCAGACGGTTTGACCCGCGCTCATTTCCTCCGCGTCCTTGGCGCAGGGCTTTTTGCAAGCGGCGCAGGCCTGTCTGCGAACGAGCTCTTTGCACAGACAACAAGCGATACCGCGCCGGTCACCGACCTGGAAAAGGTCTACGATGCCTGGCAGGACCGCTTCAACGCGGGCGACCTCGATGGTCTGGTTGCGCTTTACGCAGACGATGTCACCTATATCAATCCTGACGGGGTCGAACTGCTTGGCAAGGCGGCGACCCGGACCGACTATGAGGGGCTTCTTTCCCTCAAGCCCATGATCGAGATTGGCAACCGTATCCATGTCATTCATCAGGATATTGCGCTCTCGACCAATCATTGGAAGCTTGAACTTACAGATGAAGACGGGAAGGTTCAGAATTTGACCGGCGGCGGTATCGAAGTTCTGCGCAACTATGGTGATGCCGGATGGCTCTTTATCATAGATGACGCATCCCGATCGGCTTCGTAAGGCGGCCTTCGGAGTCGCTGTGATCCTTGTAGGTAATGCTCGTAGATCACGGCGTCTATGCTCTACGCCGCCAGAGGCTCTGCCCGTTTGTCAAACACGTCCTTGATCCCAATTGCCATGCCCTCAGCGCCATAGGCCCCAAGAATCTGGCCCGGCTCAAAACATATGGAATGTACGCCCCTCACCGGTCGCGCAGGCCGTACTTGCCGATCTGCTGGTGAAACCAGGGGATGAGCCTGGGATTGATTGTCACGATGCCAAGCGCTGCCCCAACCGGCAGCACCGAAGCATCGTCGCCTCGCCCAGGTCTGTCACGGGCATATCGACAATGCTTCGCACTTCGTACAATCCCGCATCCTGAAAGTGACCTACAACGACGGCGGCGTACCCTTCACGTTCTGCCTTGATAGCGTTAAATCATTTCGCGGGCGCAACGGAACTCAACCTGCGGGTGGGCACACCATAACGGCGGGTTCGGAGCACGTTGGAGCGCTGGCCGTTTCACCCAGCACAGGTCACGAAGGCTGGCCGCCAAGGCTCGTGCCGCCGCAGACATAAAGCACCTGACCCGTGACAAAGCTGGCATTCTCATCCAGGAAAAACCCGGCCGCGTTGGCGATGTCTTCGGGTGTGCCGATGCGCCGAACCGGCACGCCATTGGCGATTTTCTCCTGCAGCTCACCATCCTTGGGAACAATGCCCCAGAAATTCTCTGTCAGGACCGGACCGGGCGCGATGACGTTGGCCGTGATCCCGTTCGGGGCCAGCTCCAGCGCCCATGTGCGCATCATGCCGTGCACACCCGCCTTCGTCGCGGAATAAGCGGACCGGGTCGGCATCCCCATCGAGGCGCGCGATGTTATGAACAGAATGCGCCCGAATCCGCGCTCTGTCATTCCCGGCAGGAAAGCCTGTGTCAGCGCCATGGGGGCTGCAAGATGAAGTTGCGCCAATTTCAGAATGTCGTTCGGGTCGGCGTCGGGCAACAAGTCAGGCAGGATCGCGCCGGCGTTATGAACCACGGCATCAATCGCATGATCGGCCGCAATTTGCTCCGCCACCTGCGCGGTTGCCGCCGGATCGGTAAGATCAGCAGTATAGCCAAACAGATTGCCATTCCCTGCGGTAGGCTTTTCCAACCCCAGTGACACGACTTTTTCACCGCGTGCGAGCAGCAGATCGCCGATCGCGGCGCCAATGCCGGAGTTCCCCCCAGTGATCAAAGTTGTCTTCAAGCACCTTTTCCTTCCACCAGTGCGACCACGCGCAACGGGCTGCCCGAACCGCCTTCGATCTTGAGCGGGCAGGCAACGATGAGCGCACCAAAGGTGGGCAGCTTGTCCAGGTTAGTCAGACATTGCAGGCCGAACCTGCCGTTGCCGTGCAGGATCGAATGGGCCGGCAAGGGCGGATTGAACGTGCTTGCCTGGCCGGCATCGGTGCCGACCGTCTCGACCGCCAGGCCGACGCATTTGCGGTCGTGGACCAGAAACTCGACAGCACCTGCATCCGGTCCCGGAGAATGCGCGCCATCTTCGAGCAGGTTGAGATATTCCGGTGTTCCGACACGTTTGTACCAGTCCGTCCGCAAGGCAATCCAGTGGTCGGGCGGGATGGCGCCATTTACCGTTTCCCAATGTTCGACGAACTCGCGTGTGACGACAAAATCTGCATCTGCCGCCGCCTCTGCCGAAATGTCGATCACCACAGCGGGTGCGACAAATTCCTGCGCCGGGATGGCGTCAACCGTATTCGATGGCAGATCCTTGCCCGTCACCCAATGCGCGGGGGCATCGAAATGCGTGCCGGTGTGTTCGTTCATCGAAATGTTATTCCAGTACCAGGCCGGTCCGTTCTCGTCATAACGCGACAGCTTTTCCATGCGGAACGGGGCGCATTGGCCGAACTCCGCCGGCAGCACGATCACCGGAAAATCCGGGTTCAGCGTGTTGGTCAGGTCGATGACACGAACCTCGCCGGACGCCAGCGCTACGGCAAGATCCGCAAGCACAGTTTTGCTCATTTGTTTTCCTCACGAATTGTCAAAGCCGGATCGTCCTGCCAGCGGGAAAGCACGTCTTTCGCCACCTCGTCCGCGCACACTGTTTCCTGCCCTTGCTGAAGGGCGGTAACGACCGCCCCTGCGATCTGCGCCGGTGTGGTCTTGGGCGGCGGCACATTCTGATGCCAGTCGTTATCGACCGGGCCCGTCAAGACAGACATGACACGAATGCCGGTTTGGGCCATCTCACCCCGGAGGCTTGCTATAAGTGAAAGGCGAGCGGCGGCAGTTGCAGCCGATCCGGCATAGCCCGCCTTTCCGGTCAGACCGTGGACAGACACGATATCGACAAAGGCTGCGGCAGAACGATCCCCATCGTCTGAGCGACCCGAAAGAGCTGGGGCAAAACCTTGTGCCAGGCGCATCAGTCCCGTCACTTCGAGGTCAAGTCCGGTCTGCAGATTGTTCAGATTGCCGCCAAAACCGACACCACCCTGACGGGCAAAGCTGACTGTGTTGACAACGATGTCCACGCGCCCGCCCAGTTGCCCGGCCAGGGCTTCGATGCTGCGGGTATCGGTCAGGCTCAGCCTGACAGGCTCGATCCCCTCCATGGTCTCGATCCGGTCCTGCCCCGGATAGCGCATCAAGGGATCGGCATTGCCGAGGAAGACCGTCTTTGCGCCTGCCTTGAGCAGGGCCTCGGCCAGCGCCTGTCCGGTCGCGGTCCGGCCGTCTGTCACGAGGATGCGCCGGAATTTCGGATCGGCGGTGAACACCCGCAATTGGGGATCATCAGCCATATTGGGCGTCTCCTTTTCGGGCATGGCAAAAAGCGCCGGATTGCCGGCCCTATCGAGTTTCAGGTCCATTATGACGCGGTCACCACGACCGACATCTCCGTGCAGATGCACGGTTGCCATCGGCCCCGCATCCAGTCGGACCGAGCCAATGCGCCAGGGAAGGTGATCTTTGAAAAACAGGTCAATCGAACTGCGTATCGTGGTCTCCGCCTCGATCACCGCGCCATTGGGCTGATCCTGCCAGTTCAACGTGCCCCAGCAAGACGGGCAGCGGTCACGCTGCGGATAGGTGGCCCGCGAGCAATCGTCACAGACCTGGAGCACAAAGCGTCCCTGACCAGCGCGCGCCGCCATCGCAGTGGCCGCGCGGCTGCGCAAAGCGGGGGACACATGGCCCGCATGGGTCGCAACCAGCGGGTCCTTTCGTTTTGGCGGTGTCAGCGGGTCGGTCATCGCAGCACATCCTGTTCCAGAACCGCGGCACCCGTGCAGACACCGCGATCATAATTCACCAACCCGAAGCCAGAGATCAGGGCTCGCTTTGCGTCAGGCACCTGGTCCCCCAGAGGCGCCCGCAAGATTTGCCGCAATCCTTCGGTCACGTTCTGAAAGCCGCCAGCGGCACCGGCCTGCCCTGCGGACAGCTGTCCGCCATTGGTATTGAGCGGTACTGAACCGGCAATCGTGAAATCGTTGTCTGCGATAAACCGGGACACCGCCGCCTTTTCGCAAAACCCCAGATCGGCCAGCTGCATCGCCACGATCACCGGGTAATCGTCATAAAGCTGGACCATATCCATATCCTGCGGAGCGCATCCTGCGGCCGCCCACAGATCATCAATATCGCGCGCCCAGCCCCCGCGCGTCTGCACCGGATCTTCGGCAAAGGCGTTGTGCCGCTCGATTGTCGAGGCCAGCCGCGCGGTGGACAGGCCCAGTTCCTTCGCCTTTTCAGGCGTTGTCACGATAAAGGCCTCGGCCCCGGCGCAGGGCATGACACAATCAAAAAGATGTATCGGATCCGAGATAGGGCGTGCCTGCATGTATTGCGCGTGGGTCAAAGGTTTTTTCATGAGCGCAAGCGGATTGGACAGTGCATTTGCTCTTTGCGCGACACAGAGTTTGGCAAAATCTTCCCGCGAGACGCCGTAAGCGTGCATGAAGTTGTCGGCAATCAACGCGAAGGTCGCATTGGGCCCGCCGAACCCGTAAGGATAGGTGGCATCCTGGGAAAAGCGCGAAAAGCCCGCCAATGTCTGGCGGAAGCTGTCAATCTGGTTGGTATCGGCGGCAACGCATGCAACGATGTCGACATCGCCCGCCTGAACCGCACGCGCAGCACGGCGCAGAGCCATGACGCCACTCGCGCCGCCAGTCGGGATGTGATCCATCCAGCGCGGGCTCAGACCCAGATGCTGGACCATGCCAACGACCGAATCCGGTCCAGCCGAGAAACTGGCAAAACAGAACCCGTCGAAATCGGCTGGCCCCAGCCCGGTCTGGCGTGAAAGGGCCGCCAAGGCACCGCCGGTCCACCAATGCGCGGTCTTGTCGGAGTAGCGCACATAGGGGACGGTGACCGGCACGCAGACGACAACACCATCATAGGGTTTCTGCCGTGCCATCAGGTTTTACGCTTCTTCAGGTGTCTGGTGTCGATGAAACCATCTGCTTCAAAGGTTTTCACCATGAGGTCTTTCAACTGACCCCTGAGGATTTTCTGTGTCGCTGTCAGGGGAAGATCATCGACAAAGGCAATCCAGCCGGGCGTCTTGTAATAGGCCATCTGATCCAGCGCCCAGGTCACGATCTCTTCGGCCTTGGCGCTGTTGCCGTCCACCCCATCGAGAATGATGAACACGGCCACCTCGTCGCCACGCACGGCATCCGGAACGGCTGCTGCGGCACAAGAGTTGATTTCGGGATGCCGGTTCAGAATCGATTCAACCTCCACCGCCGAGATGTTCTCGCCTGACCGGCGGATCACGTTTTTCTTGCGGTCCACGAAGTGCAGCGATCCGTCTTTGTCCTGCTGGACCACATCACCGGTGTGCAGCCATCCACCCTGCCATAGCTCGTCCGTCGCTTCCTGGTTTTTCAGATAGCCTGAAAAGAATCCGTATCGCGGATTGTCACCGGCTCGACGCACAAGCATTTCGCCAGGTTGGCCAGGCGGTACGTCTTTCCCCGCATCGTCGACAACACGCACGTCCACCTCCTTTTCGGGTCGGCCAAAGCAGGCCGTTCCTGTCTTGCGCGGCTCTTCATTGGCGCAGATGACACCGCCCGATCCTGTCTCTGTGCAGGCCCATGCCTCGATCAGCGGAAAGCCGTAGCGCTCTTCGAATGGCTCATGCAGCTTCGGATCAACGCCCGCGCCAAATCCGAAACGGACATTGTGATTACGGTCTTCATCGGATGGCTCGGCGCGGATCAGCATTGGTGGCATGACGCCTAGGTAGTGCACCACCGTCGCGCCGCTTTCGCGGACGGAGGCCCACCAGCTGCGGGGGTGGAAACGATCGAGCATGATCAGGCAACCGCCCACCGTGATCATGGCCATCACCGAGACGGCCATCGCGTTCATGTGAAAAACCGGCAGCGGCGTCAGCATCCGTTCGCTGTTCTGGCGCAAACTGATGTGGCCACCGGCACCCGCATACCAGTCACCGGAATACAGGTAGTATTCATTGGACAGGATGCAGCCTTTGGGCTTGCCCGTGGTCCCCGAGGTATAGAGCAAGGCACATTCGGTCAGCGCGTTTGGCTGCGCGTCTGCCGGCGCAGACAGGATGGCCTGTGGCAGTTGTCCGTCCGGCGGCGTAACAAGGGTGGCAATCCCGGCATTTTCAACGGCGGACTTCATCTCTTCCAACCGCTCGGAAAGAACAATCGCCAGGATCATTTCAGAGTGTTCAGCCAGATATTCCAGTTCCGCCAGCCGCAAGTCCGGATTGATCGGCACCACCGACGCGCCAAGCGCGTTCAGGGCCAGCCAGATTTCCAGAAAGACGGGGCGGTTTTCCAATAGCAGACCGACGCGATGACCTGCGCCATAGCCTGCGTCGATGAACCGCTTGCGCCAGTCCTCCACCCGTTCCGCCATTTGGCTATAGCTGATGTCGCCTTGCGGGATGCCATAGACTTTTGCCGTTTCTTCCAGCACATGCAGGAAGGCGGCTTCGCCCTGTCTCGCGGCGGCTTTCTTGAAGCGGGTGTATACTGTTTCGATGGTCATGCCTGCCTCAGATAAAGAGCTGAATGTTACTGAAAGGCGCATCGAAGTTGATCAGATCAATGCGCTTGAGCTTGATCTGCAATGCCCCGTCCACCTCAACCAGTTCGTGACTGACCCAGCCGGAATAGCGTTCCAGCAGATCGCCCCGGGTTTCGGTGTAGATGAAGGATGTGCGCAGTTTATAGAGGCCGTTGTCTTCACCCATAGAGACAATGCGCGGCCGCTCCAGCAGGTGATGGCACCGGCTCTTGGGTTTCTGGCTGAAGGTTCGCTCACCTGCCAACCGTTCCACCCTGACGGTGAGCAACAGCCGGTCTTCGTACATCAGCGACGGCTGCAAAACGGGGTCGTCCTGCTGCCATTCAAGCGGCATCCAGTAGCGTCCGTCCTTGTGAAACAACGCCAGCCAATCGTCCCATCGCATTTGGTCAATTGTTGCGGCTTCATCATAGACAAAGTCGATCAGGTCATCGCGGTTCATTCTGCGGCCTCCACGGTCTGATCGATGTTCTGAACCATAAATTTCCGCCAGGCATAAAACTGGTTGCGCATCTGGCGTTCGGATGTGCCGTTGACGACTTCGGTAACCTCTTCGGGTTCCTCGTCTTCCCAGAGGCGGCGCAGGTTGACCCATTCGTTGCCGTTGGACAGCAGACCTTCCTGCGCGCGTTCGTACATCTCCAGATCGTCATGGCCGACAATGGAGGTCGGTGCGTTGATGAAACGGTTATACATCAATCCGCGTTCGTACAGTTTGTCCGGGGCGCCCTTCAGCTTGAACACCCAGCTCTCAACAAGGGTTTTGTCCACCCCAAGCGGGATGAAGTTGCGCAGGATGCCGACCGGCCCCTTCACCATGATATTGGGAAAGTAGATCGTGTTGTGGCGGATATCACCGAGGATCTCGGCGGCGCGTTCCTTGCCATAGGCCGCAACCATCATGTCCTGATAGCCGTCCACGTCTTCGTAATCCTGATGGATCGACCCGGACACGCCGGTATGACCGTGACCGTTGGGCCAGATACGGATGCCCGCACCCTCATAGAACTCATAGGGACTCATGAAGGGCGCGTAGAGCTGCACCGCCATTGGGGTTTCAGTGAAGTTGTGCTTCTCGCGCTCCCAGACGCTGACGGCCGTTCCGGCAGAGCTTTCATGCGCAACCATCGGATGGCAGGTGTCGGTCTGGTTCTCGACAAGCATCTTCCAATTGCAGGTGTGCATGTAGCGGATTGGCTGGCTGATCACCTCCAGCTCGCCTACGGGCGACCGGTCTGCCATGTTATCAATGGTCGAGAGCGACTCACCGAAGAATTCCTCAAAGCTGAGACCTTCGTCCGCCAGACGTACGAAAATCAAACCGCGATAGATCCTTACGTTCTC
Organism: uncultured Hoeflea sp.; assembly: GCA_963975635.1. Taxonomy (GTDB): domain Bacteria; phylum Pseudomonadota; class Alphaproteobacteria; order Rhizobiales; family Rhizobiaceae; genus Hoeflea. The sequence continues at coordinate 27,481 of CAXBIE010000025.1, read as the reverse complement.
GATCCGCTTGAGGCCCTCGGCCGCCTGATCGGTGTCAAAGCCGGTGCCCTCATAGCCCTTCTTCAGAGGGATCGCCAAAAGCGAGCCGTCCGTCTTGAACGACCAGGCATGGTAGGGGCAGCGAAAGAACTTGCCGGTGTTCCCGCAAGGTTCGGACGCGATCTTGACACCCTTGTGCGGGCAGCGGTTGTGCAGGACATAGACCTGACCGTCCCGGTGGCGGGACGCCAGAACCGGCTGGTTTCCGATCTTCGACGTGATGAAATCGCCGGTGTTCCTGAGCTGACTTTCATGCCCGATGTAGATCCAGCAATTGGGAAAGAGCTGCTCCATTTCCAGGTCGAAGATTTCCTCGTTCACGTATGCGTCACGGTGAACGGCGTAGCCCTTGACCAAATCGGCGATGGCTTGGGAATTTCCGCGATAACGGTCCATGGCAGTCTCCAGTTAAGATCAGATATCAATGACGAGTTTCGGCGTCTTCGAACGTGAAACACAGATTTGCATGACCTTGTTCGCCACCTTTTCAGCGTCGGTCAGGATGACATCCCGATGCTCCGGGATTCCTTCGATCACATCACACTGGCAAATCCCGCAATCGCCGCGCTGGCAGTCATAAAGCGGGTCAAGCCCGGCGTCCTCCAGCGCGTCGATGATGGTCTTGTCGGAAGGGACGTGTACGATCTGGCCGGTGCTGTGAATCTCGACATCGAAAGCCGTGTTCTCCCCGGTATTGGCCGCAGCGGAGAACAGCTCGTAATGCACCCGCTCAGTGGGCCAACCCAGATCGGATGCAACGGCTTTGACGGCCACGATCATGCCTGCCGGTCCGCAAAAATAGACATGCGCGCCTTCAGAGGTCTGCCTCAGGATATCGTTCAAATTCATCCTGTTGGGTTGATCGTCGTAATGCAGATGCAGCCGGTCGCCGCAGATCTCCTGCATTTCCTTCACGAAAGCGAGCATCCCTTCGGAACGCCCGGCGTAATGGACTTCGAACGCCCGCCCACGAGCCGCCAGTTCCGCCGCCATGGACAGGATCGGCGTGATCCCGATGCCACCTGCGATGAGCACGGCAGGTTCGGCGTGGTCGCCCAACTCAAAATGATTGGCCGGGTTCGATATCTGAAGCTTGTCCCCCGGCTTGAGCGCATGCATGAACGTCGAACCGCCCGTGCTTTTCGCCTCACGCAACACACCGAGCGCCAGATGACCGGGTTGCAGGCCTGGAAGCCGCAGCAGGGAGTACGAGCGATCGCCCCCTTCGCTCAGGCTGACACGAACATGCGCGCCTGCCGTCCACACCATGGGGATCGGCGCGGAAGGTTTCACTTCGATCCGCTTAACATCTTTGGTCTCGCTCGAAACGGCGAGCACTTCGTAGCCTATGGACGGCATCACGCTCCCTAATTTCATTCTATGTTTTTACATATTTTTATATATAAAATAAAAATCCGTCAAGTGGCTGTTTGCTTGACATGGAGATCCTTTCACAATCATGTTTCCAAACAGATGGCGGTTCTTGCAACAGTCCCCTCAGAACACCAGGGCATTGGTGTCGAGGTGCTCAGGCGCACCTTCAAGGCACCGGGTTTAGCCAGCGACATGGAGCCTGTCGGCATCGTCTTGTCCCTGCCGGAAAACATCGAAACCGGCATCACCCGGTTTGCAAGTTGGGCCAATGCAATCGTGTTCTGGCGCGCCTCATGCAATTGGACCGGAACCGCACCTTCAGACCACGAACACAGGAATCGATAAGCGCCAGTTCGGATCCGCCTTGCCGGTTAGGCCCGGTGACGGCCTTTCGGCCAGCCTCAACCACCAGCTCCGCCCTGTGCCGCCATAACCAATTCACGGGTGTAGGGATGTTGCGGGTTTGCAAAGACCTCCTCGACCGGTCCCTGCTCCACAATCTCACCTTTGCACATCACCAGCGCCCGGTCACAGACATGCCGGACAACTGCAAGGTCATGCGAGACCAGAAGAAGTGAGAACCTTGCCTCCCGGCGCAGCTCTCGCAGCAGCTCCAGAATCTGCGCCTGTACCGAAACATCCAGCCCTGAAACGATTTCATCCGCAATCAGCAGACTTGGGTTTGAACAAAGCGCCCGTGCGATGTTCACCCGCTGTTTTTGCCCCCCCGACAATTGATCTGGAAACCGCTCGGCCACTTCTGGCGGCAGCATCACCTTGGCCAGCAATGCCGTCACCAGCGCCTTGTGTTCCGTTCTTGACAGAGAATGCGGCCGCGCCTCCAGCGCCTGCGTTACAAGGCTTGCGACCTTGCGGCGCGGATTAAGCGCCGATTGCGGATCCTGAAAGACCAGTTGAACCTTGTCAAAGAACTCCTCTCGCGGTCTGGTGGTCCGGTTCAGACCCGCCACTTCCAGCGCACCGGACGTTACGTCTTCCAATCCTACGATCATCTTCGTCAGACTGCTTTTGCCCGAACCGCTCTCGCCCACAATTCCGACAAATTCACCTTCGCGAATTTCAAAATCCAGATTCCGAAGCGCCTGCACCTCGCGCACCCGGCCAAGCCAGTCATGCTGGCGGTACGCCTTGCCCAGCCCCCTGGCCCACAGCACCGGATTGCTGCCCAGAGCCAAGCCGTCTGGTGCTTCCGGCGCTTCCGGCACGGTGACCGATCCGGCGCGATCCGGCCAGTGGCAAGCCGACCAGTGCCCGGACTCAACCTCGGCCAGTGGCGGTCTGGAAGTCTGGCAAAGGTCTTCCGCAATCGGGCAGCGGGTGGCAAATTCACACCCTTTCATCCCGGTGCGCTCCACCGCTCCGGGCATTGTCTTGGGCAGGATCATCAGCCGTGCTATCGGACCCGTCAGGTTTGGCGTCGCCAGATTGAGGCAGCTGGAATAGGGATGCTTGGGCGCATTGATGATGCGCCTCGCTTCGCCCGTCTCAACAATCCGCCCGGCATAAAGGACAGAAACATCGTCACAAATGTCAGCCGCGAGCTGCAAATCATGCGTGATGAACAACACAGACGTATCATGGGCTTCACGCGTGCGGGCAATCAGTTCGACAACCTTTTTCTGGATGGTCACATCCAGAGCCGTGGTCGGCTCATCCGCAATCACCAGCCGCGGGTTCGACGCAAAGGCCATCGCGATCAGGACCCGTTGCAACATCCCTCCAGAAAGCTGATGCGGATAGTTTTCCAACAAAGCCTGCGGCCGGTCCAATCCGACTTCGGCAAAAAGCTCGACCGCCCGATCCTTGCGCACCTTTGCGGATTTCAGGCCAATTCTGGCCAGGTGATGACTGACCTGATGACCAATAGTCAAACTGGGGTTCAGTGCGCTCATCGGCTCTTGCGGGATGAAGCCGATATCGCGTCCCAGCAGGTCGCGGCGGGTCCGGGCGTTCATGTCCGTCAGGGTCAGCCCGTCGAACTCGATCGAACCACCTGAGATGGTCAGCCCCCGCGGCAGGGTGTCGGCAATTGCGCTGCCAATCATCGATTTTCCCGCACCGGATTCACCAATCACCCCAAGGATCCGCCCTGGCTGAATCCCCAGTTCCACGCCATTCAGTATCCTGTGCCCCGTCTCAAGCGAAATTTCGAGTTGGTTGATGCGAAGAACGTTCTGCCCGGTCATCTGTCAGGCACTCCGCTCTGCACGATGGCGCGGATCAAGCGTTCGCCGCAGCCCGTCACCCAGAAGATTGAAACTCAGAACCGTGAGAAAGATGGCAAAGATCGGCAAAGCAAGGCCCCAGGGTGCATAATACATGTCAATCCGCGCATCGGCGATCATCTGACCCCAAGCTGGCACATCAGACGGCACACCCATCGCGACAAAGGACAGGATGGCCTCCACCACAACCGATATGCCCATTTGCAGGCTCAGCAGGGTGATCAGCATCGGCAGGGTCGCAGGGAGGATCTCTTTCATGATGACACGCAGGTGCGACAGGCCGATCAGCCGTGCGAAGGCGACATAGTCCTGTCCCCGAACCACCTGAACTTCACTGCGCAAGACGCGACAGAACCGTGTCCAGTCCACCAGCACAATGGCGAGAATGACCTTGTCTATCCCGATGCCGAGGCCGGTGATCAACAACATCGACAAGACAACCGGCGGAAAAGACAACCAAACCTCGACCGTCCGGCTGATGATCCAGTCGACCCAGCCGCCGAAATAACCCGCCAGATGCGCGAAAAAAGCCCCCAGCAGCATTGCACCAAGGGAGGCCGCAACGGCAACGGTCATTGCCGTGCGCGCGCCATAGATCAGGCGCGACAACGTATCACGACCCAGACTGTCCGTGCCAAACAGATGCGCTGACGTTCCCCCTTCCATCCAAACCGGTGGCGCAAGGATATAAAGCAGTTCCTGATCATTCGGATGGTAGGGCGCGACCCAGGGCGCAAATATCCCGCAGATCAGCACCAGTGCTGCAAAACAGCCGCCGATGAGAAGGCCCATATCGGCAAAACGATAGCTCCGGCCCATTATCCGTTCCTCAATCGCGGATTCAGTAGATAAGCCAGGGCATCTGCAACAGAGTTGAAGATCAGCGTGGTGGCGCAATAGATCAGCGCAATTGCCATGATCACCGAAAGGTCGGCCATCTGCATCGCCTTGACCATCAGATTGCCCAACCCGGGAAAAGAGAAGATCATTTCAACCAGCAGAGTACCGCCAAACAGGCCGCCGAATTGCGTGCCGACAAGAATGACCACCGGCAAAATGGCGTTCTTGAGGGCCTGACCAAACAATATCTCGCGGCCATTCAACCCGCGCAGGCGTGCCTGCAGGATATAGCTTTGCTGATAGGTGTTGATCAGGCTCGCGTGCAGCACCCGCACAATGGTCGGAGAAAAAGCCAGGCCCAAGGCCGTAACCGGCAGGGCGATATGTTCAATTGCACTGATGAATATCCTGATATCTCCGGACAGCATTGCATCAATCAGCAAGAACCCGGTGTGCGGCGGCACCTGCATTCCGGGGTCCAGCCGTCCATTCACGGGAAAGATCGGAATCAGAACGCCGAAGAGCAGAATAAAGAGAAGCGCAAGCAGGAAATCAGGCAAGGCCATAACCGCCGAGGTGACGACAAGCCCCACCGACTCGAAAACCGTCCCGCGCGCCGTGAAAATCAGCATTCCGCCAGCCATTCCTACACAGACCGCAAAGATCAACGCGCTGATCACCAGCTCGATCGTCGCGGGCAGACGCTCCAGAACCACATCGACGGTTGACGTGCGGTATTGCGAAGACTCTCCCAGGTCGCCTGCAATCGCGCCCCTTGCCCATATCGCATACTGCTCCCAGATCGGCCGGTTCAGCCCCATCGCTTCGCGTTTGGCTTCAACCTGTTCGATTGTCGCGGAAGGCGGCAGCGACATCTGTGCCGGATCGACCGGCAGAATTCTCAACGCGCCAAAAATCAATACGGTCACGACCGCAAAAACCGGAACGATCGCCAGGAGCCTGCGTGTAATGACACGTAGAATAGCCAAGATCAAAGCCGACCCTCCTTAACCCATGAAGACGCGCCATCGCCGTGATTGGCGAGGGCGCGCATCCAATCCAACCGAATTACTTGGCCGTTATTGCGCTTGGCCGGATAAGGCCGTTGGCCCACGGCGTAATCTGGATATCCTTGCGGTACCCAATGGTCTGGATGGCTTGCAGAAGCGGGATCATGGCCCCCTCCTCGATCAGGTACTTGTTGAACTCTTCGTACCCTTTGATGCGCTTCTCATAGTTCGGTTCTTTCAGAAGCGGCTTGATCATCGCCGTGACTTCCTCGGTGCGGTAGGTGGCGAAAGGCAGGTCCGCGTCAAACATGTTCCCGGCGAATAGTTCGGGATCACCTGTGCCGTTCTCCCAGACGAACATTGACGCTGCCGGCAGCTTGGCAGAGGCATTCAACTCGTACCATTGCGACTCGGTAATCACTGTCAGATTGGCCTTGATGCCCACTTTCTCCCACATCGTCACAACTGCACGGGCGATGTCATAGTCACCGGGAAACTGGCCGTTCGTGGTGGCAAAATCCAGGCTGACAGGATTGTCCGGCCCAAAACCCGAGGCCGCCAGCAGCTCTCTGGCTTTGTCCGGGTCGTAATCAAAGTGGAAGTCGGGCAAGAAGCTCGGCATGCCGGGAATTGTCGGCTGGTCGATGGTCACCGCATCCCCGCCAAAGAACGCCTTGGACAGCAGATCTTTGTTCACCGCATGGTGGGCGGCCAAACGGACATTGCGATCCGCAAACACCCCATCCTCGCGGATCGTGATATAGATGATGCGGGCAATCGGGTTGGTGACGGCGTTGAATGCGTCGCCTTGCTGCAGGCGTTTGACGTCGCGGATCGATAGTTCAGTCGCGATATCAACCGTACCAGACTCCAACGCGGCCAGTCGTGCAGTGGGATCTGGAATGATCTCGATCGTGATCTGCTTGGCCGAAGGCAATTCTCCCCAGTAGTCATCGCGCCGGGTCAGCACGATACGGCTGTCGCGCTGGTATTCTTTCAATACGTAGGGGCCGGTTCCGACCGGGTCGGTTTTCATGCCCTCGGGACCCACCTTTTCGGCATGGGCCTTGGACACGATGTAGCTTGCGCTGAAGCTCAGCCATTGCGCCACGATGGGGAATGGTTTTTCGAAATGCATCACCGCCTCGGTCGGCGAAAGGACCTCAATGTCCGACACGCTTCCGAAACCGACGGCAAGGTCAATTTCCTCACCCTGGTTGACGCGTTCATAGAAAGTATAGCGGAAATCATCGGCGGTCAGTTTCGAACCATCCGAAAAGGTCACATCATCGCGCAGCGTGACATGCATGCTCATCGCATCGTCTGCCAGCGTCCACTCCGTCAACAGGCCCGGTGTCAGCTTGAGGTCGCTCGTCATGTCGATGGGTTGGTCAAATACCATTTTCAGGATTGTCTGTGGATCCGGGGATAGCCTCTGGTTGGGGTCCCAGCTCGCGGTATCCGATGTCCAGGCGATGGAGAGATTGTCGATCTCTCCTGCAAAGGCAAAATCCGGTTTCACCAGCAGCACACCACCGGTTACCGCCGCAAGCTTCATGAAAAGACGCCTATCTATGGTTTTCATCTGGTATCCCCTATTGGTTTGTCTGTTGACTTGGCGCTGCCTTTGGCAGTTCTTTTCTGGTTTTGTCCTGCCCGGAAAAGCCGGACTTTCAGTTCTTGTCAGATGGCCGGCGTTCCGGTCAGCTTGCCTTTCTGACCCCATCCCATGTTGCGTCTCTGCTTCTCCGGCACGTGTCGGAAGGTAAGAAAAATGACCGCGTTTCTCGCAGCTTGATTCAAGATTAGGCCGCGCTCAATCCGCGGTCTATGTCAGCAGGGGTCGTTAATTGTGCGGATCAGGCCATTTTCGGGGTAATTTCATGCAGCTCGGTCAAATTGAAAATATATGCTATAGCATTTTTTCGTAAATGAAACAGATTCGGGAAAGGAGGAGTTTCATGCGTGAAAAAGATGCAGACCACGAGACCGAACACCCCAGGCACCGCACGGTTTCTGCTCCTCACGAAGCCACGTTGCGGCAGTTTTTCCTGGATCAGATCATCAGTGAGATGCACGGCAACACTCCGGAAACACGGCGTGCCTTGGCGAAATTCAATCTGAAGGCCGGGAAGTCACAGAACCCCTATTCGACCTATCCACTGAAAGCCTACGTCGCGTTTTTCGAAGAGGCGGCTCTGGTGCTTGACCGCCCCTTTCTCGGGCTCGAACTTGGTCAGAATTTCCGGCTATGGGAGATCGGGCCCGTCTACCCGCTTTTGGCAGCCGCGCCGACCCTGCGCGAGGCTCTTGCCGTTTTCCTGCGGTTTCAGGCCAGCTGGCAAAGCCACACGACCAGCACGGTCCATCAGGAGTTCGGGGAAACCAGATACGGCTATGCCATCAATGATATGGCAATCTGGCCAAGGGTTCAGGACGCGGAGAATTCAACCGCCGGTCTATGCGCCCTAATCCGGCAATTGTATTCCGAACGCTGGAGCCCGGTCGAAATATGTTTTGAACATGATATTTCCGGGCGCGAAGTCCCTTTGAAGCGGTACTTTCGGTGTCCTGTCAGAGGCAATGCCACAGCAAATGTCATCGTGATCCGTGACGCCGATCTTGACCGTCCCATGCAGGCTTGGGTCAATTCAAACGCACCGGCCCGCGCAATTGTCGAGATGCATCTTATCGATCTGCTGCGCCCCCCCGAAGACGCCTTTCGCCCGGTCCCCGAACGGTTGTCGCAACTCGTTGACCAGCGTCTGGGCCGCGAAAACGTTGATCTGGAAACGCTTGCTGACATCCTTGGAATCGCGCCGCGCACGCTGCGTCGGCAACTCAGTACCTTTGGCACCAGCTTCACCGAGATACTCAATCGCGAACGTCTCAGAAAGGCCGAAATGCTGCTGAGCACCGGCAGTATCAAGGTGAGCCAGCTTGCAGCGCACCTGGGATATGCAAATCAATCGGCCTTTTCGCGCGCCTTTCGGGAATGGACGGGCGAAACTCCTCTTGCCGCCCTGCGGCGTGCGCGCCATTCCATCGGCAAGGCCAATACGCCCGACGCCGAGGAAAAAGGCATCGCGCCTTAGCTGGGCTTCAACCGAAAGCTGTTGTCTCCAGCCGCATGCAAACTGCGCGTGGCTCCGTGTATGCATGGATCACCTCGGTGCCAAACTCCCGGCCGAGCCCCGAAAGCTTGGTACCGCCGAACGGCATGGCAAGGTCCAGCACGTTGTGGGTATTGACCCAAACCGTCCCGCAATCCAGTTGCGCGGCCAACAGATGCGCCTTGTTGATGTCCTGCGTCCAGATGCTGGCACCCAGGCCAAAAGCAGTATCATTTGCCAGTGCCCTGATGTCCTGCGGGTCTTGCACGGCCATGGCCAGAACCACCGGGCCAAACACCTCTTCCTGGGCGATCCGCATTTCAGCGCGGCCACCGCTCAGGACGGTGGGCTGATAAAAATAACCCGTGCTTTCCGCCCGTCCGCCGCCGCACAGCGGCTCGGCCCCCTCATCAATCCCGTGCGCGACCAATGCCGACACCCTCTCCAACTGCCGGGATGACACCAGCGGCCCCAACTGAACCGAAGGGTCGAAGCCGCTGCCCAACTTCAGATCCCGCGCGATCTCGGTCACGCCCTGGATCACCTCGTCATAGATCGACGCATCGATCAACAGCCGCGAACCGGCGGTACAGACCTGCCCGGAATTCGGGAAGATAGCATTGGCGGCACCGGGTATCGCAAGGTTCAGATCGGCATCCGCAAGCACAATGGTCGGGGACTTGCCGCCAAGTTCCAGCGTCACGCGTTTCATCGTTTGCGCAGAGGATGCAAGGATCTTTTGCCCCGTCGCCGTCGATCCGGTGAAGGCAATCTTGCGCACCAGCGGATGGTCAACAAGCGCCTGCCCGGCCTCGTGGCCATAGCCGGTCACGATATTGACTGTCCCCTCGGGGAACCCCGCTTCGAGAACCAATTCACCCAGCCGCAGCGTTGTCAGCGACGCCTCTTCCGACGGCTTCAGCACCACGGTACAGCCAAACGCAATCGCTGGCGCCATTTTTTGGATCGCCTGCCCCAGGGGAAAGTTCCACGGCGTAATCCCACCGACAACACCCACCGGTTTGCGTTCCGTATAGGCGCGGTAGGTGCCGCCATCATCAGCAAGGGGCGACAACTGAATGTATTCGCCCGCCATCTTGGAACTCCACCCGCCGTAATAGCGCAAGGCATCAATGGCAAATTTCATGTCCACGTTGCGCGACACGGCAAAAGGTTTGCCATTGTCCAGTGTTTCCAGCCGCGCAAGATCCTCGGCGTCACGCTCGATCAGCAGCGCGAGCTTTTCCAGAAGTCGGCCACGGTCCAGCGGACGCATATTTTGCCATGCTGAACTTTCAAATGCGCGATGCGCTGCCTGCACAGCGCGGTCCACATCTGTCGCCGATGCCGCCACAACCTCTGCAATCTTTTCCTCGGTTGCGGGATCATAGACCGCGATCATCCGCCCGTCGGCACTATCGTGCCAATCCCCGTCGATCAGGATCTTGGCAGCCGGAATCCGGACAGCCGCTCCGCCTGTACGTTCAATCATTGCGCTCATGTTCTTCTTGCTCCCGCTTCGGATCGGCCTTGGCTCAATCCTTAATTGGTGATCCGCCGCTCCGGGCGTTATGCTCCGACCCGGTGCCTTTTCATCCGTCAAAGCCGGTCAAGCCGGTAAGGCGAAGGATCGACAATCGGCGTGCTGCCCGTGATCAGATCTGCCGCCAATTGCCCTGCCGCAGGCGCAGTGCCGAACCCGTGCCCCGAAAAACCCGAGGCCAGCGTCAATCCCGGCAAATTCGCAACCGGCGAGATCACCGGATTTGAATCCGGGGTCACATCGATCATTCCTGCCCAGCTTTGCTTGATCTCGACCTTGTTGAAGACCGGCCAGGCCTTGCAAAGGTTCCTGAGTGCGTCTGCGTTCAAGCCATGGTTCACCGGTGGATCCATCGTGCGCAACTGTTCCATCGGTGACCGTTCATCGCCTTGCCAACGCCGCGGCATCGAAAGGTCGCGCAGGAAATCCCGGCCGAAAGACAGGCGGACATTTTTCCATTCCGCTTTCAGGACCGGAAGGTAACGGTGCCCGATCAACAGGTGATCCAGCATCAAGGGCGCGAAGAGCGCCCCGCGCTGGGTGATCGTATAGCCCCCGTCGCCACGTTTCCGGAATGAGAAATCGGCAGCACCAACGGCAATCTCGGTCGGCCCCTCCATCGCCGCCGTGCGGAAAACCGAGGCAACAAGCGGCAATGTCGGCAAGGCAACGCCATGATTGCCCAAAAAGCGCCGTGACCATATTCCGCCTGCCAGCAATACTTGCTCACAGCGGATTTCACCCCGCTCTGTCAATACGCCCGTCACCTGACCCGCCGACATCACCAGCCTGCGCACTGCGCAATGCTCGACGATGACTGCGCCCTTTGCGATAGCGGCCGCCGCGATCGCGCTGCTGGCCAATGTCGGCTCTGCGCGGCCATCCGATGGCGTATGGATACCGCCGAACCAACGCTCCGCACCGCCCGGCACAAGCCGGTCGATTTCACCGGCGCCGAGCAAACGTGAATCCAACGTCCGCCCCCCGGCAGACCCGATCCAGTTTTCGTGTTTTTCCATCTCGGCTTTGGTACGGGCCACATACATGATGCCCGCCTGCCGATATCCGACATCCGCACCGACCCGCTCCGGCATCTCGGCCCAAAGCCTGTCGGATTCCACCGACAGCGGCAGGTCAGAGATGTCGCGGCCCGTCTTGCGCACCCATCCCAGATTGCGCGAGGATTGCTCCCCGGCGAGATGTCCTTTTTCAAGAACGACAACGGGGATACCCCGCTCTGCGAGATTCAGCGCGGCAGTCAATCCGACGATCCCTCCCCCGATCACGACAACGCTGGTCGCAGCCGGAATGTCGAGCGAGGTCTGCACAGGCACAATCACCGGAGCCAAGGCACTAATCCTTCGATGAATCCATTGATGTTCGGCAGCACGAAGCGCCGCAGCTTGATCACAGCGTAATGGCCATTTCTTTAACCTCGGCCTTTGCGGCACCGCGATAGGCCGTAACGTCAATCTCGACCTTGTACTCTGTCGAACCAAGCGGCGGGCAGGTCATGGTAAGGGCCGGATTGATGCCGCGCATCCGCTGCCCGTAGGCGGTCATGATCGCGTCGATATCGTCAGTGAACTGCACAAAGACACGCGCCCTCACAACATCTTCCAGGCAAGAGCCGACAGCCTTCAGCGCGGTCTCGATATTGGCAAGCACCTGCAGCGTTTGCTCGGCCAGATCTTCCGGGATGAGCTTGGTTTTCGGATTACGCCCGGCGGTATTGGACACGAAAATCAAATTATCGACCGCGACAAGCCGTGAATAGCTGCCATGTTCCTCGAACTTGGTGCCCGTTTTCAGTTTAATAATCTCGGTCATGGTTCTTACCTTGTTCAGAAATTTGTCGGGGCCGCTAATTTAGGACGCACGGGTCAGCGCAGCGTCGGCACGTCCCATAGGTTCAGCGGGACACCGATGCCCTTCTCAACAGCGTTGCGATAGACAACCGTGCCCCAGGCCACATCCTCGACCGGCAAACCACCGACCGACATCATGATGATCTCGTCGTCATCCCGTCGACCCGCCGCATCGCCCGCAACGATCTGTCCAAGGTCTTCCAGCTTATCGAGCGAGATCCTGCCTTCGTCCACCAGGTCCAGCCAACGTATGCCGACCGCGGGGATGTGCTTGTGAACCGGCTTGGGGTTTTCTTCAAACCAGGCGTGATAGAGCCCCGGATTGTCCAGAACCTTGCGGATCTCAGGTGCCTCCATCGCTTCGTCGATGTTGCAAAGTGCAGGCATCGCCAAAAACGTGCCGGGGCTGATCCATTCGCGCTTGACCGTTGGGTAGGTCGACGGATCGCCTGTGGCCCCTGACGCGCAGAATGTGACGATATCCGACCCCCGCACGACCTCTTCGACACTGTCCACGACGGTAACGCTCGTGATCTGCGGAAATGTCCCGGAAATCCACTCGATGAAAGCGCCGAGGTTCTTCTTGCCCCGCCCTTTGATCTTGACCGTATCAATCGACGGGCGGACCGCCATGAAAGCCGAAAGGGATGTCTTGGCCATCACGCCTGGCCCCAGAATTCCGACAACTTTTGAATTCTCCCGCGCCAGATGCCGCGCACCCACCCCCGGAACAGCGCCCGTGCGATAGGCCGACAACAGATTTGCCGACATGAAAGCCAGAGGCGCGCCAGTATCGGCATCACTGAGAATGAACATCAGGATCGAACGGGGCAGCCCCTTGTCGCGGTTTTCAATGTTGGAACCGTACCATTTCATCCCGGCCATCCCGAAACGCCCGCCCAGATAGGCTGGCATCGCCATGAAGCGGCGGTCCGGTGTCGGCTTTGGCATCGTCGGAAAAGGTGAGCTTTCGGGAAAAACCACGACCGAGCCGTGCGAGTTGTTATTGACCCCCGCCATACGATAATCGCCATGGTAGAGCACGCCGAACATCTCTTCCATCGTGTCCACGCAAGCCGCCATGTCGGTGACACCCGCGCTGATCATATCCTGCTCAGACAGGTAGATAAAATCGATCCGCGTCGATATTTGGGATTCTTTCGGGCTTTGATCGCGGTTCTTCTGAAGCATCAAAAATACTCTTTTCATTCACTGATGCTTCGAAGGTGTCATGAAGGTTTCGAACAGGAAATGACCGGATCGGCCAATAAATGTGCGGATCAGGCCAGCGGGAAGATTACCGGCATTGCCAAGGTGTTGAGCATTGATTGTGTTGGGGCACTCGGCGTCATTTAAGCGGCCATCTCGCGAACATAGTCGTCCCACAGCGCGGAGGCGTCTGCCCCTGCGTGGCGACATGATGAGGCGGTGAGGCGAATTACAGCGGGGTTTGAAAATGCTGACGATCTGGTCGCGGACGGCAAGGAAACGTTGTGCTTGCCTGGGCGGCTTGAACCGTCCCATGGTTTTCTCGCGCTTCCGGGGCGGTCTATGACTGCCTCCGATCCGGTTGTTGAGTCCCTTGTGGACCCGGGCGGTCCTACCGGACCTGGCATTACCCCTGGCCGAAGAGTCGCACCGCTCGATCGGCGGCACCTGTCTTGTGGCCAGCCAGTTGTCCGGCGAACCGGGGCGGAACTGATCGCGCTGGTCGGCGGCTCGTTGCCCTTGCGGATCAAGCGCCTCGCGTCAAACCCGTGTAAACGCCGTCGAGCGCCAGCAACCGCTCATGGCTACCCTGTTCCACGATCCGGCCCGCCTGCATGACCACGATCAGGTCCGCATGGCGGACGGTCGACAACCGGTGCGCGATGGTAATCGTCGTGCGCCCCTTCGACATGCGGTCAAGCGCTCGCGACATCGCCCGTTCGGTGCGGGTATCGAGCGCACTGGTCGCCTCGTCCAAAAGCAGCACCGGCGGGTCGCGCAGAATGGTGCGGGCCAGCGCCAGACGCTGCTTTTCGCCGCCGGAGAAGCGGTAGCCACCTTCGCCGACCAGCGTGCCATAGCCATCGGGCAATGATGCGACATGATCGTGGATCTGGGCGATCCTTGCGGCTCCGAACAATTCGACATCAGTCGCTTCCGGTTTTGCGAAGCGCAAATTCTCCGCCACCGAGGCATGCAGCAGATAGGGGTCCTGAGAGACGACGCCCAGCATCTCCGACAGTGACTGGAAGCTGAGGTCGCGCAGATCGACGCCGTCGAACCGGATCGCGCCGCTGTCCACATCATAAAGCCGCGCCAACAGGTATCCGAGCGTCGTCTTGCCCGACCCGGTCGGACCGACGATCGCGACATGGCTGCCTGCGGGAATGGTCAGGCTGATGTCGTGCAACGCGGGACGGCCGTCCTCGCGATAGGCGAAACTGACGTGATCCAGCACCACATCGCCGCGCATGTCTGCCCGCCGGATCGTCACCGGAACGGGCCGCTCGGTGATCTCCACCGGCTTATCCAGATACTCGAAAATCCGGGCGAACAGGGCGCGCGTTTTCCGCGTGTCGCGGCCGATTTCCAGCAATTGCTCGAATGGCCACAGAAGCTGCTCCTGCAGCGCGATCATCGCGACCAACGTGCCAATGGTGGCGGGATTGCCTGTCTGCATCAACAGCCCGCCCGCCAGCAGCGTTGTCGCCGGCAGGATCGCCAACGCCAGGCCGATCAGCGACCATTGCCATTCGCCGGCGGTATGCGACTTCACTTCCAGCTTTGCCAGATCCCCCGAAATACGGGCAAACCGTTGCGTCAAGTGCGCGCCCCTGCCCATGGTGCGGGCGAGGATAATTCCCGAGGCCGAAAGCGTCTCCTGGACGGCGACGGACATGTCGGCAGCGCGCGCCTGTTGCTGATAGGTCAGCGCCTCGCGCATCTGGGCCACGCGGTTGCTGATCAGGACCGTCCCCGGCACGATCAACAAAACAAAAAGCGCCAGCCGCCAGTCGAGGATCAGAATGGCGATGGCGGTCATGATAACCGCGCTCAGCGAGCGTCCGAGCTCATTGGCGGTATCGGTCACCAGTGATTGCAACCCGTCTATGTCGCTGGCGATGCGCGATTGCACCTCGCCCACACGGGTCCCGGTGAAGAACCGCAGCGAAAGACTCTGCAGATGGGCATAGAGCCGTACCCGCAGATCGTGCAGAACCGTCTGTCCAATGCGTGAACTGAGGATGACCTGAGACGCACCGATGACAGCCGACAGAACGGCAACAAGGACCATGCCAGCGACCAGCCAGAGGAGCAGACCCATATCGTTGCGCGGCAGGGCCTGATCGATGATCGCGCGCAACAGGAACGGACCTGCCAGCCCGGTCGCCGAAGCGATCACCATAAGCAGCATCACCGCTGCGATCCGCTTCCGGTAGGGGTCGAACAACGATAGCACGCGCCGCATGGACACATGCTTCGCGGCAAGGCCGTCATAGTCATCAGGCTCATTGAGATGATCGGACATTGATAGTCTCACAAAGTAACAGGCTGGTCCCGGCGCGGCAGCCGGATTTCAACGGCAAGGCCGGGCTTGTGGGAAGAAAGGATCAGCGCATCGCCTCCATGCGCCTGCGCTATCGCCTTGACGATGGGCAGCCCGAGACCCGAGCCACCTCTGGCCCGACCACGGGAGTCGTCGGCGCGCCAGAACCGCTCGAAGGCGCGCGTGCGGCTTTCGTCGGAAAGCCCCGGGCCGGTATCCGTGCAACGAAAGAAGACATGCTCTCCGGCAAGGCCGGTCTCCACGAGCACGGTGCTGTGCGGCGCATAGCGGCAGCAGTTTTCAAGAAGCGCGACAAAGGCCTGGCGCAATCGCGATCGGTCGGCGCTCGTAACCGCACTGTTCACCTGCCGGGTAATGGTGATCCCGGCCTTGACGAGCGGTTCCTCGAGCGAGGTCAGCGCCGCCTCGGCCTCATCCGCAAGGTCAAGATGCGAGACTTGCAGATCGAGCTGACCTGCATTGCCCAGCGCCAGCGTGCGCAACTCCTCCACGATGGCAGACAGGTCATCGACATGCTCGATGAGCCGGCCATAAAGCTCCGGACTGGGGGTGAATGCGCCATCCAGCAGGCCCTGCAAGCGCCCGCGCAATATGGTCAACGGAGTCCTGAGCTCATGCGCGATCGCCGAGTTCGAATATTGCAATTCGGCCTCGGCGCGTTGCAGCCGCTCCGCCATCTGGTTGAAGTCATCGACCAGATCGCCGGCCTCGCCGTAATTGCCGCGGCGCAACGAAGCGCGCGCCGAAAAGTCGCCCTCTGCGACCTGGCGCGCAGCCTCGGCAACCGATTTCAACGGCGTGACAATCCGTCT
Source organism: uncultured Hoeflea sp. (assembly GCA_963975635.1). Classification (GTDB taxonomy): domain Bacteria; phylum Pseudomonadota; class Alphaproteobacteria; order Rhizobiales; family Rhizobiaceae; genus Hoeflea. The sequence continues at coordinate 11,080 of CAXBIE010000025.1, read as the reverse complement.
TGCCAGGAACCAGCCCAGCAATGAGGCTGACGATATGCCGATGCCGAGCAGCAGGCCCAGGGTCACGACGTCGCCGGTGCGCAGAAAATCTTCCTCGGTGAACTCCGGATAGAGCCAATCGTAGATGAAGAAGAAATAGGCGATCAGTCCGAAATAGACGACGGCGAAGGCAAGCAGCGTCAATGCGATCATCGCCCGGACGATCTGGGAATTCAGTTTTCCAGTCGAGGGTCTAGCCATCAGCCCGACCACCAATAATGTCCAGTCGGTAGCCGACGCCGCGCACGCCGGTCAGCAATCCGTCCGCCCCGGCGGCCGTCAGCTTGCGGCGCAGATTGCTGACATGGCTGTCCACCGTCCGGTCGAGCGCCTCGCCCTCCGGCAGGCAGGCATCGACCAGTTCCGAGCGTTCGAACGCCCGGCCCGGGCTTGCGGCCATATGGGCGAGAATGCGAAATTCGGTCCGCGTCAGGTCAAGCGTCGCCGGTCCCGCCGGGGTTTCAACCGCCGCGCGATAGGCCTGCGGATCGATGGTGAGCGGCCCGACACGCAGCATCTCATCGCCACCACGCCCCATCGTCCGGCGCAAAACGGCCTTGGCGCGAGCCACGATCTCAAGCGGGTTGAACGGCTTGACGACATAATCGTCGGCACCGATGCGCAAAGCCTGCAACTTGTCGAGATCCTCCGCCAGCGCCGTGACCATGATCACCGGCGTGTCGCCACGCCGCCGGATCGCCGCCAGCACGTCGTAACCGTCCTGCCCGGGAAGCTTGATGTCGAGCACCACCAGATCGGGCCTGAGCCGCAGATGATGGGCAAGTCCGACAGTTCCATCGCCCGCGGTGATGACCCGGAATCCCTCGCGCGCCATATAGGTGCCGATGATCTCCGCGATCTCGGGTTCGTCTTCTATAATCAGGATCAGAGCATTATTCATGGCCATATCTTCGATCTTTGAAACACCGGCTCCAGAGGCTCACGCATCTGGCCCCGTGATTTTCTTCGGGACCCTCTCCCGTGATTTGCGCGTCGTGAGTTGACTGACTGTAACGTAAAGGACCGGCACGAATAGGACCGCAAGCCCAGTCGCCGACAACATCCCGCCAAACACGCCGGTTCCGATTGCGTTCTGGATTTCGGAACCGGGCCCGTGGGCGATCATCAATGGCACGACACCGAGGATGAAAGCCAGCGAGGTCATCACGATCGGCCTGAGCCGCAGTCGGGATGCCCGCAGCACTGCCCCATGGAGGCTCATTCCGTCATTTCTCAGGTGCCGGGCATATTCGACCAGCAGAATGGCGTTCTTGGCGGACAGCCCGATAATGGTGATCAACCCAACCTTGAAGAACACGTCATTCTCCATTCCGCGCGCCAGAACCGCCAGAACCGCACCAAGCACGCCGAGCGGCACGACCAGCATCACCGAAAGCGGGATCGACCAGCTTTCATAGACGGCCGCAAGCACGAGGAACACGATCAGCATCGAGGCGGCCAGCAACATTGGTGCCTGCGCGGCGGACTGTCTTTCCTGCAGCGATTGGCCGGTCCATTCCAGCGCGAAACCCTTCGGCAATTGTTGCGCCAGACGCTCCATCTCTGTCATTGCCACGCCGCTCGACACGCCCGGTGCCGCCGAACCCGAAATATTGGCAGCCGGGTAACCATTGTAACGCCGCAGCTGCAGCGGCGTCGTTTCCCAGACAGGCTCAATGACTTCGGACAGGGCAACCATACCGCCATCGATATTGCGGACCTGAAGACGCAGGACATCTTCGACATGCATCCTTGCGGGCGCGTCAGCCTGCACGACCACCTGCTGAAGCTGGCCCTTGTTGGGAAAGTCGTTGACATAGGTCGATCCGATCGCCGTCGAAATCATGTCGCTGATCGCTGAGAAGGAGACGCCGAGCGCCAGTGCCTTCTGGCGATCGATCTTGAGCACGATGCTCTGGCCATCGGGCAATCCATCCGCCATCACGCCGGTCAGCAGACTGCTTTTGGCTGCCAGCGCGATCAACTGGTCCTCGGCCGCCTTCAGCGCGTCCGGTCCCGCATTGCCCCGGTCCTCCAGCCGCAGTGCGAAACCGGATGTGGTGCCGAGCGATTCGATTGCCGGCGGCTTCATGATCATCGCCGTTCCTTCGGGAATATCGGCCATCGCCGCCTCGGCTGCCGCGATCTCGGCATTCACCGTAGTCTTGCGCTCGCCCCAATCCTTCAGGCTGGTGAAGGCTTGGGCGGCATTGGGACCAGAGCCGGAAAAACCGAAGCCGAGGATAACGGTGCTCTCGACGATATCGGGCCGGGTCGCGGTATAGGCTTCATAGGTCGAGACGATCGCGCGCGTGCGCTCGGCGGTGGCTCCGGCCGGCAGTTCGAACATGGCCATGAAGTTTCCCTGGTCTTCTTCCGGCACGAACGATGTCGCCACCCGCGAATAACCGAAGCCCAGCACCACCAGCAACATGGCATAGATGACCAGCATCCGCCCTCCGCGCCGCAACACCCAGCCGACGCCTCCGGTATAGCGCGCGGTCAGGCCATCGAACGTCCTGTTGAACCACCCGAAGAAGCCGCTTCTGGCGTGGCCTTGCCCGGGTTTCAGGATCGTGGCGCAGAGTGCTGGCGTCAGCGTCAGCGCGAGGAAAGCCGAAAACAGGATCGAAACCGACATCGACAGGGTGAACTGGCGATAGATCGCGCCGACGGAACCGGCGGCCAAGCCCATCGGTATGAAGACGGCGGCGAGAACCAGCGTGATGCCGATGATCGCACCTGAAATCTCGCGCATGGCCTGGCGGGTGGCATCCCTCGGCGACAAGCCTTGCCGGGACATGATCCGCTCGACATTCTCGACGACGGCATCGTCGACGATGATGCCGATGGCCAGCACCATGCCGAACATGGTCAGCACATTGATCGAATAGCCCGCCGCCATCATCACCGCGAAGGTGCCCAGAAGCGCGATCGGCGCAACGATGGTCGGGATCAGCGTATAGCGAATGTTCTGCAGGAACAGCAGGATCACCAGGAAGACCAGCACCATCGCCTCGATCAGGGTCTCGACGACCTTTGTAATCGATACCTTCACAAAGGGCGCGGTATTGTAGGAGATCGCGATCGCCATATCCTTCGGCATTGACGGCCGCAGTTCGGCGAAGCGATTCTCGATTGCAGCGGCGGTGGAGACGGCGTTGGCGCCGGGCCGCATCTGGATCGCGGCGGCTGCCGCGGGCTTGCCATTGCTGCTGACGCTGAAAGCCAGCGTCTGGGCGCCGAGTTCCACCCGCGCCACATCCGACAGCAGAAGGCGCGCGCCGTCGGCCTGCGCCCTGAGCGGGATCGCGGCAAACTCCTCTGGCGAATTCAACTGGCCATACACGGTCAACGGCGTCGAGATCATTGTCCCCGGAACGGTTGGCTCGTCGCCGACCCGGCCAGGCGAAACCTGCGCGTTTTCGCGCGTGATGGCGGCAGTCACATCCGCCATGGTGAGATTGTAGGCAGCCAGCTTCTCCGGATTCACCCAGACACGCATAGCGCGCTCGGAACCGAATTGCTGGACACGGCCAACGCCCGGCACACGCTTCAATTCTTCGCTGATGTTGCGCTTGAGATAATCACCAAGAGCCAGTTCCTCGGTCTCTCCGCTGAGCGACTTCAATGTAATGACCATCAGAAAACCCGATTCAGCGGCCTCGACACTGACGCCACCACGCCGGACCGCTTCAGGCAGACGCGGTTCGGCGTTCTTCAGCCGGTTCTGCACATCCACCTGTGCCAGTTCCGGGTCGGTTCCGGGCTTGAACGTCACCATTATATTGGCGCCACCGGTCGAATCGGCGGTGGATTCGTAATAGAGCACGTTCTTGACGCTCGAGAGTTCCTTCTCGATGGGTGTGACCACGCTGTCATTGACGGTTTGCGCCGTCGCACCGGTGTATGTGGCGAAGATGCTCATGCTCGGCGGCGCAATGACGGGAAAACGCGCCACTGGCAGTTGCGGAATGGCGACAAGTCCTGCCAACGCTATGAAGATCGCAATCACCCAGGCGAAGACCGGGCGATCGATGAAGAATTGTGCCATGATAATCTGACCTTTAGAGCTTGCCGGTAACCGGGGCGGCGTCTTGCGAGGCGAGAACCGGGCTCACGCGCGTTCCGTCCTGCAGGCGATTCTGACCGCGAATGACGATTGTCTCACCCGCCTTCAGGCCCGAGGTCACGACAAGGCTTCCGCCTATGGCGTCGCCCAGGACCACGTCGCGCCGTTCGGCCCGCCCGTCGCCAGCCACCACCATGATTTGCGCTGCACCGGCACCGTTGCGCACGACCGCCTCTTCCGGCACCAGCAGCGCATCGGCAAGAATTCCGCGCGGCAGTCGCGTGCGAACGTACATTCCGGGCAGAAGCCGCAATCCGGGGTTCTCCACCTCAACCCGGACCATGGCATTGCCGGTCCCAGGATCGACCGTAACGTCCGACAGAACCAGTTTGCCGGGACGAGGATGCGGCCTGCCCTCCGAGTCGAGTATTTCGACCGGACCTAATCCTTGCTCGGCTGCAGACTGCAATCCATCAAGCTTCGCCGCGGGCAAGCGCAGATCCACATACACACGGTCCAGTTCCTGCACCACAGCGAGTTCTGTCTGACTGGAAGTCGATGCGAGAGCGCCCTCGTCGGCCAGCGCGCGCCCGACATAACCTTTGATCGGCGACCGTATGATGGTAAAGTCAAGATCGAGCTGGCGGCGGCGAAACACCGCCTGAGCCTCGGCAAGGTTCGCCTGCGCCGTGGCCAGTTCATTGCTTGCGTCTTCGTAAGACTTGCGGCTCGTCGCGTTGCTTGCAACGAGGGCTTCGGCACGTTTCAACCCTCGTCGCGTGTGCTCCACCGCCCCTTCGGCTCGGGTCAATCCTGCCCGCGCAGTTTCGAGATCGGCCAGCAGCAAGGCCGGATCGATTTGAAACAGGACTTCACCGGCCTCAACCTGGGTGCCACCTGCTGCCAAGCGCTTCTTGATAAGACCGCCGACCTGAGGCCGGATCTCCACCCTTCGATAGGCGGCCACACGCCCGGGAAGCTCATCGATCAAGACGACTCGTTCCGGTACAATGTGAGCGGTGGTGACCTGCGTGGGGCCTTGCACATTGGAAGAAGCGCTCTCCGGTGCCGAAACCGCACCGCCGCGGTAAACCAGCAAGAACGAGAAGACAGAAAAGCAAATTGCGAAGGCGGCGACCGAAAGGCGATGCGGCATGGAAAGTGTCCGGACTGAGGAATTGATCCGATACCTGACATGCGCTCTTCCATAACAGGTCGAGAAATGGTGGAGATTTGGTGGAGACACCGACGAATTTCAGCGATCGCAATCAAAGCCGGTAACAAGCCATTGGCACGGATCCGTAACGGTAGCCGCCTGATGGATTAGCCGGTGGTTCGCCGCACCCGGGCAAATCCGGGATCCATGGCGATGAAGCGTTCCAGCATCGGCACGATCAGCCGGACGGGTTGCCCGGTTTCACGACCCAGCACCTTGGCATAGGCGGTCAGGTCGCGGTGAAGCGGCGCAGGCAGTTCCAGCGTCACTTTCACGGACTTGTCGTCGGGCAACGGGCCGAGCTTCAGCTTGGTCATGGTCAACCTCCCGCGTTCTCGAATACCAAATCTTGCCTCACGATGATCCCGACCGGGAAGCCGGGCCGGATGGTCAGCATAGGTGCGACCGGCAACTGGCGCTGTCTGAAGGGCAGTTGTGCATCACGGGGCTCACGATGCCTGCTGATCAGCTGTCGAAGTGCTTCCGCCGAGCGCGCGATAAAGTGTTGATTCGTTGACAAGCTGCGCGAGCCGGATATCGGTGAGAGCTGTCTCCGCCGAGCGGCGGCGCTCCTGCGAGTCCAGCCAGACACGCAGGGTCACTGCGCCAGCCCTATACTGTGCCTCGGTCAGCTTCTCCACGTCCCGGGCGGCGGCATAGGCCTTGCGCAGGCGGCGTGCCTGTTCGGCATAGTTTTCACGAGCTCCAAGCGCATTGGCGACATCGGCAAACGCGCTGAGCAAAGTGGTACGAAATGCCACGACAGTTTCTTCATACTGCATACGCGATACGGCGACTGTCAGCTTCATATCCTTCAGATTGAGGAAGGAAAGAACAGCGCCAGCCCCCAAAGTCGCGACCGGGTTGGAGATGAAGGAGATGAGCTGATCACTGCTGGTGCCAAGTCCACCGGTCAACGAGATCTGCGGATAAAAGCTGGCCCGGGTTGCATCAACGCCTCTCAGCGCGCCGCGCAAGCGCGCTTCCGCCGCACGGAGATCCGGACGGCGAGCAAGCAGGTCGGCGGGTAAGCCTGCCGCGATCGCAGGGAGCCTCGTTCGCGGCAGGCGCTGCGGTTCGGGAACGGGGCTGTGCGTGCCATTTAAAAGGACTGTGAGTACATTACGCAGGACAAGGCGTGCCTGCCGCAGTCCGGACATCCGTGCGGCTTGAGTTTCGACGGTTTGTTCGATTTCGCGAATTTCGAGATCGGATACAGCACCGCTTTCCGCCTGTTTTCGGACGAGACTCTGGATTTGCCGGACATAGGCAAGGCTCTTGTCGGCGGAGGCGATCGATTGATTGGCGTGAGCGATGCGGAAATAGGTTTCGATCGTCATACCGATCGTTGCAAGGCGTGCAGCCTCGTAGTCCTCTGCTGTTGCCCGGGCCTCAAAACTCGCAGTGTCCCGTTGTGCGGAAAGCCGCCCCCACAGATCAACCTCATACGAGACGCCAATGGATGCAGACGAAGATGAGGCTGAAGCCGCATTTCCCTGGAGGGTTTCCCGGTGCGATGTGGCAAGATTGCCGTTCAACTTCGGGAACAGTGCGTTCGCCGCAAGGTCTGCCTGCAAGCGTGCCCTCTCGGCACGAAGGGCAGCGGCGAAGACATCATTGTTGCGACCAACCACATCGCCAACCAGCGTTGTGAGTTTTGGATCTCGAAAGGCAGTCCACCACTGATCAGCGCTCACCCTGGCCGGGTCTGCGGAACCGGAGGCCGACCATGCCGGTCCCGCCGGCAGATCGGGCCGCACATAAGGCGTTGGCAGGCTGGTACAGCCGACAAGCAAGACAAGGGAACAAGGGGCAATCAATTTGCGGAAAACCATATCTACTCTCTGGAAAGAGCATCAACCGGATCGAGACGGGACGCATTGCGGGCTGGAAGGAAACCGAAGAAGACGCCGATGAGAAGCGCGACCAGGCACGCTACGAGGACGGCGTCGGCGGAGATGACCATGGGGAATTCGCTGCCCGGCCTGCCGAAGGCAGCGGCCACGCCGAGTGCCAGTCCGACGCCGAGAACAGAGCCGGCAATGCAGATGGTGACAGCTTCAATCAGGAACTGCAGCATGATGTCCAGCCGCCGGGCACCGACCGCCATGCGCAGACCGATCTCACGGGTGCGCTCTGTGACGGAAACCAGCATGATGTTCATGACACCTATACCGCCAACGATCAGCGAGATGACCGCGACGGAAAAAATCAGCAGCGTCATCGTTCGCGATGTCTTCTCCATAGTGCGGCGCAACTGGTCACTGTTGAAGACAAAAAAGTCCTTCGTACCGTGGCGGCGGGACATCAGGCCGACGATGGCGCGCTCCGCAACAACGGTATCGACGTTCTCCTTGATGCGAACGGTCAGCCCGGCGAGGCTGGTGGTCGGTCCGAGCAGCCGGCCCGCCAGCGCGGTATAGGGAAGATATATCTGCAGGGTTTTGTCGCTCGGCGTGCCTGCTCTGCGGGCCACCGTACCGATGATGACCACCGGAACCGGACCGACCATGATGATCTTGCCGAGCGGAGATTCACTGCCTGGAAAAAGCGTGGATGCCGCCCTGTCGTCGATCACAGCCTCCTGACGGCGCTCGGCGACGCTGCCGGCCGGGAAGCCGGTTCCTCGTACCACTGTGAGCCCGTTCACCCGGAAATAATCCTGGCCCACGCCATCGACATTGGCGGTGACGGAGGTGCGGCCGAACCGAACGCGCGTACTCGTCGATATCTGAGGCGTGGCGCTGTCGATGTAGTTCTGGGCAGACAATGCGTCGGCGTCGGAAACGACAAGCGTTGTGATGCTGTCGGCGCGCTCGTCGCCCCAGCCACGTCCAGGAAAAATGGAGAGCGTACTGGCGCCGAGGTCGCTGATCTCGGCGAGGACTTTCTGGCGCGTGCCCTCACCGAGGCCAGCGACGGCAACAACGGCGGCGATGCCTATGATGATGCCAAGCATGGTGAGAAATGTGCGCACCCGATGCGCCGCCATGGAACGCAGAGCCATTGGAAAGGCTTCGGCAAGGCGTCGCTGGAAACCTGCGAGCCGGTCAGTTGACGCATCGTTTACGACTGATTGCGTTTGAGCAGTGGCTACGGGCTCGCGACAAAGCCGATCAGACAGCACTCCCCCGTCACGGATCTCGATGATGCGGTCGGCGTGACCGGCGACGTCCATATCGTGCGTGACGATAATCACGGTATGGCCGTCACCGTGAAGCTCTTTCAGGATTTCAAGCACGGTTTCGCCGCTCTTGCTGTCGAGCGCACCGGTCGGCTCATCGGCGAGGATGATGCGGCCACCATTCATAAGCGCACGCGCGATGGACACGCGCTGCTGCTGTCCGCCGGAAAGCTGATTGGGACGGTGGTTTACGCGGTCACCGAGCCCCAGCCGGTCCAGGAGCGTCCGTGCCCGTTCGCGCCGCGAGGTGGCATCAAGCCCGGCATAGACGGCAGGCATCGCCACATTGTCGGCCGCGCTCAGCGTGCCGAGCAATTGGTAGCGCTGGAAGATGAATCCGAAATGTTCCCTTCGCAGGGCCGCCAGTTCGTCGGCACTCAGTCCCGCGACGCTGCGTCCTGCCACGCGGTAGTCGCCGAGGGTCGGCTGATCAAGACAGCCGAGGATATTCATGAGCGTTGACTTGCCCGAACCGCTCGCACCGACGATGGCAACGAACTCGCCGCCCGCAATCTCAAGGTTGATACCAGCCAGTGCGGTTACCGTTTCTTCGCCGGCCTGAAACAGCCGCGAGACGTTCTCTATTTCCAGAAGAGCGCTCACATCATCTCCATGGCATTGGGGTCCGACGCTTGGCCATCTGCAGGAATGACCACTTCCTCGCCGATCTTCAGCCCGTCGATCACTTGCGCCTTGATCCGATCGGTCAAACCTATGGTGACGAGACGCTCGTTGATGTCGCCTGCAGGAGAGCGCACCTGAACATGGTAGCGACCGCTTTGGTCACGCACGGTCAATGCAGACCACGCCACGAGCGGCACCTCCTCGGCGCGTCCCACAACGATTGTCACCACGGCGGTCATCATCGGCCGCAGCCGGCCGTCGGGATTCGGCGTCGTGAATATTCCATTGAAATAGACCGCCGGTGCCGCCCGACCTGTGGTTTTGGCAGCGGTCGTCGCTTCCGTGGCAATTGATGCGGGTGCCGGCTCGATCTGGTCCAGCCTGCCGGCAGTCGCAGCTCGGATGTCGCCCATAATGGTGAAGCGTACGGCCTGCCCGGGTTTTACACGGGCGATATCGGCTTCCGATATCTGCACCCTGACGCGCATGACGTCGAGTTGGGCCAGGACGACAACCGTCGGCACGGCCTGGTTGGAGTTCAGTGTCTGTCCGGCCTTGGTCACGACCGCGACCACGACTCCGTCCATGGGTGCGAGAACCTTCGTGTAGCCAAGATTGGCCTTCGCGTTTTCCACCTCCACGATGGCCCGGGTGATTTGCGCGTCCAGCGCTTCGACCTCCGCTTCCAGTGTCCCGAACGCCGCCTCCGCCGTCTCGAGTTCGGCGGTCGACGCCGCCCGCTGGAGGGCCATCTTTTTCTTCCGGTCGTAGACCCGCTCGGCCTGCCGGAGCTGAATGCCGCGCGCCTTGCGCTGCGCCTTGACAGCAGCAAGACCGGCCTCGGCAATCCGAAGAGCATTTGCCTGTGCGGTAGGGTCGATCTCGGCAATCAGGTCACCGGCCTTTATGGACTGACCGAGTTCGACATGCAGGGTCTTCAACTGGCCAGAGACCTGCGCCCCTACACTGACCATCCGGACCGGTTCGAGGACTCCGTTTGCAAGAACTGTTTCTTCGATTGTTCCGGGAACAACAGGCTCGGTGAAAACAGATGCGCCTGGCACTTCTTCGAACTTGCCGCGCGCCGACACAATAGCGATCAGCGCCGCTGCGATCAGCCCTCCAATAACGAGAGTTCGGCCAATGCCTATCGACAATTTCATTCTTTACGACCTACTCGCTAAAAAGCAAAACCGCTGCACCGCGTGGACGGTGAGTTGAGTGGAAGTTGTTCACCAGAGTTGAAAAAAGAATGGCGAACAAAAACAAGACGATGCAGACGATTGAGAAATTTCGTTCGAGCATGATTGTCCCTATTCAGACATCCTTGCGCAGAGCCATTGATGTCGTGCGCAAGTTGTGTGGAGATCACATGGAGGCTGGCGTTCAACCGGCTTGGGAAAGGCCAGCCTTAATTCAAGAGAATGGAAGGTGGCTGCTCCACCCGGCACTCGTCCCCGCGTTGCTCACAAGAACGGAAAGGACAATCCCAAGTGATGCGATGAGAATGCAGATGATGGTGAAATATCGTTCCAGCATTGTATGTGCGCCAGATACCCAACCGCGAAGGCCCGGGGCGCTGACACCGCACCAGCCATAGCGATTGAGACAACTGTGAATGGTTATCCTTGTGCCTGCGCCCAAGACGCCAGCAGCGAGACCGGATTGAGTGAAACCAGTGAGCAAGGACGTTGCTGTTATGCAGACGAAAGGTCCGAATTTCATGGGGCACACTCCCTGTTGACGCGATACATCGACGTCGTCACAAGGACATCACATGTGGAATTCGAGTGTTGGCGCAGGTTGTGTGGAGGTTTCGTCGAGGGACAGTCTCGGTAGGCGGCACCCGGAAGTCATGTCGGGTTGCGCGGATTGTTCATTCAATTTTCGCTATGCCGAACGCAAAAAGCGCCCATGGGGCGCTGATCTGATGTGTTTTGGAGTT
>CAXBIE010000024.1:0-52515 GCA_963975635.1 uncultured Hoeflea sp. | reverse complement strand
GCGATGTGCTTGGCGTGCACGACTGCACGGTCGACATCAACGAGGGCGAAATCCTTGTGCTGATGGGGCTGTCGGGTTCGGGCAAGTCAACGCTGCTGCGCGCCATCAACCGGCTCAATCCGATCAGCCGCGGCAAACTGATTGTCCATTGCGGTGACGAAACCTTCGACGTTGGCGCTTGCGACGACAAGCAGCTCAAGCAATTGCGCATGGACACCGTGTCGATGGTGTTTCAGCAATTCGGGCTGCTGCCCTGGCGGTCGGTCGCTGACAATGTCGGCTTCGGCCTGGAAATTTCCGGCGTCGCCAAAAAGGAACGCGATCAGAGGGTGGCCGAACAACTCGAACTCGTCGGCCTGTCCGACTGGTCCGAGCGCATGGTTGCCGAACTCTCGGGCGGCATGCAGCAGCGTGTCGGCCTGGCCCGTGCCTTTGCCACCGGCGCGCCGATCCTGTTGATGGACGAACCGTTTTCCGCCCTCGATCCGCTGATCCGGACCCGGCTACAGGACGAACTGCTCGAGCTTCAGGCGCGGCTGGGCAAAACCATTGTCTTCGTCAGCCACGACCTGGATGAAGCCATGAAGCTGGGCAACCGCATCGCCATCATGGAAGGCGGCCGGATCATCCAGTGCGGCACCCCACGCGAAATCGTCAACTCGCCGGAAAACCGCTACGTCGCCGATTTTGTCGCCAACATGAACCCGATCGCCATGCTCACCGCGCGCGATGTCATGACTGCCGGCAAGCCCGATGCATCACGCGGCCAATCGCCGCTCTCGGCTTCGGTCAAACCCGACACACCGCTGGAAGAGGTCATGGAGGCCCTGGCGCGGCGCAACGGGACAATCGGCGTTATTGACAAAGGCGCGGTGACAGGCTCCATCACATCCGACGATATTATCCGCGGTCTGACCCGGCATCGCCGCTGAGACTGCAAAAAACCAGACAACCAGAACAGTGCATTCATGGAGATCGGAATATGGACGTTAAGGGCAAGGCCGCCATTATAACAGGTGGAGGCTCGGGCCTCGGCGCGGCAACCGCACGGGCATTGGCAAAGGCTGGCGCGAAGGTTTCGCTGCTGGATGTGAATCTCGAGCAGGCCGAAAAAGTCGCTGCCGAAATCGGCGGCAAGGCCATTGCCTGTGACGTCTCCAACGCCGCGGCAGCCGAAGCCGCATTCGCGGAAGCCGCCGAAGCTTACGGCGAAGCCCGGATCCTGATCAATTGCGCCGGTATTGCACCAGCCGTTCGCGTCGTCGGCCGCGAAGGCCCGCACGATCTCGAACTGTTCCGCAAGGTCATCGAGGTCAACCTGATCGGCAGCTTCAACATGCTGCGGCTTTTTGCCGATCGCGCCTCCAAGCTCGAGCCGCTTGCCGATGGCGAGCGCGGCGTGGTTATTTCGACGGCTTCGGTCGCAGCGTTTGACGGCCAGATCGGTCAGGCGGCTTACTCCGCCTCCAAGGGTGGCGTTCATGCCATGGCCCTGCCGATCGCCCGTGAAATTGCCCGCTTCGGCATCCGCGTGATGACCATCGCACCGGGAATCTTCGCCACTCCGATGTTGCTCGGCATGCCTCAGGAAGTTCAGGACAGCCTTGGCGCATCCGTGCCCTTCCCGTCACGGCTGGGTCAGCCGGAGGAATATGCCAGCCTCGCCATGCACATCATCGGCAATGCCATGCTCAATGGCGAAACTATTCGCCTGGACGGCGCCATCCGGATGGCGCCGAAGTAAGGGGCATCCGACTTAGATGAAAGAACCGGTCAAAACCATTCGCGACACGGATGATGAGGCGCGGCGCCTGGCGCGCCGTCTGATCCGTGGGGCGCGGTTCGGCGCTATCGGCGTGCTGGAACCCGGCACCGGCTTTCCCTTCACCAGCAGGGTCCTGACCGGGATCGATGTCGACGGCACGCCGCTGATCCTGGTCTCGGCGCTTTCGGTTCACACTGGCGCGCTGGCCGCGGATCCCCGCGCATCACTGCTATTCGGAGAACCGGGAAAAGGCGACCCCCTCGCCCATCCCCGCATCACGGTGCGAACCCGGGCAGAAGCTGTTGCCCGCGATGATCCCAGGCACGCGCGCTTGCGTGCGCGGTTCATAGCAAGGCATCCAAAGGCAGCCCTTTATGCTGACTTTCCTGACTTTGCGTTTATCCGCATGCGCCCCGAATCAGCCAGCCTGAATGGCGGTTTCGGCAAGGCCTTTGTACTGGAGGCCCCGGACCTTCTCATCGCTTCAGCCGCAATAAGTGATCTGGAAGAAATCGAAGCGGAAGCCATCGCCCACATGAACACTGACCATCCGGATGCGGTGGACACCTACGCCAGGCTTCACGGAAAATCCAAGACAACGGGTTGGAAAATATGCGGAATCGATTGCGCTGGAATCGACCTTTCCAATGCGGACCAATTGTTGCGCATCGAATTCGACACGCCTCTTGAGCATACTAACGCATTGCGTGCAAAAATAACCGAACTCTCGCGTACACTATGAGAAAATAGGGGTGTACATTCACCCTTTTATGGTTGAAATATAAGCGACGTCTTTTTTTGAGCATTTAGTTGATTTATTGAGGGCCGCCGGGAGCGGGGGAAGACTACGGAAGATAGCCATGATAGATGCACATCGTTTGGAAAATCACTCTGAAGAAGCTGCTGACCTACTGTCAGCCATGGGAAATCAAAAGCGGATGATGATCCTCTGCAATCTCGCCAGCGGAGAGATGCAAGTGGGAATGCTCGCCGAAAAAGTGGATCTGAGCCAGTCAGCTCTTTCCCAGCATCTCGCCAAACTGAGAACACGCCAGCTGGTCAAGACCCGCCGCGAAGCGCAGGCGGTCTATTATTCGATCAACTCCGAGCCTGTGCTCCAGATGCTGCGAACCCTTTCGTCCATCTATTGCAATTGAGCTAGCCACCTCGTCCCGGAACCGGTAGCAGACCGGGAATCGCAGCGCTTGACGAGCCCACCTGACCGTCCCCATATGAAGGTCAGGAAGGATGCTGATCATGACTGTTTCGATGCAGATATCCGGGATGCATTGCGAAGGCTGCGTGCGCTCGGTCGAAAAGGCCGCGCAATCCGTCGAAGGCGTTTCAAACCTCTCGGTCAACCTTGAGCCTGTGCAACTGACTGCCGATATCGCCAGCCCCGGCCTGGCCATGGCGCTCAAACAGGCGATCGAGGATTGCGGTTTTGACGTGACCAGCGTTACGGCCTGAGGCCACCCGGATGACCGCCCGCCCCGACCACCTGACGTTCGACATCACAGGCATGACCTGCGCAAGCTGTTCCGCGCGCATCGAGAAGGTGCTCGGGCGTCAGCCCGGTGTCGCTGAAGCACATGTCAATCTGGCGCTTGAACGCGCCGACATCGAGGGTGTCGGGCTTGATTCGGCCAAACTGGCCGAAGCCATCTCGCGGGCCGGTTTCAGCGCCGTCCTGCGCCGAAATGATTTCGCAGCCCACCGCGATGCCGATGAAGCACAGGCAGCCGCGCGGCGCGGCGATGAACGCCAGACCTTGCTGCGCCTGATCATATCAGCGGTGCTGACGCTACCGATCGTCATCGGCATGCTGCCCATGATGACGGGTATGGGAGAGGCGTGGATCGCGCCGGTCTGGCAAGCCATTCTGGCCACCGGTGTGATGGTGGTATCGGGCAGCCGCTTCTGGCGCGAGGCCGCAGGTGCGCTCAGAGGCGGGTCAGCCAACATGGCCGTGCTGGTCAGTCTCGGCACCGGTGTTGCCTATCTCTGGTCACTTTGGGTGATGATCAACGGTTGGAGTGATCCCCATTCAGGCCATGGCGAGACAATCGCCTCGCATCTGCATTTCGAGGCAGCCGCGGTTGTGCTGACCCTCATCATGCTCGGCAAATACCTGGAAGCACGCGCCAAGTCGGGTGCCGCCGGGGCCTTGCGCGCGCTGGGCCGGTTGCAGCCTGATACCGCAGACCTAAAGACCCTGAGCGGGTCGGTCCGAACTGTCCCCGTCGAACGACTGGCCGTCGGCGATGTCATCATCATCAGGCCCGGCATGCGGGTTGCGGCCGATGGCGTGATCCGTAACGGCAGCTCATCACTGGACGAGGCCATGGTCACCGGCGAAAGCATGCCGGTGTCGCGCGGACCGGGCGATCCGGTCACCACCGGCACCACCAACACCGACGGCGTGCTTGAGGTCGAAGTCACTGCCGCAGGCGCCGACACGCGCCTTGCCCGGATGACACGGCTGGTCGAGGAAGCCCAAACCGGCCATGCGCCCGTGCAGAAACTGGTGGATAGGATTTCCGCAGTCTTCGTTCCCGTCATTCTCGTTATCGCCTTGCTGACATTTGCCGGCTGGATGCTCGCCGGCGCAGATTTCGAATCCGCCATGGTTTCAGCCGTGGCCGTTCTGGTCATTGCCTGCCCCTGCGCACTGGGACTTGCCACGCCGACAGCGCTGGTGGCAGGCACCGGCGCGGCCGCGAAAGCCGGCATCCTGATCAGGGATATCGAGACACTGGAGCGCGCCACCGACATAACGCTGGTGGCATTCGACAAGACCGGAACACTGACCATGGGGACACCCGACGTTGCCGGCGTCTACCCAGTCGGAGACACAACTCCGTCCGAGCTCGTGGCCTTGGCCGGATCGGTGGAAACCGGAAGCGAACACCCGCTGGGCCGCGCCATTCTTAGCTACGCCGATCAGCACGGCATCATCGTATCGCCCGCGGCACAGATCCGGGCGGTGCCTGGCCGTGGTCTGGAAGGAATGAATGGCACGCTTAAAGTGCAGGTCGGCTCAGAACGCTATCTCACTGAAGCAGGCATCAACACGAAAGGTGCTGATGCGACCGGCGCGCGCGCGCAAACCGGGACACTGGCCTGGGTTGCCGCCGGCGATCAGCTGGCCGGCATCATCCGTCTGGCGGACCAGATACGGCCGGAAGCCGGGCCGGCACTCGCCGATCTTTCCGCACAAGGCCTTGCCAGTGTCATGCTCACCGGTGACAACGAGGCCACCGCCCGCGCGATTGCTGCCGAGGCGGGCGTGACAGATGTCCGCGCCGGCCTGCTTCCAGGCGAAAAACTCGACATCATCCGCGGCCTGATGAAAACCACCGGCGGCCATGTCGCATTTGTCGGTGACGGCTTGAATGATGCGCCGGCGCTTGCGGCTGCAAATCTCGGAATTGCCATGGCCACAGGCGCCGATGCCGCCCGCGAAGCTGCGGCCATCACTCTCATGCGTCCTGATCTTCGGCTGGTGCCTGCGGCTCTTGATGTCGCGGCCAGAACCAGGCGCACCATCCAGCAGAACCTGGGCTGGGCCTTTGTCTACAATCTGGTCGGCATCCCGCTGGCGGCCTTCGGCATTCTGCCGCCGGTTTTTGCCGGAGCCGCGATGGCGTTTTCCTCTGTCAGCGTTGTCACCAACTCCGCCCTGATGGCGCGATGGAAACCGGGCTTCGCACGCGATTAGAGCCGATCATCTTTAGATGGAATCGGTTGAACGCCGGGATTTCGTGATCTGGCTAGAAGCGTGCGGCGACGCGGCGCGAGCGCCGTTAGCCTCACGCGACGATGTCCAGAGCGCGAAAGACTAAGTTCAGACGATTACAATGGATGGTTATTGGATGAGCACACCATTTTGCCAGGCTTGGACGTCTTTTCCGCGCCAGCTTCGTCAAAATCCTCGCACGATGCGCTGCATCGCGCTTGCGGTTTTTCCTCGCTGACACGAAAAATCCTGTCCATCAAATCGCTTCCAGCTAAAGATGATCGGCTCTAGCAACGGTCTCGCGAAGCTGACACCAGCACCTTGCCCTCACAAACACACAAAGCCCGCTTCCGGAGAAGCGGGCTTTGGTCATTTATTTGGAAGAGAGTGTCTGAGCCGATTGGCCGGCTCAGAATTCTTCCCAGCTGTCCTGGGCCACGGCGGCATTGCCCTGGCTCCGCGCAACGGGTCGGGCTGCCTGTGCGGCAGGCCGGCGCGCTTCACTGTGACCAGCCTGGGCCATGGTGTGGGCCGTCTGGCGCAAGGCACTCGACTGTGCTGTTGCCGAGCCATCGATGGTGAACTGCGAGATGAGCTCCCGCAGTTTTCCTGCCTCGGCCGCGAGTTCCGCAGAGGCCGCATTGGATTCCTCCACCATTGCGGCGTTCTGCTGCGTCGTCTGGTCCATCGAGTTGACGGCCTGATTAACTTCAGAAAGTCCGGTGGACTGTTCCTTGGCCGAAATCGCAATCGCGTCCATATGGGTGTTCATCTCGGTGATGAAGCCACCGATGGTCCGGAGCGCTTCACTGGCCTTCCGGACCAGGTCAACACCGCTGGAAACTTCGGTCGAGGAGTTGTGGATGAGCTCCTTGATTTCCTTGGCCGCGTTGGCAGACCGCTGCGCCAGCTCACGCACTTCCTGAGCGACGACCGCGAAGCCCTTGCCTGCTTCACCGGCACGCGCGGCTTCGACGCCGGCATTCAGCGCCAGAAGGTTTGTCTGGAAGGCAATTTCGTCGATAACGCCGATGATGTTGGAAATCTGCTTCGAGCTTTCCTCGATCCGCCGCATGGCATCTTCGGCCTGACCGACAACTTCGGAGGACTGAGTGGCCGAGGAATTTGCCTGCGAGGCTACGCCGCGCGCTTCCTCTGTCCGCTGCGTCGAGTTCTGGACGTTGGCGGTGATTTCTTCAACCGCAGCCGCGGTTTCTTCAAGCGCAGCCGCCTGGCGTTCTGTACGCTTTGCCAGATCGTCCGTACCGTTTGCAATTTCCCGGGTTCCGGTTTCCATCATCGACACGCTGTCGCTGATCGATCCCATCGTCGAGCTCAATTGTTTCACCGACTGGTTGAAGTCATGGCGCAGAGCTTCAAAGTCTGGCGCAAAGGCTTCCTCGAGCTGGAACGACAGATCTCCGGCGGCAAGTCTCTTCAAGCCTGCGGCCAGACCGGATGTAGCGATCTTCAGGCGCGCTGCAGCATCAGCTTCGGCTTTCTCCTGTGCCGAGATACGGTCCGCTTCGGCCTGCTTGCGGTTTTCCTCGGCCTCGGTCTCCAAACGCTTGTTGGCGATGCCGGCTTCACGGAAGACCTGCATGGACTCAGCCATTTTGCCGATCTCGTCCTTGCCGCCGCTTTCGATGGTGACATCAAGTTCGCCATTGGCGAGCCTTGCCGTTACATCGGCCAGACGACCCAGGGGACGCGAAACCAGCTGGAAGTTCAGGAAGCCCATGATGGCAGCGACCAGCGCCACAACAACCGAAGCCGCCAAGGCGATGAATTCCACCGATGAAAGTGCTGCTTTCTGGTCGGCCAGCGCAACATTGGTCAGCTCCTGGACATCAGTAATAATCTCGTTGGTTATGGTATCGAAGTCGCCGAGAAGCTTGGTGCCCGATCCGGTCAACTCAAGCACGCGTGCCAATTCGACAGTCATGGGATCACGCATCAGCAGGATCTGACGGTCAGCCACGGAGCCCTGCCAGTCAGCGATCACGGACTTTGACGCATCCAATTTGGCCAATTCCTCAGCCGCATGCTTCGAATACAGGGATTCCAGCAAAGAAAACTGCTTGCCGACTTCTGCGCTTGCCTCGTTGTAGCCCGTGACGAAATCCCGGTTACCGGTCAGAAGGAAGTTCTTCAAAGCGAGATTGGTCGCGTTGACATGTTCGCTCAGGTTACCGGTTTCATCCAACAGGTTTGCCATGACCTGGCTGCGTTCAACCTGTTCGGCTGCCGTCAGCACCCGCGTGAAGATGTACCCGGAAGCGATGATCGCAATAAAGGCCAGGATTGCGAAGGCCGCAAAACCCTTGGTGCTGACTGAAATATTCTTAAGCATGTTGGAAGTCCTGTTGTGTCTGCTGTGCGGCGGCCTCGAGCATGAGGCGCATCACGTCGCTGATAATCTGGCTTGCGTCATGCACCAGCGGCTACACGGCGTTCGGCTTCGGTCAGATTGACCTCCATCGTTACCGCACCGATCGATTTGTCTGCGTCAGTCAGGGTGAAGCTCACCTGTGACCGCCAGATCTTGTTGTCTTCGTCCCACTCGGGTTCGTCGATAAACAGCGCGTCTGCCGACACATCGTAGGTCTTCTGAAACTTGGCCTCGTCACCCTGCCAGTAATCACCGGTGATCGAACTCTGGCCGACATTGAGGCCATTTTGATCCATCACGAAAATTTCGGCATACAGGCCAAGCGACTGGCCCTGCAAACGGGTGAGATATATCGACAATGGATTGGACAGCGTGGCAGCAATCAACGGCTTGTCATCGCTTTCGCGCTCGGCGACCCACTGCTTGTCCAGCGCATCAATCTGATCCTGGGTCTGCTTTTGCAGCCGGGCGTTCTGCGCCTGAATTGCGATACGAACGATATCGGTCTCGATCCATTGCCGCATCTCTTCCACCATCGAGGGCGTGATCAGACTTTCAGTGCTGGGTTTGGCTGTCTGCGCCGATGCCGGCAAAACCATCAAACCAACAACTGCAGCGGCGAATATGCTTTTTGCGAGGGCCATTTTTATCTCCTTTTCCAAACATTTGGACCTATTATTTTAATGTGCAGTTAAATTTTGGCTCGTATCAGCGCAGAAAAGCATCACCATCTGCTATAAAAGCACCCAATGCGCGAATACTAGGCACAAGACAACTTCGAATTGTCGACAAGGAATACACAGAGCCGCGCCCGTGTCCCCATCACGCATGCGCTCCGCACTGGTTGACTTCCAAACAAGGACAGTCATTCGGGGAATGAGTGGCGAGACCTAAAGGCGGAGCCGGCAGACTCATGCGGGCGTGGTCGCCAATAAAGCTGAGAGCAAAAGCAGACGGGCGCTGTCCGGCGAGGACAACGCCCGTCAAGCGACGACAGGGAATTCCCTGCCATGCCGCCGGTCGCTGGCGAAAATGCACAAACAATCTTGCACCGGCCTTACCTCACAGCCCTGTTGTCTTGTGACTGCGCGCCTGCCGTGGCAAGGGAGATCCCGGACAGCAGGAAGCACTTGATGAAGCACAAAGTCATTTTGGATACCGATCCCGGAATCGACGATGCCATGGCCATTGCCTATGCGATCGCGCATCCGGATATCGAGCTGCTGGCCCTGACCAGCATCTTCGGCAATGTCCGGACCCACGAAGCCACGCACAACGCTCTGGCTTTGCTGGACCACTGGGGCTGCGGTGCCGATGTCGCAGAAGGCGAATCCGTCCCGCTGTCCATGCCCGCCAATGAACCGGGCTATCTGGTGCACGGCCGCAACGGCTTCGGGGAAGTCGAGATACCCGCCTCCACCCGAGGCAAGCATGCGCTTGGCGCTGTCGACTACATCATCGAGGCCACAAAACGTTATCCCGGCGAAATCGTGCTGTGCGCGGTCGGCCCCTTGACCAATCTGGCCAGATTGCTCGAGCGCGACCCGGGCGTGGTCTCGCGGGTCAGGGCCGTGGTGGTCATGGGCGGCGCCGTGCATCGCAAGGGCAATGTCACGCCGGTTGCCGAGGCAAATTTCTGGAACGATCCGCACGCGGCAGACATGGTTCTCGGCGCATCCTGGCCCCTCGTGCTGGCGCCGCTCGATTGCACCATGCCCGTGCTGTTCACGCCTGACTTCATGCAGGCGCTGGCTGACGAAAATCCGAAGCTGTGCAAACCGCTGGCAGCCATGGCCAAATTCTATTCCCGGTTTTACCGGTCCCACCAGGGCCTCGGCGGCTGTGTCCCGCACGACGTGATGGCGCTGTCCTGGCTGACTGTTCCCGGCGCTTTCCGGCTGCAAAAAGGCGCTCTTGGCGTTGTCACCGATGGCCCCGCCATCGGCCAGACCCTGTTCCAGCCCGGCGGCACGCAAAGCCGCGCCCGTTGTTTTGACGGAAGACCTGACCATATGGTGATGATCGACACTGATCCGCAGATGTTCATGGCCGACTACATGAAGGTGATGACGCGTCACGCCGGATGAGGTGGTCGCGCCGGGCAGCAATCCGGACCACGCGAGGGGAGCATCATCATGAAACAGCACCCACGAGGCGGAACCGCAATTGTCATCGGCGGCACCGGCGGGATCGGCGCCGCCATGATGGAAGCACTGGAGCAATCTGGCGCCTTCACCGAGGTCATCAGTTTTTCGCGCAGCTCAGAACCGGCAATTGACCTTCTGGACGAGCAAAGCATTGCCCGCGCCGCAAACTGGGTGAAGACACGCGATTCCGATTTGCGCCTGGTGTTTGATGCGACCGGCTTTCTGCACGGCACTGGCTTCGGACCGGAAAAATCCCTTGCCGCCATAACCCCGGAGCACATGCTCCATGGCTTCGCAGTCAATGCAGTGGGGCCGGCTCTGCTGATGAAACATTTCCTGCCGCTCTTGCCCCGGCACGGCAGATCGGTGTTCGCGACACTCTCAGCCAAGGTGGGCTCGATCGGCGACAATGCGCTGGGCGGCTGGTACAGTTACCGCGCTTCCAAGGCGGCGCTCAATCAGCTGGTCCACACCGCAGCAATAGAGCTGGCGCGCCAGAAGCCTGACGCAATCTGCGTGGCGTTGCATCCGGGGACAGTCGACACCGGATTGTCATCGGATTTCGCCAAGGCTGGCCTGACCGTGCGCCAGCCGGGCGAAGCCGCCGCTCAACTCAGCGACGTGCTTGAGCGTCTTACACCGGCACAGACCGGCGGATTTTATGATTACCGGGGCAACTCCCTCCCCTGGTGACAGGCCCAGGCTAGAGCCAACCGACCAGACAACCATGCCCGCCACATCGGCGCCTGTCACCGGCTTACTGTGTGTCGGCCAGGAAAGAAGCTATCCACACCAGGGGTGCATTCCAGTTGATGGCGATTTCATTGGTCGAGAAAGATCGCGGATCATCGACGTAACAGGCCTGCGGCGCACACCCCTCCAGCTTGCTGATGGCATAATCATCGGCAAGCCCGCTGTTTGGCCCGCCGGCAAGCGCGCCCCTGGGCACTGCGGGGTAGGATGGATCGATCGAGGCCGCAAACATGTTGGAATGTTGCCGCTGGGCGTAGGTCGTGCCGTAGCCGGTGACGTAGGATATCCCAAGCGCATTGCGTCCGAGAATATAGTCCATGCTCTCCCGCACGGCCTGCAGATAGCGCTTGTCGCCAGTGATGTCATAGGCGGTTGCGACGACGATCATGTTCTGCAGAACCAGGTGGTTCGACCCCCAGCCGAAAGACCCGGGACGATACATCAAGCCAAACGCCTCGGTCTTCTGGTCGCGCAGATAGGACTCAGCGGCGTCCCTGACCGACAACTGGACAGATTTCAAATCGCGGATCGGCAGTTTCGACGGAACGGACGCCAGGTGCAGACGGCCAAGCGCTGCGACCGAACGCCAGTCGAAGCCTGCGGCCTGGAAAACCGGCCCATCCCAGTAGGGTGAAGCCTTTGCGCGATCAAGCCAGATCTTGTCCCCTGTGCTCAGATACAGCTCCGACGCGGCCCAGTAGAATTCATCGCTGACATCATCGTCCTGGTAGTCGCCGCCACCGAAACTGCCATCGGTGTAAGGGGCGTGGAGCGCCGGATTGGATTCTGCAGCGTGGTAGGCCCGAACTGCGGCCGACAGCAATCGATCAGAGTATTCCTTGTCGAACGGCAAAAACAGCCGCGCGCCTTGCGCAGCAGCCGCGGCCAGATTGAGCGTGGCAGCGGTCGAGGGCCGGTGCAGCACGCGCAGCTCCCGGTCACGATGCGGTAAGCTGGGCGATGCCCCCCATTTGTTGCCGTGCATTTTATGATGCGCCATGCCCGCATAGGGTTGATCTTCCGGCACCTGCATCGACATCAGGAAATCGAGCTCCCACCGGGCTTCGTCGAGAATGTCCGGAACACCGTTTCCGGCCTCCGGAATACGCGCGACAGCGTCTGCAAGCGCCGGTGATTGGCCGCGAGTCTGGTTGAGTGCCCGCTCGTACACGCCAAGCAATTGCGCCACAGCTATGCCGCCATTGACGACATATTTGCCAAAATCACCTGCGTCATACCAGCCGCCGGCGACATTGAGCCTGTAGCCGCAGCTCCAGGCTTCGCCATAGACCTTGCGTGCCGTCCGGGTATCAACGCATCCGACCGATGTGTCACCCTGATTGGGCGATTTGCCCAGATGCCCTGCCGGACGGCCATAGCCCTCCCCGGCATAGTCCTGCCTGATCTCGATGCCGCTGCGCACCTTGTAGAAATAGCCCAGCGCATCGGCGCGCAGGCCACCATAGGCATTGCTCGAAATCGAGAAAGGTGGGCTTGCCTCACCGTCCACGACAAGCCGGTAGCCGTCACCGCTGGCCCTGAACCCGCTGAAATCAATGTCATGCACCGCAAGCTCTGACGATATATCGAAGCCCAGCGCCTTGGTTCTCCCCTTCGAGACTGTCTCACCGGAGGCTGACTGCAGTTGCCAACGGACGCGTGCGGGATCCTTGCGCACCAGCGTGGCGTGTTTCGGGCCATCGGGAAAATAGGCAAGCTGATTGACACGGATCGCCGATGTGGGCGCAATTGCCGGTTCCTGGCCTGACTGCAGGGACGCCGCATGCAGACAAAACCGCCAGCTCTCATCCGCACCGCCAAGCTGGAAGGTCAGTTGCGCCGGATCGTGGGATTCCCCGGCCGTGAAATCCTCGCTCACGGTTTGCTTGTCCGGGCTCAGGCGTCGAACAATCTCGCCTTCTGGCGTCCACGGGTCCTCGCCCTGCTGCGCCAGCGCCCGCATCGGTCCACCGGGATCCCCCGACGCCGTAACCGACAACCGGTAGTGCTCGCCTTTTCGCAAGCTCAGGCCATTGAGGCCGAGGATCGCATCCCATGGGTTCGCGGTCCCGCCAGCCACAAGGCCACAAAGCG
This sequence comes from uncultured Hoeflea sp., assembly GCA_963975635.1. Taxonomy (GTDB): domain Bacteria; phylum Pseudomonadota; class Alphaproteobacteria; order Rhizobiales; family Rhizobiaceae; genus Hoeflea. The sequence goes on along the minus strand of CAXBIE010000024.1, from coordinate 39,625 downwards.
CGCCGGCCTGGTACTCGAGCTCGACATTTTGCGTGGCCCACCATTCTCCGGCGATCGCCGATTGCGCGAAAGCCGGGTCAGGCAGCATCTCGTCTGCTGCTGCGGTCACTGGCATGGCATGGGCTGCCAGCAAGGCAAGGAGACCTGTCATGGCCCTGGAGTGCGTCATGGCTGTTTCCGGATTGCGTGATCGGGACGGACGACGGCCCTGTTGAGCGCAAGGCATATGTTGATGCAGCCAGACTAGGGTTGCGCCGTGAAAAAAGGTTTAATCCCGCCGTCTGACGCGACCAACCGCCTTCATTGGATCCAGCCCTATAGCCCGAGGAATGCGCGACACAGCGGGTGATCGGCATCAGCCAGCCCGTCAATGACATTGAAATGGTGCTTGCCCGGCTCTTCATGCAGCCGCATCGGCGTCGCAAAGCCGCGCCAGACCTCGTAAAGCGCCCGGTTCTGGCGGACGAACTCCGGCCGTTCATCTGCCCCGACCCAGGCGTTGACCGCAACCGGTGCCAGCGGCGCCAGAAGCACCGGGCTTTCCGCCTGGGCTTCCGCTGCATCGATGTTGAGAATCTCGTTCATCTCGGTGCGCTGCACCGGCCTGAGGTCATGGACACCGGAAATCGAGGTGACTCCGGCAACACGGCCCAGCACCTCATCGGACAACAGCGGTGCGCCACTGACAAGCCGTGTAACGAGCTGCCCGCCGGCGGAATGCCCTGTCAGCCGGATCGGGCCGGCGACCTCGCCTGCCGCCAGGCTGACTGCCGCCGCGACTTCGCGGCCAATCCCCGCGATCCGGTTTTCAGGGCAGAGCGTGTAACCCGGCATCGCCACCGCGAATCCGTGCGCCAGCGGCCCTGCCGCCAGATGCGACCAGAAGGATTTGTCGAATGCCTTCCAGTACCCGCCGTGAACAAACACCGCCAGGCCCCGGGGCTCACCCTCTGGCATGAAAAGATCAAGACGGTTGCTCTGTGCGGTCCCGTATTCGAGATCCAGGCGCACCCTCCCCGCCTTGCTCAACGCCTCGCGGAACGCCTGCGCCCTGGCAGCCCAGCGCGGAGGATAATCGGACGCTCCCTCTATGTAAGCGCCATTGGCATATGCATCATCGTAATCGGCAATCGGGTAATCTGTCACGGCAAGCTCCTTGGTTGGCTGCATATTTACCGGGCTTTGGCGGAAGCGCAATGTTGAGGCAAAAAGTCAATTTTTGATCATTTGATAAAAAATTTGACCTTTTGATAAAACCGCTCCATTCTTCCAAAATCGCGGCGAAAGGGGCGCTGAGGAGTTGCCCCTTAAAAAGACCGCAAGACAAGGTTCTCGCAAACGAGAGGGGTCCTGATGACTGCGTCCGAGACAAACGATGTGAAGGCGAACCGCCTTTCCAGCGCTGACTACATCGACAATTTTTCCGACATCCATCCGCCGCTGACGCCGCATGAAGCGCTTGTCGAGGCGGACCGCTGCTATTTTTGCTATGACGCGCCCTGCATGACGGCCTGCCCGACATCGATCGACATTCCGATGTTCATCCGCAAGATCCAGGCAGCCAATCCCGTGGGCTCCGCCAAGACCATATTTGAAGAAAACATCATGGGCGGCATGTGCGCCCGGGTATGCCCGACCGAGACCCTGTGTGAAGAAGTCTGCGTGCGCGAAACGGCGGAAGGCAAGCCGGTCAAGATCGGACTGCTGCAGCGCTACGCCACCGACACCTTCATGGAACGCGAGCAACCGCATCCATTCACCCGCGCCGCGCCGACCGGCAAGAAAATTGCGGTCATCGGCGCCGGCCCTGCCGGACTGTCATGCGCCCATCGCCTCGCCACCCACGGCCACGACGTGACCGTTTACGAAGCGCGCGAAAAAGCCGGCGGCCTCAACGAATATGGCATCGCGTCCTACAAGACGACCAATGATTTTGCCCAGGATGAAGTCGATTTCATCCTGCAGATCGGCGGCATCACCATCGAAAACGGCAAGGCGCTCGGCCGCGACATCACCCTCGACCAGCTGTCCGCTGACTTCGATGCGGTTTTCCTCGGCGTCGGTCTTCCCGGCGTCAATGCACTGGGTCTCGACAATGAGGACGCCGCCGGCATCATCGACGCGGTCGATTTCATTGCCGTGCTGCGCCAGGCTGACGATCTCTCCCAGCTCGAAATCGGACGCCGTGTCGTCGTCATCGGCGGCGGCATGACTGCGATTGATGCGGCGATGCAATCCAAACTGCTCGGCGCTGAAGAAGTGACCGTCGCCTATCGCCGTGGTCAGGAGCACATGAACGCCTCGCTCTATGAGCAGGAGCTGGCCCAGACCCACGGCGTCACCATCCGCCACTGGATGATGCCGGCGCGCCTCGAAGTTTCGGACGGGGCGGTCAAATCCATCACCATGGAAAAGACCGAACTCGACGCTTCCGGCAAGCTTGCAGGGACCGGAGAGATGGTTACCATTCAAGCCGACCAGGTTTTCAAGGCCATTGGCCAGACCCCGGACGCCGCGCCGCTCGCCGGCGCTTCGATCGAGCTGGAAAAAGGCCGGATCCGCGTCGATGAGCATCGCCGTACCTCGCACAAGAAAATCTGGGCGGGCGGCGACTGCGTTGCCGGTGGCGAAGACCTGACCGTGGCCTCCGTCGAGGACGGCAAGGTCGCTGCTGAAAGCATTCACAAAGCCCTGATGGCTTGAGGAAGGATAAGATTCATGGCTGACCTTTCCACCAATTTTCTCGGTATCAAATCACCCAATCCGTTCTGGCTCGCCTCGGCTCCGCCGACGGACAAGGCCTACAATGTCGAGCGCGCCTTTGAGGCCGGCTGGGGCGGCGTTGTCTGGAAGACTTTGGGCGAAGCCGGACCTCCGGTCGTCAACGTCAACGGCCCGCGCTATGGCGCCATCTGGGGTCCCGACCGCAGGCTTCTGGGTCTCAACAATATCGAGCTGATCACCGACCGCGATCTTGAGATCAATCTCCGCGAGATCGCTGAAGTCAAGAAACGCTGGCCCGACCGGGCGATGATTGTCTCGATCATGGTGCCCTGCGAGGAGCAAAGCTGGAAGGCGATCCTGCCGCGCGTCGAGGACACCGGTGCTGACGGAATCGAGCTCAATTTCGGCTGCCCGCACGGCATGAGCGAGCGCGGCATGGGCGCGGCTGTCGGCCAGGTGCCCGAATATATTCAGATGGTCGCCGAATGGTGCAAGCAATATTCCAAGATGCCGGTCATCGTGAAGCTGACGCCCAACATCACCGACATCCGTTATCCGGCGCGCGCGGCTAAGGCCGGTGGCGCGGATGCGGTGTCGCTGATCAACACCATCTCGTCGATTGTTTCTGTCGATCTCGACAATTTCGCACCCGTTCCGACGATTGACGGCAAGGGCTCGCATGGCGGCTATTGCGGCCCGGCGGTCAAGCCGATTGCGCTCAACATGGTTGCCGAGATCGCCCGCGATGCGGAGACACGCGGCCTGCCGATCTCGGGCATCGGCGGCATTCAGACCTGGCGCGACGCCGCGGAATACATTGCGCTTGGTTGCGGCACGGTTCAGGTCTGCACGGCTGCCATGACCTATGGCTTCAAGATCGTCGAGGAAATGGCGCAAGGCCTGTCCGACTGGATGGACGAAAAGGGCTACGCCACCATCGCCGATTTCCAGGGCCGCGCGGTGCCAAATGTCACCGACTGGCAGTATCTCAACCTCAACTACATCACCAAGGCCAAGATCGATCAGGATCTGTGCATCAAGTGCGGCCGCTGCCACATCGCCTGCGAGGACACGTCACACCAGGCGATTACCTCAATGGTCGATGGAGCCCGCCATTTCGAGGTGATGGACGACGAATGTGTCGGTTGCAATCTGTGCGTCAATGTCTGCCCTGTCGATGACTGCATCACCATGGTGGAAATGACGGAAGGCTCTGACCCGCGCACCGGCCGTCCAATCGATCATGACTATGCCAACTGGACGACACATCCGAACAACCCGATGTCCAAGCAAGCGGCAGAATAGTCCTCCAGTTCTGCTAATGATATCGGGACAAACCGGCCGTTTCAGACGGCCGGTTTTTTTGGTCCCGCAAGTGACGCCGGTTCCACCGCCTGTTGTGATCAGCAATCAACCTCCCCCCCGGAATGACCTCATGGTTGCTTGTCCAGCTCACCACAGGTTGCTATCAAGCAGTAGTGTCTGATTGTAGCCTGGGGGATAATCATGAAATTCTATTCAGCGCTGGTTCTTTTTGCCTGCCTTGTTCTTGCATCGTGCCAATCCATGTCGAAGGAAGAATGCGCAGTCGCCGACTGGCGCGTCATCGGTGAACAGGACGGCGCAGCAGGCTACAATCCCCAGGACCGCTTCGCGCGCCACGTCAAGGCCTGCGCCAAGGCCGGTATCGCCGCCAACCAGACCGTCTGGTATCAGGGCTACCAGCAGGGTCTGCCGCGCTATTGCACACCGCTCAATGGTTTGAGCGTCGGCAGCCAGGGCAAGTCCTATGGCAATGTCTGCCCCGCCAATCTCGAAGCGGGCTTCCGTGAGGGCTACGATCTCGGACGGGTATATCATGGCAAGAAACGGGAGATAAACTCACTGGAATCCCGCATCCGAAGCCTCGAACAATCCATCCGTAATGATGAAAAGCTGCTGGCCGCCGGCACCAATGACCGGCGTACGGTGGAGCGTAGGATTGATAACAACCATCGCGACATTCGCGACATGGAGCGTGACATCGGCCGCCAGCAAGCCGAATTGCGCCGTATTGAGGAAGACATGCAAGACTTCCGCTACCGGGCGGCTCCGCTGACGCAATAGGGGTTGCGGCGGGAACAATCGTCTGCAGCACCAACGCCCATGCAACACTTGAGCAATGGGCATTGGCCGCAACTCAATATCATGTCATTCAGGAGCCTCCTTCACCGGTCTGGCGTTCGGATATGACCGAAATCCTCTGATCATTGGTCATGTTTATGAGTTCTTCCGTTTCATTGCCTGCTGCCCACCGGCTGTGTCTCGTCCTTCTCCTGTGTCTCGCAGCAGTTGCCCAGGGATGCGTTCAGCTCAACACCGGGACAGCGGATCTAAAGCCCGCAAAGGCAAGCCTTCATGCCTGCTGCACAAACATGGAGGATTATCCGTCCTGGTTTGTGGATATGGCGCGCACTGTTGCTCCTCCACTGGGCACAGTGCTGAGCCACGTCGCCTGGCGCAGCGGCTACCTCAAATCAAAGCAGGCTGCACAGGAAGCCATTCTCGATGTGCTTCAGCCTCTCGACATCGTGCTGGTCAGTTCCAAGGGCAAGCGATCAGGCCAGATGATACCGGGCCTGTTCGGTCATGCCGCGGTCTATCTCGGAACACAGCAGGAGCTTCAGCGCCTTGGGGTTTGGTCGTCACCGAAAGTCCAGCCACACAGCGCCCGCATTCGCAATGGTCAGGTTTTCATTGAGGCCGACGCAGAAGGCGTGCATCTGTCGAAGGCCTCGGTCGTGCTCAACACTGATGCCGTGGCAATCCTGCGCCCGCGCTTTGGCAGCCTGCCACAGCGGCGCCGGGCTGTTCTCGACTACTTCAGTGCGATTGGCATGAAGTTCGACTTCCTGTTTGACGTGGATTCCCCCGACTGCACGTTCTGCACCGAGCTTATTCACCGCGTGATGCCGCAACTCGATCTGCCGATCATGGAGATCTACGGGATCAGAACGATCATTCCCGACAGCGTGGCTGTTTCCGCAATCCGCAAGAACGGGACCCTTGCCTTCGTCGGCTACATCAAAGGTGACCAAAACGGTTGGAGCCAGGCCCCGATTTCCGAGCTGGCAAACGACATTGGTGAGAACTGGGCTGCTCGGCAGCGTTAGGCCGGTGCAGTCTGCGGGCCTGCTTGGACCGGCCGTGCGCCACGCATGGAAAGCGGATTCTGTCCGTAATGCTGCCGAAACGCCCGGGTGAATCCTTCCGCCGACTGATAGCCGTAGCGTCGCGCCACGGCCTCGACGCGGTCTCCCTTCTGGAGGTCCTGCCGTGCCACCAGAAGCCGCCAGCGGCGCAGATAGGCAGCCGGGGTCTCACCGACCACACTGGCGAAGGTTTCCGCAAACCGGCTCAGGGACAGGCCGGCGACCTCGGCAAGATCATCATTGCGCCAGTTGCGGCCCGGATTGCCATGCATCGCCACGATGGCCCGGCTCAGCCGCGAATCCGAAAGCCCCGAAAGCAGCCCCGCTTCGGTTGAGCCCGCCTCGATCTGGGCGCGGAGCAATCGCACCACCATCACTTCGCCAAGCCGATTGACGACGGAAGCTGATCCGCATCGCGCCGCCTCGAGTTCTGAATGCATCAGATTGACCAGGCTTGCCGCTTCGGGATCGCAGGACAGGTCAAAACAGAGCGTCTCCGGCAACGCTGCCAGCAGCGGATTTGACGCGCCGCCCCAGTCGACTTTCGCTGCAAACAACACGGTTGCAGCGGCAAAATCACTGCCGACGCCCGCATGACCGAACCAGACATGACCGGATGTCCCACTCTCACCCGCCGTCACCACCATTGTGGCCGCATCCAGCGTTGCAGGCGTCACCTGCAATGTGAACCGCTCCATCAGCGTTGCCAGCCTGTCGATTTTGCTCATATCGGTGTTTTCATCAGTTAAATCGGTTTTTTCAGATTTTATTTCCGATATTGTGTTTGCACAACCCCACACTGAAAGGCTCTTTCCATGCTCCTGCCCCGCCAGAAAACACCGGACCTCAAAGTGCCGACCCTTGATCACGGCGACTTCGATCTCAGCACGGACGCCTCGGAACGTGGCACCATCATCTGCTTCTATCGCGGCCTTCACTGCCCGATCTGCGCCGCCTACCTGACCGAGTTCCAGAAACGCGTTGCCGACTTTGCCGAACGCGGCGTCGCCACGATCGCGATCAGCTCGGACGGCGAAGAGCGGACCCGCCAGATGGCCGACAAGATCGGCGCCGACAGCCTGCGCTTCGGCTACGACCTGCCGCTGGCCAAGGCGCGCGAATGGGGGCTCTATATATCCACGTCGCGTGGCAAGACCTCGATCGGAATCGAGGAGCCGGCACTGTTCTCCGAACCAGGCCTGTTCATGGTGACACCGGAACAGACGCTCTATTACGGCTCGGTCCAGACCATGCCCTTCGTGCGCCCGCATTTTTCGGAACTCGTCGGTGCGCTGGATTTTGCCATCAAGAACGACTATCCGGCCCGCGGCGAATACACCGGCGCCGTCTGAAACCATCCGTCCACTGCGCGTCGTCAGATCGAGCGCTGGTTCACCCGCAAGGAAAGCGCTTCGGCGCTTTCCACCCGTTCAGAATAACGATCGACAAGATAGCCCGCCCGGCCTCTGGTCAGGAGTGTGAACTTCATCAGCTCCTCCATTACATCCACCATGCGGTTGTAATAGGCAGACGGTTTCATCCGGCCCTCTTCGTCGAACTCGGCAAAAGCCTTGGGAACCGATGACTGGTTCGGAATGGTGATCATCCGCATCCAGCGTCCCAGCACCCGCATCTGATTGAGCGTATTGAAGCTCTGCGATCCGCCACTGACCTGCATCAGCGCCAGCGTGCGCCCCTGGGTGGGCCGCACGCCGCCAATAGGCGCCAGCGGCAGCCAGTCGATCTGCGTCTTCATCACGCCGGTCATGGCGCCATGCCGCTCCGGCGAGCACCAGACCTGGGCTTCCGACCAAAGCGACAGCTCGCGCAATTCAGTCACCTTGGGATGGCTTTCGGCATCGTCGGAGACCAGTGGCAAACCGCTCGGATCATACAGCCGCACCTCGGCGCCGAGCGCTTCAAGCACGCGCTTCGCTTCCTGACTGAGGAACCGCGAGTAAGACCGGGTGCGCAGGGAACCACACAGCATCAGTATCCGGGGCGCGTGATCCGGCTCACCGGTTAGCCCCAACAGCTCGGTGTCGGGCAGATGCAGGTTGTCGCGATCAAGATTGGGCATGTCATTGGTCATGGCGCAGTGATCACTTCTCCGTCTTCCTTGGTGTAGGTGGCGCTGGGAACAACGTCGAGAAGCGCAAACACCGCTTCCGAGGGACGGCACAGCGCCACGCCTTTCGGCGTGCAGACAATCGGCCGGTTGACCAGCACCGGATGCTCCAGCATCGCGTCCAGAATGGTGTCGTCGCTGACGGCAGGATCGGTCAGACCAAGTTCCTCCGCAGGTGATTTCGACACCCGCAGCGCTTCGCGCGGCGTCATTCCTGCCGCGGCGAACAATCCCTGCAATTGTTCCCTCGTCCAGCCGGTTTGCAGGTACTCGATCACCACCGGCTCTTCCGCGAAGGCCCGGATGATCTCGAGAACGTTGCGGGATGTACCGCAACCGGGATTGTGGTGAATGACAATGCTCATGGCCGCTTCCTCTGCTGAATGTCCGTTCGGGCCCGGCTTATCGCAAGTGCTTCGTCAACGCCAGAATTATATCAAGATTTCTTGATTGGTTCATTTGCGAGAGGCCCGTCCTGCCAACATGCCGATCGGCGCGACTGCGAAACTGATTGCGAGACCTGCACTTGGCCATTGCCACCGCCTGCGGTATCGATGGCACCAAATCACCAGCATTACGGAGCCCCCAATGAGCATTGACCTGACCGGCAAGACAGCCCTGATCACCGGCGCCAGCCGCGGCATCGGCGAAGCCGCAGCCCGCATCATGGCAGACTGCGGCGCCAATGTGGTTCTGGCCGCACGCTCCACCTCCGACTGCGAACGGATTGCCGCCGAAATCGGCGACAGGGCGCTGGCGGTGGCCTGCGATGTGGCCCGCTACGCCGATGTCGACAGCGCCGTCAGCAAGGCTGTCTCCCACTTCGGCAGCCTCGACATCCTGGTCAACAATGCCGGTTTGATTGACCCGATCGCCCGCATCGAAGACTCCGATCCCGATGCCTGGGATATGGTGGTCGATGTCAATTTCAAGGGGGTCTATCACGGGCTGCGCGCCGCAATCCCTGTCATGAAACAGCAGGGCGGCGGTGTGATCATCAACATTTCCTCAGGCGCGGCGACGGGCGCGCTGGAAGGTTGGAGCCATTATTGCGCAACCAAGGCGGCGGTTTTGTCGCTGACACGCTGCGCCCACAAGGAATTAGCCTCCGACAATGTCCGGGTTGTCGGCCTCTCCCCCGGAACGGTGGCTACCGACATGCAGCGGTCGATCAAGGATTCCGGCGTCAATCCGGTCAGCCAGCTCGACTGGTCGCAGCACATTTCGCCCGAATGGGTCGGCAAGGCCATCGCATGGCTGAGCACGGATGCCGGCCGGGCCTATGACGGAGACGACTTTTCGCTGAAGACCGAGGAAGGCCGCCGTGCCGTCGGCCTGATCACCTGACAGCAGCCAACTCAGAGGGTCCGAAAACGGGGCGTGTCGCCGGCCCTGTTCTGAGGCCGCAAGCCGTCGAGAAACAGCGTTTCGAGATACCGCGCAGCGTCCTCGAAACGGCCTTCCGATCCCCTGTCCGGCCCGAGGATCACGCGCACCTGGGTATCAAAATCGGCGTAATGCTGCGTCGTTGACCAGATCGAGAATATCAGGTGGCGGGCATCCACCGTGTTGATCCGCCCGTCCGTCATCCAGCCCTGCAACACCTCCACCTTCTCATCGACCAGCGGTTTCAGCTCGGTTTCGAGCAGCCGTTTGATACGGGGTGCGCCCTGCAGGATCTCGTTGGCGAACAGCCTGCTCTCGCGCGGAAAATCACGCGCCATTTCCAGCTTGCGGCGAATGTAGGACTGCAGCTCGGGCAAAGGATCGCCGGTCGCATTGAGCTCCCGCAACGGTTCAAGCCAGGTATCGAGCAGACGCGCGATCAAGGCCTCATACATGTCCTGCTTGCGCCGGAAATAATAAAGCAGATTGGGTTTGGACATGCCCGCATGGTCGGCAATCCGGTCAATCGTTGCGCCGCGAAATCCGTGGGCGGAAAACTCTTCAAGCGCCGCATCGAGGATGCGCTCCTCGTTTTCCATCTGAATGCGCGTCTTGCGCTGGGTTTCCGTGGCTCTTGCCTTCAAGTTGCGCGCTCCATGTCACCATTGACCAGCGTAAAAACTGCTCCGGCAAAGCTCTTGCGGACACCACCGAATTTGCCTTGACCCGATGATTGACCCTGCTAGAGTTTTATCAAACAGTCAATATTTTCGTCAGTGAACTCGAATGCGGATAAAAAGCCATTGAAATGGCTATTGACCAATGACCGGGAACACATTGCGTCAGGAGGCGCGCCAAGCCATGTCAAACCGGCTCAACACATCCCCTAACGACCTGCGCGCGTTCTGGATGCCGTTCACCGCAAACCGCCAGTTCAAGCAGGACCCGCGCATGCTGGTGGCTGCCAAGGACATGCATTTCACCACCTCCGACGGCCGCCAGATCCTTGACGGCACTGCAGGCCTCTGGTGCGTCAACGCCGGCCATTGCCGCCCGAAGATCACCGAGGCGATCGCCCAGCAGGCAGGTGAACTGGACTATGCCCCGGCTTTCCAGATGGGCCATCCGAAAGCCTTTGAATTGGCCAACCGTCTGGTCGACATAGCGCCCGACGGCATGAACCATGTGCTGTTCACCAATTCCGGTTCGGAGTCGGTCGAAACTGCACTTAAAGTGGCGCTGGCCTATCAGCGTGTGAAGGGCAACGGATCCCGCACCCGGCTGATCGGCCGCGAGCGCGGCTATCACGGCGTCAATTTCGGCGGCATTTCTGTCGGCGGCATTGTCTCCAACCGCAAGATGTTCGGCACATTGCTGACCGGCGTCGATCATATGCCGCACACGCATCTGCCCGCCCAGAACGCCTTCACCAGGGGCCAGCCCGAGCATGGCGGCGATCTGGCCAGCGAACTTGAGCGCATTGTCACCCTGCATGATGCATCGACCATCGCCGCTGTCATCGTCGAACCGGTTGCCGGCTCAACCGGCGTGCTGATCCCGCCGAAAGGCTATCTGAAAAAACTGCGCGAGATCTGCACAAAGCACGGCATCCTGCTGATCTTCGACGAGGTCATCACCGGCTTTGGTCGGCTTGGCTCGCCTTTCGCCGCCCAGCATTACGATGTCATGCCGGACATGATCACCTCCGCCAAGGGCCTGACAAACGGCGTCATCCCGATGGGTGCGGTCTTTGTCACGTCGGAGATCCATGACGCTTTCATGCAGGGCCCGGAGCACATGATCGAGTTCTTCCACGGCTACACCTATTCCGGCAATCCGATCGCCTCGGCCGCGGCACTGGCCACGCTCGACACCTACAAGGAAGAAGGCCTGCTCACCCGCGCCGCCGAGATCGCGCCCTACTGGGAAGAACAGCTGCACGCGCTGAAGGATTGCCCGCACGTCATCGACATCCGCAACACCGGCCTGATCGGCGCCATCGAGCTCGACCCGATTGCCGGCGAGCCGACCAAGCGTGCCTTCTCCGCCTTCCTGAAAGCCTATGATGATGGCTTGCTGATCCGCACCACAGGCGACATCATTGCGCTTTCGCCACCCCTGATCATCTCCAGGGATCAGATTGACGAATTGTTCGAAAAACTGCGTAAAGTCCTCGAAGGGGTCGCGTAACCATGCAGATCATTGAAAACGCCATTGGCGGCAAGCTGACAATTTCCACCTCGGACCGCCGCTCGCCGGTGTTCAATCCGGCAACCGGCGAGCAGATCGCCGAGCTGCCACTGTCGACAGTTGAGGAAATCAACGCAGCCGTTGCCAGCGCCAAGGCCGCACAGCCGGCCTGGGGCGCCATGCCACCGCTCAAGCGCGCCCGCTTCATGTTCAAGTTCAAGGAACTGCTCGACCGTCACGCTGCCGACATCGCCCGCGAGATCTCGCGCGAGCACGGCAAGACCCATGACGATGCGCTGGGCGAAGTCACCCGCGGCATCGAGGTGGTGGAATTTGCCTGCGGCATCCCCAACCTGCTCAAGGGCGATTTTTCCCGCAATGTCGGTCCCGGCGTTGATTCCATCGCCGACCGCCAGCCGCTCGGCGTCGTTGCCGGCATCACCCCGTTCAACTTCCCGGCCATGGTGCCGATGTGGATGTATCCGATCGCTATTGCCTGCGGCAACACCTTCGTGCTCAAGCCTTCCGAGCGTGATCCATCAGCACCGATGCTGGCCTGGAAACTGTTCCAGGAAGCGGGATTTCCCGAAGGCGTTCTCAACGTCGTGCATGGCGACAAGCTGGCCGTCGACACACTGCTTGATCACCCGGACGTCAAGGCCATCAGCTTCGTCGGCTCAACCCCGATTGCCGAATATGTCTACTCGCGCGGCACCGCCAACGGCAAACGCGTCCAGGCGCTTGGCGGCGCCAAGAACCACATGGTTGTCATGCCCGATGCCGATATGGATCAGGTCGCCGATGCGCTGATGGGCGCGGGTTACGGATCCGCCGGCGAACGCTGCATGGCGATCTCGGTTGCCGTGCCGGTGGGCGAGAAGACTGCCGATGCGCTTGTCGCCAAGCTCAAGCCCCGCGTCGAAGCGCTCAAGATCGGTCCGGCCACCGATGAGACCGCCGAAATGGGCCCGGTCGTGACCAAGATGCATCAGGAAAAGGTGCTCGGCTACATTGACCAGGGCGTCAGCGAAGGTGCAGAGCTGGTTGTCGATGGCCGCGGCTTCTCGCTGCAGGGCTACGAGGACGGCTACTTTGTCGGGGGCACGCTGTTTGACCGCGTGACCACCGACATGACCATCTACAAGGAAGAGATTTTTGGCCCGGTGCTCTCGGTCGTCCGTGCCGGCACCTTTGATGATGCGGTCAAGATGATCAACGATCATGAATATGGCAACGGCACCGCGATCTTCACCCGCGACGGTGACGCCGCCCGCGCCTTCTCCGATTCCATCGAGGTCGGCATGGTCGGCATCAACGTGCCGATCCCGGTGCCGGTGGCCTACCATTCCTTCGGTGGCTGGAAGCGCTCGCTGTTCGGCGATCACTCGATCTACGGCCCGGAAGGCGTGCGCTTCTACACCCGTCTGAAAACCATCACCTCGCGCTGGCCCAACGGCATCAAGTCCGGCGCTGTATTCACCTTCCCGAGCTGAGCCATGCAACGTGAACCTGCCACCGCAACTCTCCTGGTCGATGATGAGCGCGTCCGCGTGACCCGCTTTGACTTTGCGCCCGGGGCTGAAACCGGATGGCATGTTCACGGCCATGATTATGTGATCACACTGGTCACGGATTGCGAAATGCTGCTCGAAGAACCCGGCGGCACGTCGCGCACCGTGAGCATGGCAGCCGGTGACGCCTATCGCCGCCCGCTCGGGGTCGAGCACAATGTCATAAACGCCGGGACAAAGATGATGAGCTTTGTCGAAGTCGAACTGAAATAGGAGACGACCATGTCCGCACCCGCAGCAAATCTTCGCATCAACGCCGACCGGCTTTGGGATTCGCTCATGGACATGGCCAAGATCGGGCCCGGCATCGCCGGCGGCAACAACCGCCAGACGCTGACCGACGAAGACGGCGAAGGCCGGCACCTGTTCCGCAAATGGTGCGAGGATGCCGGTATGACTATGGGCGTCGACACCATGGGCAACATGTTCATGACAAGACCCGGCACAGATCCTGATGCCCTGCCGGTCTATGTCGGCTCTCACCTCGACACCCAGCCCACCGGCGGCAAATATGACGGCGTGCTCGGTGTGTTGGCAGGGCTCGAGCTGGTGCGCACGCTCAACGATCTCGACATCAAGACAAAACACCCGATCGTCGTGGTCAACTGGACCAACGAGGAAGGCACCCGCTTTGCCCCGGCGATGCTGGCTTCAGGCGTGTTCGCCGGCGTGCATGAGCAGGACTGGGCCTATGACCGCGTCGACGCCAAGGGCAAGCGCTTTGGCGACGAACTCGAGCGCATCGGCTGGAAGGGTGACGAGGAAGTCGGCGCGAGGCAGATGCATGCGCTGTTTGAGCTGCATATCGAGCAGGGCCCGATCCTCGAGGCCCAGGGCAAGGACATCGGCGTCGTCACCCACGGCCAGGGCCTTCGCTGGATCCAGTGCACCGTCACGGGCAAGGAAAGCCACACCGGCTCGACCCCGATGCCGATGCGCAAGAACGCCGGACGCGGCCTGGCCCAGATCACCGAACTGGTGCATCAGATCGCCATGGACAATGCCCCCAATGCTGTAGGCGCCATCGGCCACATCGACGTTTATCCGAACTCGCGCAACATCATTCCCGGCAAGGTGGTCTTTACCATCGATTTCCGCAGCCACGAACTCGACACGCTCAATGGCATGGCCGAGCGGCTGATGGCCGAGGCGCCCAAGCTTTGCGATGCACTCGGCGTCAGCTTCGAAGCCGAGATCGTCGGCCAGTTCGACCCGCCGGAATTCGACCACGCCTGCGTCAAGGCAGTCCGCGACGCTGCCGAGCGGCTTGGCTATTCGCATATGGACATCATCTCCGGCGCCGGTCACGATGCCTGCTGGATCAACCGCATCGCACCGACCGCCATGGTCATGTGCCCCTGCGTCGACGGCCTCTCGCACAACGAGGCCGAGGACATCTCCAAGGAGTGGGCCGGTGCGGGTTGCGATGTCCTCATGCACGCCGTTGTCGAAACAGCCGGGGTGGTGGAGTGATGGTGCATATTGCACTGAGCAAACCTCCCTCCCCCTTGAGGGGAGGGATTGAGGGTGGGGGGCTCATTGTGTCGCCAAGTTTGAATTCACCGAGGGCCCTAGCACGGGCGCGCCAGCTTCGCCATAGTATGACCGAAGGGGAAAAACGACTCTGGCGCGATCTCAGAGAATTCAAAAAACTCTATGGAATTCACGTTCGCCGGCAGACACCAATAGGCCCATATGTAGCGGATTTCGCTATCCACTCCGCCAAGCTGATCATAGAAATTGATGGAGAACACCACTTCAGCCCACAGGGAATAGCTCGAGACAGAAAACGAGACACCTGGCTGGCTCAAGCCGGTTATCGCGTCATACGCTTCAACACCGGGGAACTTGCGGATTCCTTTGATGCCTGCATCGAGAAAATTCTGCATGACTTGGGGCTGATGATATGATTGACGCGCCCCCCACCCCTGACCCCTCCCCTCCAGGGGGAGGGGGCCGGTTCAACCGCAGACAGAGGTAAAGACATGAACACATCAGCCAAAGTCGTGCCTCTTGAGGCCAGCGATGAAAGCCAGCTTCGCATAGACCTTGCAGCCGCCCTCCGGCTCGCCGCCTATTATGACTGGCACGAGGGCGTCGCCAATCATTTCTCCGCCGCTGTATCGGCCGATGGCAAGAAATTCCTCGTCAATCCGCGCTGGAAGCACTTCTCTCGCGCCAAAGCCAGTGAACTGCTGCTGGTTGATGCGGATGATCCCGACACAATGAACCGGCCGGACGCACCTGATCCATCGGCCTGGTCGATCCATTCCGCCATTCACAAGAATGTGCCGCATGCCCGTGTCGCGCTGCATCTGCATCCGCCCCATGCGACCGCGCTTGCGGGTTTGAAAGATCCCTCGATCAAGCCGATTGACCAGGTCACCGCACGGTTTTTCAACCGGCTGGCAATGGACATGGAATTTGGCGGCATCGCATCCGAAGAAGCAGAAGGCGAGCGCATCGCCGGCACCATCGGCAATCACTCCTGCATCATGATGGCCAATCACGGCGTTACCACCGTTGCCCCGACCGTCGCCGAGGCCTTTGACGCCCTGTATCATCTCGAGCGCGCCGCGCGCACCATGGTACTGGCCTATTCGACCGGCCAGGACCTCAACGTCATGAATGACGAGCTGGCCGAGTCAGTTGCGCAGGAATGGGAGGTCTACAAGGACGCCGAGTTCTCGCATTTCGAGGAAATGAAGAAGGTGCTCGACCGGGAAAATCCGGGTTATGCCGACTAGAGACCTATGAATTTGAGAAGGCCGCACCAAGACGGCTGATCAAGACAATATTTGGAACAGCGAGAGGACGTGCATCATGAGCACCACCGTCATCAAGAACGGAACCATTGTCACCGCCGATCTGACCTACAAGGCGGACGTGCTGATCGAGGGCGGCGTCATCACCGCCATCGGCCCCAACCTGGTCGGCGAAAAATCGCTTGATGCCACCGGCTGCTATGTCATGCCCGGCGGCATCGATCCGCACACTCATCTCGAAATGCCGTTCATGGGCACCTATTCGACCGATGATTTCGAAAGCGGCACCCGCGCCGCCCTGTCAGGCGGCACCACCATGGTGATCGATTTCGCCCTGCCCGCGCCCGGCCAGTCGCTGCTTGAAGCGATCCAGATGTGGGACAACAAGTCGACCCGCGCCCATTGCGATTACTCCTTCCACATGGCGATCACCTGGTGGGGCGAGCAGGTGTTCAACGAGATGGAAACCGTGGTCAAGGACAAGGGCATCACCACCTTCAAGCACTTCATGGCCTACAAGGGCGCGCTGATGGTCGATGATGACGAGATGTATTCCTCGTTCAGCCGCGTCGGCGAATTGGGCGGCATCGCCATGGTCCACGCCGAAAACGGCGATGTGGTGGCCCAGCTTCAGCAGAAGCTCATGGCCGAGGGCAATAACGGCCCCGAGGCGCACGCCTATTCCCGTCCGCCGGAAGTCGAGGGCGAAGCCACCAACCGCGCCATCATGATCGCCGACATGGCCGGCACGCCACTCTACGTGGTGCATACTTCCTGCGAGCAGAGCCACGAGGCCATCCGCCGCGCCCGCCAGAAGGGCATGCGGGTCTGGGGCGAACCGCTGATCCAGCACCTGACGCTGGACGAGAGCGAATATGCCAACCCCGACTGGGACCATGCCGCCCGCCGGGTGATGAGCCCGCCCTTCCGCAACAAGATGCATCAGGATTCGCTCTGGGCCGGCCTGTCGGCAGGCTCGCTGCAGGTGGTCGCCACCGACCATTGCGCCTTCTCCACCGAGCAGAAGCGCTTCGGCGTCGGCGATTTCACAAAAATCCCCAACGGCACCGGCGGGTTGGAAGACCGCATGCCGATGCTCTGGACCTATGGCGTCGCCACCGGACGGCTGACCATGAACGAATTCGTCGCCGTCACCTCGACCAACATCGCCAAGATTCTCAACTGCTACCCGAAAAAGGGCGCGGTGCTGGTCGGCGCCGATGCCGATCTGGTGGTCTGGGATCCGGAGAAATCCAAGACCATTTCCGCCAGCACCCAGCAGTCGGCGATCGATTACAACGTGTTTGAAGGAAAACAGGTCAAGGGCCTGCCGCGCTACACGCTGACCCGCGGCCGCGTCGCTGTTGACGATGGCGAAGTCAGGCCACAGGAAGGCCATGGCGAGTTCGTCAAGCGCGAGCCGGTGACGCCGACAAACAAGGCGCTGTCGACCTGGAAGGAACTCAGCTCGCCGCGCAAGGTCGAACGCTCCGGCATCCCGGCGAGCGGCGTGTGATTGCTTGCAACTTGCCAGCACCGGCATTGGTGCTGGCAAGGGCTGACGAAACGGAATTCTCGGCAACCCCAATGAACCAAAAAGCAGCAAATCATGCCTGAGACAGTCATCTCCGCCCAGCACCTGGACCTCACTTTCGAGACCAATGACGGTCCGGTTCATGCGTTGAAAGACATCACGCTGGACATCGCCGAGGGTGAATTCGTTTCGTTAATCGGGCCCTCGGGCTGCGGCAAGACCACCTTGCTGCGGGTGATCGCGGATCTCGAGAAGCCGACCGGTGGCACCGTCTCCGTCAACGGCATGACGCCCGAACAGGCGCGTCTCGCACGAGCTTACGGATATGTCTTCCAGCAGGCCGCCCTGCTGCCCTGGCGCACCATCGAGGACAACATCTCCCTGCCGCTGGAAGTCATGGGGCTCGACAAGGCGACGCGCGCTGGCCGGATCAAGAGCAATCTCGAGCTGGTCAATCTGACCGGTTTCGAAAAGAAATTCCCCTGGCAGCTTTCCGGTGGCATGCAGCAACGCGCCTCCATTGCCCGCGCGCTGGCCGTCGAGCCGGCCATGCTGCTGATGGACGAACCATTCGGCGCGCTCGACGAGATTGTCCGAGACCATCTCAACGAGCAATTGCTGAAGCTCTGGGCCAAGACCAAAAAGACCGTGGTCTTTGTCACCCACTCGATTCCGGAAGCGGTTTTTCTGTCGACCAAGATCGTGGTGATGAGCCCGCGGCCCGGCCGCATTCACGAGATCATCGATTGCAGCGAACTTGGCACCGACCGGCCACTCGACATCCGCGAAACGCCGGAGTTCCTGAAAATCGCCCACCAGGTCCGTGAAGGCCTCAAAGCAGGGCACAGCTATGATGAATAGCGCCGTCCATCCAGCGCCGGCAACAAGCCTTATCCGGCGCGCGACCGCCGCCGATCTGCCTGCCTGTGCGGCGATCATCAACGAATATATGGACGCCGCCACTTCATGGCTGCCGCGGGTAATCGATCATCAGGCCATCGAGGTCATGTTCGGTCCGGATCTGCTCGACAGGCGAACCGTGTTTGTGGCCGAGGATGGCGGCGGGATCGCCGGCTATCTGTCGATGGATCACGAAGCGGGGTTCATTCACGCGATCTATCTTCGCCCCCATGCGCGAGGCATGGGTCTCGGCAAGGCGCTTCTCGACGCTGCCAAACAGGCCCGGACGCAAGGGTTCGACTTGACCGTCTTTGAGCCCAATTCCGATGCGCTTCGCTTCTACATGCGCGAAGAGCTTGTCGAAGTTCCACAGGGCCGCAAGGAAGACACGCCGGAAGGCGTACCGACTTTGCTGATGCGCTGGTCCGGAGGTGCACAATGAGCGCTTCGCTGATGATCTGGCTGGCGGGTGTGATGGTGATTTTCATGGCCGCGGCAAGCAGCCTGCGGGTCTATGTCGACCGGCCGTCGGTCTGGCTGCTGGTTCTGGCCATCGGGCTCTATACCGCCGGCAATCTGATGATGGTGCGGGTGATGCGCGAAAGCGGGCTGGCCATCGCCATGTCCCTGTCCGCCGTGCTGCAACTGGTGCTGATTAACCTGATCGGGTTGCTGATCTTCGGCGAACGCCCGTCAACAATGCAGGTCGGCGGCATTACCCTCGGCATCGTCGCGGTCAGCATGATAGTCTGGCCGCAAGGGAGACAGGGATGACCGACAGCAGTTTCATCAAGGACCGGCTGGTCCCCGTCGGCTCCATCCTGCTGGTGATCCTCATCGCCTGGTATGTCGCGGCCTATTCGATGAACGCGCCGTTCCAGCGCGATTTTGACCGCCGCGCGGATGTCACCCGCACCAGCAGCGAATTCTTCATGAAGACCATGAGCCAGCCGAAGCCGACCATGCCGGCGCCGCATCAGGTTGCATCGAACCTGTGGAAGAACACATTCACCGTCAAACCCTGGTCCAAGCGCAGTCTCGTCTATCATTCCTGGATCACGCTGTCGGCGACACTGCTCGGATTTGCCATGGGCACCGCGCTCGGCGTGGTGATCGCCATCGGCATCGTTCACATCCCGGCGCTCGACCGTTCCTTCCTGCCCTGGATCATCGCTTCGCAGACGATTCCGATTCTGGCGATCGCACCGATGATCATCGTGCTGTTGTCGGCCATCGGGGTCACCGGACTGCTGCCCAAGGCGCTGATCTCCACCTATCTGTCGTTTTTCCCGGTCGCCGTCGGCATGGTCAAGGGCCTGCGCTCGCCGGACGTGCTGCATCTGGATCTGATGCGGACCTATTCGGCCAACAAACTGCAGACGCTGTGGAAACTGCGGATCCCGGCCTCGGTGCCGTTCTTCTTCACATCGATGAAGGTGGCGATCGCTGCAAGCCTGATCGGCGCCATTGTCGGTGAACTGCCGACCGGTGCGGTCGCAGGCATCGGCTCCAAGCTGCTGGCCGGCTCCTATTACAGCCAGACCGTCGACATCTTCGCTGCCCTGATCGCCGGGTCGATCGTCGCCATCCTGCTGGTCACCGCGGTCGATATTGTGGGCCGGTTCGTCAACACCCGCATGGGAGCCAAAACCCAATGAGCGTGTTCCGTCCCAACTGGCAGGCGCTGATGGCGCTGCCGGCAAGCCTCTACAGCCTTACCGCCATGCCGTTCACGGAAAGCATGAGTTCGGCCACGTCACTGACGGTGGTGGCAATTCTGGCGGCAGGCGCGCTGCTGTCGATGCTGCGGCTGAGCTTTGCCGTGGAAACCGTCGCCCTGACGCTGTCGAGCTTTGGTGCAGCAGCCTTGCTGATCTCCGGCCTCACCGACGGCTTCGGCACTGCAACAGCAGGCTATTTTGCGGCGCTTGCCGCAGCCTGGCTTCTGGGCTGGCGGCTGGTCACGGTGCTGTCCAGTGACGGCAGCCAGAGCAGCGCCATATCGATCATTGTTCCTGCCCTGTTCGGCATCTGGGTGGTTATCCTGTGGGAATGCATCGTCCGCGGCGCCGGCGTCCCCTTCGTGCTGCTGCCGCCACCGTCCTCCATCGGCATGAGGATCACCACATCGACCTCGATCCTGGCCGCCGATTTCCAGCAGACCGTGCTCAAGGCGGTGCTGTTTGGCTATGTGGTCGGCTCGCTGACCGGCTTCCTCGTCGCGATCCTTGCAGACCGCTTCCGTTTCTTTGCCAACGGCCTGCTGCCGATCGGCAACATGGTCTCCGCGCTGCCGATGATCGGCATCGCCCCGATCATGGTGATCTGGTTCGGCTTTGACTGGCAGTCCAAGGCAGCCGTCGTCATCGTCATGACCTTCTTCCCGATGCTGGTGAACACGCTTGCAGGTCTGGCGGCCACAAGTGACATGGAACGCGACCTGATGCGCACCTATGGCGCCACCCATTGGCAGGTGCTCATCAAGCTGCGGCTTCAGGCCGCAATGCCTTTCATCTTCAATGCCCTCAAGATCAACTCCACCCTGGCGCTGATCGGTGCCATCGTTGCCGAGTTTTTCGGAACGCCGATTGTCGGCATGGGCTTTCGCATTTCGACCGAAGTGGGTCGGATGAACCTCGACATGGTCTGGGCGGAAATCGCCATGGCAGCCATCGTCGGGTCTTTGTTTTACGGAGCGCTTGCACTTCTTGAGCGCGCTGTCACATTCTGGCATCCGAGCTATCGCAGATAGATAGATCCGAGCCGCAACCAGAGAGGAACCAAAAATGAAAAAAACACTTGGACTGACACTGGCACTCACCATGACACTGATGGCAGGTGCTGCCAGCGCTGCCGACAAGGTGACGCTGCAACTCAAATGGGTCGCCCAGGCCCAGTTCGCCGGTTACTACGTTGCCAAGGACAAGGGCTTTTACGACGAAGCCGGCCTTGACGTCGAAATCAAGCCCGGTGGTCCGGACATCGCCCCGGAACAGGTCATTGCCGGTGGTGGCGCCGATGTCATCGTCGACTGGATGGGCGGCGCTCTCGCAGCCCGTGAAAAGGGTGTCGGCCTGGTCAACATCGCCCAGCCTTACAAGAAGGCAGGCATGCAGCTGGTTTGCCCGGCTGACGGACCGGTCCAGACCGAAGAAGACTTCAAGGGCCACACGCTGGGTGTCTGGTTCTACGGCAATGAATATCCGTTCTTTGCCTGGATGAACAAGCTCGGCCTCTCCACCGAAGGTGGCGATGACGGTGTTACCGTGCTCAAGCAGAGCTTTGACGTGCAGCCGCTGATCCAGAAGCAGGCCGACTGCATCTCGGTCATGACCTACAACGAGTACTGGCAGCTCATCGACGCCGGCTACACCGCCGACGACCTGATCGTCTTCAACTACTCCGCCATGGGCAACGACCTGCTCGAGGACGGCCTATATGCCATGGAAGACGATCTCGCCGATCCGGCTTTCGCCGAGAAGATGGTCAAGTTCGTCGACGCCTCGATGAAGGGCTGGGAATACGCCATTGCCAATCCTGAAGAAGCAGCCGGCATCGTCATGGACAATGGCGGCCAGGACGAGAACCACCAGGTCCGGATGATGGGCGAAGTGGCCAAGCTGATCGGCGAACCCGACGCCAAGCTGATCGAGGCAGCCTATGAGCGGACAGCCAAGGCGCTGCTCGATCAGGGCATCATCACCAAGGAACCATCTGGCGCCTGGACCTCCGAGATCACGGACAAGATGTAATCACCTTTTTTGGGTTAGACTTCACCGGCCGGCAGCAATGCCGGCCGGTTTTGATTCGGGCATGCAGAAAAAGGGGTCCGCCATGACAGACAGACTGGGCGACATGATTGACCAGGGCACAGGCCGCAAGCCTGCCGATATTGTGCTCAAGGGCGGCAGGCTGTTTGACCTGACTACCGGTGCGTTGCGCGACGGCGACATCGCCATTTGCGGCGACCGTATCGTCGGCACGCTGGAAAGCTATTCCGGCATCGAGGAGATCGACATCTCCGGCAAGATCGTTGTGCCGGGTTTCATCGACACCCATCTGCACATTGAAAGCTCGCTCGTCACCCCGCATGAATTTGACCGCTGCGTGCTGCCGCGCGGCATCACCACGGCGATCTGCGATCCGCATGAAATCGCCAATGTCATCGGCGCCACCGGCATCCGCTATTTTCTCGACTGCGCAGAACAAACCATCATGGATATCCGGGTGCAGCTGTCGAGCTGCGTACCCGCGACCCATCTCGAGACAGCAGGCGCCCGGCTTGATATCGGGGACCTGCTGCCGTTCCGCGACCACCCGCAGGTGATCGGCCTGGCCGAGTTCATGAATTTTCCCGGCGTGCTGGCCAAGGACCCGGCCTGTATGGCCAAGCTCGAAGCCTTTCAGGGTGGCCATATCGACGGTCATGCGCCTTTGTTGCGCGGGCTGGGGCTGAACGGCTACCTCGCCGCCGGCATCCGCACCGAACATGAATCCACCACCGCCGAGGAAGCGCTGGAGAAGATGTCGAAAGGCATGCATGTGCTGGTCCGCGAAGGCTCGGTCTCGCGCGATCTCGACGCGCTGATCCCGATCATCACCGAACGCAATTCACCGTTTCTGGCGCTGTGCACCGACGACCGCAATCCGCTCGACATCGCCGAGCATGGCCATCTCGACTACATGATCCGCCACGCCATTTCGAAAGGCGTCGAGCCGCTGGCGATCTACCGCGCGGCTTCGATTTCCGCAGCCCGGGCTTTCGGGTTGAAGGACCGCGGTCTGGTGGCGCCCGGCTGGCGCGCCGATCTGGTGGTGCTCGACAGCCTTGAGGACTGCAATGCGCAGATGGTGTTCTCCGCCGGCCGCCTGGTGACGGATGAGCTGTTTGCCACCCGCAAGACAACCGAGCTGGTGGGCACCGACAGTGTCCGTGCGCCAAGGGTGGAAGCCGCAACCTTCACGGTGCGCAAGAATCGCAACCAGACGCCGGTGATCGGCATCATTCCGGGCAAGATCATCACCGAACGCCGCGATCTTGATCTTGCCATCGACACTGGCGAGACAAAGGGCGATCCGTCACGTGACATCCTCAAGATCGCCGTCATCGAGCGCCACGGCAAGAACGGCAACATCACCACCGGCTTCGTTCAGGGCTTCGGCCTGAAGCGCGGCGCCATAGCTTCAACCGTCGCCCATGACAGCCACAATATCTGCGTTGTCGGCGCCGACGAGACCGACATGGCGGTGGCTGCCAACCGGTTAAGTGAAATCCGCGGCGGCTTCGTCGTAGTCGAGAATGGCAAGGTGGTCGCCGAAATCGCCTTGCCGGTGGCAGGCCTGATGAGCGATCTGCCCTATGAGCAGGTGCGCGAGAAACTCACACCGTTGCGCGCGGCTGCCAAAATGCTGGGCGGCACGCTCGACGAGCCGTTCCTGCAACTGGCCTTCCTGGCGCTTCCGGTGATCCCGCATCTCAAGATCTCCGATATGGGCATGGTCGATGTCGATGCATTTGCCTTGATCGAGTGAGCCTGCCACAAAGAATGACGGTCCCGGCTTTACCGCGTGTCCGGGATTGATGACGACGGGAAACCAGGCATAGCCGGATGATGAGACGCGACAAACTCAGACAGACGCTGCGGCAGCTCTATACCGGCGAAAGCCGCGCCGCGATCAGGTATCAGGCGGTTCTCGCCTGCATTGATCTGGCCATCATCGCCTTCTTCGTCTTCGGACCCTATCTGCGCGCCGGCTCAAGCTACCTGTTCCTCGACTATTTGATCGCCGCCTGGATCGCCGGTGAACTGCTGATCCAGGCCGTCATTGCGCGCCGTCCCCGCGAGTGGTTGCTGAGGCCGATGACCTGGGTGGACATGGTCATTCTGGGAACATTGCTGTTTCCCAACCTGCTCTACAGCTTCGCCTTTTTGCGCGCCATGCGGATCTGGGCGATAGGCCAAAGCCCGCTGCTGAAGGTCGGCCTGCGCAAGATCGGTCAGTCCGAACTCAACGACGTCATTCGCGCCTCGATCAATGTCGTGGTGTTCCTGTTCATGGCAACCGGGTTCATCTACACCTTCTTCTTCTACCGTCAGGATGGCACGGCAGGGTTTGTCGATGCCCTGTATTTCACCGTGGCCACCGTCACCACCACCGGTTTCGGCGATATCACCCTGCCCGGAACCTCGGGCAAGCTGACCGCCATTGTCACCATGATCATCGGCATTTCGCTGTTCGTCCGCCTCGCCCAGGCAGTCGTGCGTCCCTACAAGGTGACGTTTGCCTGCCCCAAATGCGGCCTCAACCGGCACGACGCCGACGCGGTTCACTGCAAGGCCTGCGGTCACATCCTCAACATTCCCGACGACGGCCTCTGAAGAAGCGGGTCGCTCCTACCCGGAAATTGCTGAAGCGTGTTCCGAAAAGTGGGAACCGGTTTTCGGAAGAAAACACGCGCAAGAACGAAGACCTAAAGCAGCTGCGTGAGTTCGGCTCATTGCAAGGTGCTTTAGCTCCCGATATGGGCGCAGAAGACATCATGACCCTGAAGCTTCACCGTCTCGCCGTCCCAGGCAGGACTGAATCCTGGCATGTGCGCGAGCTTAAGCGCCTTGAGGTGAGCCGGCGGTGACCAGCTGACCTGCTGCCGCCCGAGATTGAGCGCTAGCAACATCCGTCCCTCTCCCTCGCCACGCACGAAAGCCAAGACCTCGCCATCGGCTTCGAGGAAGCTCATGGCCCCGTTGATCAGCGCCGGATGCGCCTTGCGGAAGGCCAGCGTCGCCCGGTAATGATTGAGCACAGATCCGGCGACATGTGTCTGCTGGTCGACAGCCAGATGGTAATGGCTTTCAGGCACCGGCAGCCAACTGTGCGCTGAATCGGAAAACCCTCCATTGGCCGCCTGCCGGGTCCAAACCATCGGAGTGCGGCAGCCATCCCTGCCCTTGTAGGCCGGCCAGAAGCGGATGCCATAGGGATCGACCAGATCCTCGAATGCAATGTCGGCTTCCTCCAGCCCCAGTTCCTCGCCCTGATAGAGGCAGATCGACCCGCGGAAAGACGACAGCAGAGTGATGGCGAAACGGGCAAAATGCTCGGGATCATCTCCGGCCTGCATCCAGCGCGACACGTGCCGCTCGACGTCATGATTGGAGAAGGCCCAGCAGACCCAGCCGTCCTGCACCACCGACTGGAAATTGGAAATGCTGCGGCGGAAATGCTCGGCTGAAAACTCCCCTCCAAGCATATCGAAGGTATAGGCCATGTGCAGCTTGTCGCCGCCATTGGTGTAGGCGGCTACCGTCTTGAGTGAACGGCGGCCATCGCCGATCTCGCCCACGGTGGTGCGGCCCTCATACTCGTCAAGCAGCGCCCGCAGCCGCTGCAGGAAGACAATGTTTTCAGGCTGCGACTTGTCGTAGAGGTGGTCCTGAAAGCCGTAGGGATTGGTATCGGGCGCATCCACACCCATGAAATTGCCGTCTTCCGCCGACTTTGACAGTGGCGGGTTGTCGCGCAGCTGCTTGTCGTGAACATAGAAATTCACCGTGTCGAGCCGGAAGCCATCGACGCCACGGTCGAGCCAGAACCGGACCGTGTCCAGAATGGCATTCTGCAGATCGGCATTGTGGAAATTGAGATCGGGCTGCGAGGCCAGGAAATTGTGCATGTAGTACTGCCGCCGCACGGTATCCCATTCCCAGGCCGGACCACCGAAGATCGACAGCCAGTTGTTGGGCGCGGTGCCATCGGGCTTCGGATCAGCCCAGACATACCAGTCGGCTTTGGGGTTATCGCGGCTCGACCGGCTTTCCTTGAACCAGCCATGCTGGTCTGACGAATGCGAGATCACCTGGTCGATGATAATCTTCAGCCCCTTCGCATGGGCCTGTTCGATCAGTTCATCGAAATCCGACAGCGTGCCGAACATCGGATCGACATCGCAGTAATCCGACACGTCATAGCCGAAATCGGCCATCGGCGACTTGAAGAAAGGTGACAGCCAGATCGCGTCAACGCCCAGGGAGGCGATATAATCCAGCCGTTTTATGATGCCGCGAAGGTCGCCGATGCCGTCACCTGACGTGTCCTGATAAGACCGCGGGTAAACCTGATAGATGACGCAACCGCGCCACCAGTCGGAGGGTTGTGTCATGCTCACGGCTCGCTCCGTATTCAGCAGGGATGCACCATCAGGCGAAAATTCATTTCAATCGTTTTAAATCACCCAGTCGCGCCTTGCAAGCCACAGGCCGCGAGAGTCCGGAAAAGGCGTCAAAGCGGGAGCATGCAGCGCAGGCGGATCAAGCCAGAAACATGAGCGCACGAGACGTTCAGGCTCTCTGCCGCCCGGGCCACAAGCCGCATAGCGGCAAGCCTAGGCCGCTGGCACTGCCTCGTGCTCTTCGAGGCCGAGCAGGAAGTTGATCGAGGGACGCGACTTGACCAGATCGTCGATCGAATAGGTCGACAGAACATCGAAGAAGGCTCCCAACGCCTTTCTCAGCGCCGCATTCAACCCGCAGGAATCGACCAGCGGGCATTCGCTGGCATCATTTTCAAAGCACTCCGCCATGGCGAAGTTGTCTTCCGTCACCTTTACCACATGAAGCAGGGTGATCTTGTCAGCGGCGCGGCCGAGCCGGATGCCGCCATTGCGCCCGCGCACGGATTCGACAAGGCCGGACTTTGTCAGCGGCTGCAGGATCTTGAACAGGAACAATTCGGACACGGAATACGCCTTGGCAATATCACCGATACGACTCAATGGCGCATCATTGGCAGCGCAATACATCAATATCCGCACGGCATAATTGGTTTGGCGTGTTAACCGCATTTTCTGGCTCCGAACCTCAGGCTGCGCTTCCAATCGCAAGAACACATAGTTTAGAATGCTTCCAGAAAAAGGAAACCCTTTCATTCAAGTTTTTCGCGCGTCTCGCGGATCAGATTCAGAACGAGTAAATTCATGGCGAATGCCGACAAATTCGAGAACCTGAACGGTTTTCCGCGCGAAACAATCACACTCGCCAACTGGCGCACCCGCCCCTACAGTTTCTGGAGCTTCCGAAATGTGGCGGAAATGGTGCGGTCAGCCCGCATTCGCACCGCAACGCCTGGGCCCTTGCCAACTGCCGTCGAGGCCCCCGAATTGCTGGCCCGGCCGGCGGCCCCCGGCGCGGACCACAGCATCTCCGATCTGCTGCCCCGCAGCCAGGCTGACAGTCTGCTGGTCTCAAAGAACGGCAAGATCATCTGCGAATGGCACGCTGACAATGTCGAACGCTCGGATCCGCATCTTGTCTTCTCGATCTCCAAGTCCATAACCGCGCTGGTGGCAGGCATTTTGCAGGACCAGGGCCAGCTCGATCCTGAAACTCCGGTCGGAGATCTGGTGCCCGAAGCCCGCAACAGCGCCTATGCCGACGCAACGGTCCAGCATCTGCTCGACATGCGGGTCAGTCTGGACTTCGATGAATCCTACCTGTCCGAAGAGGACTATGCCCGCTACCGCCGTGCCATGTCATGGAACCCGCCTTCCGGAGAAGGCGATGACGAGGCCATGCTGCCGTTTCTCTGCAGCCTGCGCAAGGCAGCCGGGCCGCACGGCACCGACCACTGTTATCTCTCACCCAATTCGGACATGCTCGGCATCGTGCTTGAGCGTGTCTCGGGCGAGCGCTTCCCCGACCTGTGCTCGCGCCTGCTGTGGCAGCCACTCGGCACCTCTTCCGATGCCTTCATCACCGTCGACACCCAGGGCGCACCGCGGACGGCCGGAGGCATCTCCTGCCGTCCGCATGATCTGCTGGCTGTCGGACAGATGCTGATCAATGGCGGAACCGCCAACGGCAACCAGATCGTTTCGCCGCGCTGGATTGCCGACATGCAGACAAATGGCGATGAGGGCGTCTGGGCCCGCGGCACCCAGGCAAGCTTTCTCAAGACCGGGCGCTACCGCAACAACTGGTACCAGGTCGGGGCCAACTCGAACGCCTTTCTGGCCGCCGGTATCCATGGCCAGTTTCTCTATTGCGATCCGGATACCGCAACGGCGATCGTCTGCACCTCGTCTCAGCACGAGCCGCAAAGCGATGCGCTCGACCAGCCGCTTCTGGCGCTATTTGCCTTGCTCAGCGCCGAAGCCTGATCATCTCCAGGTCTTGATCAGCGCTTACTCGAACACGATGTCCGGCATTGCCCGTCCGCCGTCGCCGGCAAGCTCCTCGAGACGGGCGCGGACCCTGGCGGCAATCTCCAGATAAACCTTGGCATGCGGCCCGTCGGCGGCAGTCGCCACCACCGGACGCCCGGCATCCGACGTCTCGCGAATAGGCATCGCCAGCGGCACCTCCCCAAGGAACGGCACCCCGATCCGGTCCGCTTCATCGCGGGCACCGCCATGACCGAAAATGTCATGCCGGCCACCGCAATCAGGGCAGATGAAATAGCTCATGTTTTCAACGATGCCCAACACCGGCACATTGACCTTGTTGAACATGTTCAGCCCCTTGCGGGCATCGATCAATGCCAGATCCTGCGGCGTCGAGACAATGACGGCCCCGGCCAGCGGCACGTTCTGCGCCATGGTCAGCTGGGCGTCGCCGGTACCGGGCGGCATATCGACAACGAGAACGTCGAGTTCGCCCCAGGCCACTTCGCGCAGCATCTGGTTGAGGGCCGAAATTACCATCGGCCCACGCCAGATCATCGCCGTATCTTCATCGACGAGGAAGCCCATCGACATGACCTTCAGGCCATAATTCTCCATCGGCTTGAGCACACGCCCCTCAAGCTGCTCGGGACGTCCTGAAATGCCAAGCAGCCGCGGCATCGACGGGCCGTAGATATCCGCGTCGAGAATTCCGACCCTGAGACCCGTGGCCTGAAGCCCGAGCGCCAGATTGACCGAGGTCGTGGACTTGCCGACACCGCCCTTGCCCGAGGCAACGGCAATGATTGTCGCAATCCCCGGCACATCGGTCTTGGGTTTGCCCTGCGGTTGCCCGGGCTGAGCAGGTTTCGCCGGCGCGTGTGCGTGTGCTGCGGGTTGTGCAGCCGGCCGGGGCGGCGGAGGTGTTGAACCAGGTTCCTTGCTGGCTGTCAGCGCCACCATGGCGCCCTTGACGCCGGGAATGGTTTTGCTGGCGCGCTCGGCAGCTTCACGCAGCGGCTCAAGCTCCTGTGCGCGGGCGGCGGGAACCGTCAGCGAGAAATAGACCTTGTCATCGGCGATGAAAATTTCGGAAACCAGCCCGAGATCGACAATATTGCCTTCAAGGTCAGGCCCTTTGACGGATTTCAGTTTCGCCAGAACCTCTTCTTTGCTCACACTCACTTGGCACTCCAGGGTTTGTCGTTTCGGACATCCTCCACATAGTGCAGATGCCGGCTCAATAAAATGGCTCAATCACCCGAATCTGGCCGGGCGGGTTTATTTACGACGGCCACGCAGCGCAAAGAACGGCACGATCGCGGTCAACATCAATAGCCGCGCAATGTGATGGCTGGCCACAAAGGTCGGATCAATCCCCAGAATGACAGACATCGCCGCCATGGTTTCAAGACCCCCGGGCGCAAACGCGATGAGCACGGCAATCAGGTCCATCCCGGTCAGCCAGTGCGCGATGACGGCGAACACGCCAGCCAGCGCCACCCCCAACACGGTCACGAAGATCCCGGCGCTGAAGGCCCGCCGCAATTGCTGCCAGGTGACGCCGGAAAACCGCGAGCCGATCAATCCGCCCAGTGCGACAAAGGCGGCGGATGCCAGCCAGTAGGGCGTGATTCCGCTGACCAGCCCGGTCACATGTGCCACGATCGACACCAGCATCCCGCCGATCAGAAAGGCTGCAGGCAGGCGAAGTCGCTGTAACAGGTAACCGGCAATACCGGCGGCAACAATCATTGCGAGAAGCGGCAAAGGCGCAGTTTCTGCGGGAATTGCAAGCACAGTTGTCGGCACCTGATCCGACACCGTCACCGCGACAGGAGCCAGCAAGGTCAGTGCGAGCACACGAATCGACTGGACGATGCTGACGGTCCTCAGGTCAGCCTTCACGCCTTCACTCAATCCCAGCACATAGCTCAGATGACCTGGTGACGAAGAAAGAAACGCCGTAACCGCATCCATCGACCAGAACCGGACCAGAACCGGCGGCGTCAGCAAAATGATGGCGAAAAGACTGCCGGCCAACGCCGCCAGCGTCAACGGCCAGGCCTGCATGGCGTCTAGCGCTTCCGGCGTGACACCCTGGCCGATGGTCAGCCCCAGAACAACAAAAACCGCATCGCGCAATCGCGATGGCAGCGCCTGGGTTTTTACACCTGCAAGACCGGCAAGCGTGACCGCTATGGCCGGTCCGGTCAAAAATGGCGCAGGAAATGCCAGAGCAAATGTGATCGCGGCGCCAATCGCGGCAATCCCCAGCGTGATTAACGGTGCTCGCCACAAACCCGTCGCCATTCTTCTGAACTCCAAAATCTCGTTGAAGACGGCGCCTGTCAAAACAGGAATCAGTCACCACAGATCCAAACCTAGTCCATATAGCGCAAAAATGTGAAACAGGGTCGCGGGAAAGCCGCGGCCGGGTTTGATATTTGTCACCCTGGGCGACAAACAGGCACTCTCAGAGCCCGGATTGCAGGACCGTGCAGGCGTCACCATGGGAAAAGGCAGGCCCTGAACAGCAAAACGGCCGTGATTTCTCACAGCCGTTCGCAGTGTTCAGGCATTTGGCTTCAGTTAGAAGCCGAAGCATTGTTGTCAAACGAGAAGAACAGGGTTTCACCCGAGCTGTCGTCCACGCCGTCATTGTCGGTGACGACATAGGCCTTGCCATTGGCATCGATTGCCAGGCCTTCCACCTTGTCGACTACGAAACCATTGAGCGCCTTCAGGTCGGGTAGCAGGTCGCGAACTTCTTCTTTCTCGACCAGCGGCAATTCACCGCCCAATGCTGCCGGCACCATCTGGCTCATAGCGACGCGGTAGATCTTCTTGATCGCAGCCTTGTCGCCGATCTGGTTGTCACGCTCGATGATATAGGCGAAACCGTCGTGGATTTCGATGTCGGAGAGGCCAACCCAGCCGGCAGCCGCGGGAGCATCCAGTGCGTAGCGTACAGCGCCCCATTCCTTGCTTTCGGTGTTATAGGCCACCAGCTTGACCTCACCCTTGGCGTCATCCTTCCAGGAGCGCTGCACCGGCATCCACAGCACATCGCCATCACGGGCAATGCCCTCGAAACCGAAGCGGATTTCATTGGCGAGCAATTCTTCGGGCAACGCGATTTCCTGCTTGATCACGCCCTTGGCGTTGACGTGATAGAGCGCATGCGGAACCAGTTTGGCGCTTTTGCCTTCAGACGCCAGCCAGAAGCCGCCCTTGCCATCAAGTGCAACACCTTCGATATCGAGCTTCTGGGCGGGAGCGCCGCCCCGGGTGATGTCCAGCGCCGCGGTGATGCGTGCAGGTGTCTGTGTTGCGTCGATTGTGAAGATCCGCGGCTGATAGCCGTAGAAGCTGTCATTGATTGCGTAGAGTTTGCCGTTGCTTTCCGGATCGGCAGCCAGGCCCGACAGAGCGCCCCAGCCGATGAGGCTGTCAGCACCCTGTGAGGTGATCTGCGGATAGGCGGCAGGGGCTTGCTGCTGCTCATACACCATCACATGGCTGCGCACGCCGCCATCTTCGATCAGGTCTTTCTCATTGGCGGTGACCAGCAGATTGCGCGACGGAATCGCGACAATGCCCTCTGGCGCAATGCCCGATGGCAGCATTTGCGTGAGAACCGGGTTGGCCAGATCGCTCACATCATACACACCGATGATGGAAGCGCGCTCGGCGCCGACGAACACATAAGGCGCACCGTTGAAGCTGGCGACCTCGATCGATTCCGGCTCGGCGCCCTTGGCGTCGGAGCGCTTGTCGGGATAATGGCCGGCTTCAACCACGGCATATTCGAACGACATGCCGGAGTCGTAAACGACCGTGCCGTCCTTGTTGAAGATGGTCCAGCCGCGGGATCCGCCTTCGTAATCGCCCTCATTGGCAATGGCGAAGTGATCGTCATCGATCCACTTGACTGCATCCGGCTCGCGCTTGCGGTCGGCCTGCGTCTCGGTGAAACGCAGCGCGCCACGTTCATCGGTCAGGTCGACATTTTCCAAAGTGACAGCGCCGGCTGAGAAGTGGGAGATCACCTTGCCGTCGCGGCCGATTACCACGAGGTGGTTGTTTTCCTGCAGCGTCACCACGGTTTCGCCCAGGCCGTTGATATCGACGAATTCCGGCTCCGGATCATCGGCACCGATGTCTGCAAGACCGGTCACATCGGTGAACCGCAGGCTGCCGCAGTCTGCGGCGCCATTCTTGACGTCGATCATCGCCACCTGTCCTGCAGGCATCTGCGGCAGCACGCCATCATTGAGATCTTCGTCGCGCTCATTCTCGATGGCCACGACCAGGAAGGAGCCGTCTTTCGACTTGGCGATCGAGTCGGGCTGACCACCCAGATCGCATTCGGCTGTCACTGCCTTGCTGTCGATGTCCACAGTCAGCAGTTTGCCGCCAACAGCGACATAATCTTCAGAGGTGTTGACAGCAACAAAGGCGGTATTGCCGATAACGGTCGCAGAGGTGGGTTCGCCGCCCATGTCGACATTGCCCAGCGGCTTGGGAGCTGCGGGGTCGGAAATGTCGATCAGACCAACAACGCCAAGCGGGCTGTCGGTGTAGACGAGCCGCATGCCGTCATCACTCACGGCAATGATTTCAGAGGAGGTTTCGCGGTCCTGATCTTCACCGGCGGCCATATTGAGCGGCGTCGCGAAGGAGGAAATGCGATTGAAATTCATATCTGCAGCGGAAGCCGAGGCGGCAATCAGTGCAAGAACGGACGTATAGCTTAGCAGCCTGAACATGTCGAAGTCTCCGTGTTAAATCCATGGAGGTTTGGCATGTTCATGATTACAGGGTTATGACGCCTTCATGACGGTTTGATGAAAGCCGGAAGCTGCCCAAAACCACTTGCCGGATCCCGCAGGCTCCCGGTTTCGGTCATCTGTCTCAATGCCCCTCAGGCGGCTCCGGAGACCCTTTGCGGCTCAGCCTTGCGGATGCTGTAGTCGAGGCGGGTCGGGTCGACCTCCTCGAGAAACACAGGCTTGCCGAAATAATAGCCCTGAAAGCGATCGCAGCCTGCAGCACAGGCGCGCAACAGATCGTCCTCGGTTTCAATGCCTTCAGCAACGACATATTTGCCGGAACGTCTGGCGATCTCGACCACGGCACTGACGAAGACATCGGTGACATGATCGGTCCCAAGCGAACGGATGTAGCTCTTGTCAATCTTGATCACGTCATAGGGGAGCGCACGCAACTGGTTGAACTCCGAGTAGCCCATGCCGAAATCATCGAGCGCAATCCGGAATCCCAGATCCTGCAACGCCGAAATCTGTCCGGCGATACGCTTATTGGCGGCCAGCGACGCGCTTTCGGTAATTTCAAGCACGATCTGCTTGGGGTCTGTTGCAGTATCGGCCAGTATATCAAGCAGCTTCTGCTTCAGGTCGGGCATCGAAATCTGGTTGGCTGAAAGATTGACGTTGACCGGGACATCCGGCAGCTCTGCAAGATCCTCGCAGACCTGACGAACGACATAGTTGCCGATCTCACCGATCATCAGGGCGCGTTCGGCAACCGGGATAAACACATCGGGCGGAATGACACCCCGAAGCGCATGGCGCCAGCGCAGCAACGCCTCGAATGCGATCAATTGGCCATCGGAATCGACAATCGGCTGATACGCCACCCGCAGGTGCCGAAGCAGCATCGCTGCCCGCAGTTCCCGCACCAGCGCTTTCTCATTGCGAATGTCGGTGAGCATTTCTTCTTGAAACAGCGTGGCACAAGCCCTCCCGCCATTCTTGGATGCATAGAGCGCCATATCGGCATTGATCACCAGCGAACTCCAGGTTCTGCCGTGAAACGGCGCGAGGCCAATCCCGATCGAGGCCGACACTGAAAGCCGCCGTGAACCAAGATTGACCTGACCGGCCAGTCCGGCTGCAAACCGCGAACACAATTCATGTGCCCATTTGCCGGTCATCGGGTCGGAGTGCTCGATCAGGACGGCAAACTCGTCTCCTCCAAGCCGGCCAACGCTGGCGTTTGGAAAGTACCGCTGCAGCTGCTCGGCAACGAATACCAGAACCTTGTCACCGGCAGGATGACCATGAGTGTCGTTGACCTGCTTGAAGTGATCGACATCGATCAGGAAAAGCGCGAAGAATTTCTTCTTTCCGTGGGTGGCAAGGGCCGCCTTGGCCTTTGCCACGAAAGTCTCGCGGTTTAAGACACCGGTCAGAACGTCACGTTTGGATTCAGCAACAAGATTCCCGTGCTCCTTGCTGAGATCGCGCAACCTTCCCCGTATATCCAGAAGGGAAACGACAAGCAGCAATATGACGACGGAAAGACCGCCGACAAGCGCCACGTCAACAATTCTGGAATATATGTCGACATCCGAATCTGCAGTGGTGAAAAACTCGTTGAAGCCCAGACCGATTGCCAGCACGCCAAGAAAGATGACCGTGAAACTGAATTCCGCACCCCAATCAAGCCACCTATACCGAACTTTCCTGCGCATCGTGCCAAGCTCCCATATCAAGGTCTTTGCCTGATGAAGCCCCGAAGGGCAGATGCTGTCTCTATCAAGCAAATAGAAATTCAATCAAAAAATCATCATATGAATAGCCATACGGTTAGTCCGGACTGACGGTCACCGAGAGACCTATCCTGCAATCAATATGCGCATCATGCGCTGCACCATGTTAGCCAAAGCCTATTAACGGATGACAAACAAACGATTGCAATTATTGGAAAAAAGCAAAAAACTGAATTTGCAGTGAGCCTTACGTAAGACCTGGCTTTATCTTGAAACGCACCGTCTCAATAAGCTTGCTACCGCGAGATCCCGTAGCCTTGATAGGTTGCATCAAGGAACTGCCGGGCGCAGGCCTCCCAGGAAAACTCCAGCGCGCGAGCACGGGCGGCATCCCCGGACAGTTCAAGACAGGCGAGTGCCGCCTTTCGAAGATCGGTGTCGACTGCGCCAGCTGCGCTGCCTCCAATGATATCCCGGGGACCGGAAACCGGAAAGGCTGCAACCGGCACACCTGACGCCAGAGCTTCCAGCACCACCAAGCCAAAGGTGTCGGTCAGCGATGGAAACACAAACACGTCACCCATGGCATAAAGCGCTGCCAGCTCTGCCCCGGATTTGGCGCCGGTGAACGTCACATCAGGATAACGCGACCTGAAATCCTCAAGCATCGGACCGTCACCCACAACCAGCTTGCTGCCGGGAAGCTCCATGGCGAGAAACGTCTCGACGTTTTTCTCGACAGCCATCCGCCCGACATGCACAAACACCGGGCCGGGCAGATCCAGCGGCGCCGGATAGCCGGGATGAAACAGCCCGGTGTCGACGCCCCGCGACCAGATATGCAGATTGCCAAATCCCTTTGCCTCAAGTTCCGCACGCAAGCTGGGCGTTGCAACCATGCAGCCCCGTCCGGCGTTGTGAAACCAGCGCATGAAGCGGTAGAGCCAGCTTTCGGGAACCGGATATCGGGCGGAGACATACTCGGGAAACCGGGTATGGTAGCTTGAGGTAAAACCGTTGCGTTTCAGTGCCGCTCGCCGCGCAAGCAGACCCAGCGGCCCTTCTGTCGCGATCTGTATGAAATCGGGATCGGAGGCGGCAATGCGCCGGGCAACGCGCCCGGGAGTCGCCAGCGCAAGCCGGATCTCCGGGTAGCCGGGCAAGGGGACAGTCCGAAACTCCGCCGGCGACAGAATGTCGATTTCGATGCCAAGCGTCTCGAGTTCACGTACCAGATTTTCGATGGACCGAACCACGCCATTGATCTGCGGGTACCAGGCATCAGTAACAATCAGCAGTTTGGGCATGCACCGGTCCGCCTTGGCGAGTGGCTGGTTTCGCGCGTTCTCGCCCTGATAGTCCGGCAAAGCCCGGCACGCAACTGGTGATGGACGTCAGAGCGCCAACCGCAGCTTCTTGCCGGCCGCCCGGGAACAGCACGCCATCATCCTGCCGCCCTCCGCCCGCTCCGATGCAGACAGAACCTTGTCGCGATGATCCACTTCCCCTTCAAGCACCCGCACCTCGCAACTGCCGCAGAGCCCCTCCTCGCAATCGCTTGGAACATCAATCCCCGCGGCGCGTACAACATCCAGCAATGTCTGGCCGGCAGTGACCGTCAGGCTGAGATCCGAATCCGCGAGCTCGATGTCGAAAACGGCATCACCCTCCCGCGTCACACCTGCACCGTCTGTGGAAAACACCTCACTTCGCAGCACCCCTTCCGGCAGGTCTGCACAGTGTCCGCTCAGCGCCTCCAGCAGGCCTGCAGGTCCACAGGCATGAATGCAGGCTTCGCTCTCACCGCAACCGGCAACGATTGACGCCAGATCAGCACGACTGCCCTCATCAGAGACATGCAGCACTGCACGGTCTCCATGATCCCGGATCAACCGCTCGGCAAACGCCATCGCTCCGCGAGACCGGCCACAATAGTGAACCACATAATCGCGTTTGAGCAGCTTGAGCTGATCGGCCATGGCGATGATCGGTGTGATGCCAATGCCACCGGCGATCAGGATATGACGGGCAGCACTGTCCTCCAGGCGGAAGTAGTTCTTCGGCCCGCGCAACCGGAGCAGCTGCCCGGGCAAGACAGTGTCATGGATAAAGCGCGAGCCGCCGCGCCCTTCATCCTCGCGCAGCACCACTATGGTGTAATGCGGGTCTGACGGGTCGCCACACAATGAGTATTTCCGCGAAAAATCTCCAACCACAAGATCGATATGGGCACCGGGCGTCCACGCCGGCAGCGGCAGGCCGTCAGGGTCTTCCAGACGCAACGTCCTGATGCCTCCGGCCACGTTGGCGATGTCGGCAACACGTACGGTCCGGGCAATTTCCTTGCCAGAGGGCGCACCTATCGGAAACGAGACGCAGCGATCAACAAGAGCCGGATCAGACTGTTCCGGATTCAGCACCGGATCCCATTCGACAATCAGTTTCTCAGGCCCGCGAAAGGCAAGGTTCGGCAGATAGGTGAATTCCTGATCTTCGGCCAATCGCATGTGCGGCAGCCGCCGGGTCAATTCCTCGATGAAAATCCGCATCTCCATGCGGGCGAAGTTCTTGCCCATGCATTGATGACTGCCATAGCCGAAGGTCAGATGCTCTGCTGCGTTGTCGCGGTAGATATCGAGGAAATCGCCATTTTCAAAATGCCGGGAATCGTGATTGGCCGAGGCGCTGACAATCAGCAGCTTGGCGTCCGCAGGTATGGCTACGCCGGCAATTTCCGTGTCCCGGGTCGCCCGCCTGCGCCAGGCCACCACCGAGCCCTCGAGCCGCAGGCATTCTTCCACGGCGTTGGGAATTAGTCCCGGATCCTTGCAGATCCGCTCCCAGACAACGCGGTTTGACAGCAAGAGCTTCAGTGCATTGGTGCTCGCCAATGTGGTGGTCTCATGCCCTGCAACAATGATCGCCATCATCATCGAATGCAGATAGGAGTCGGTCACCACATCGGGAACTTCGGCATTCATGCGGATGGCATGATGCATCCAGCCCTGGCCATCGGGCTCCTTGCGCATCTTGTCTAGCACCCGCCCGGCATATTGCCAGAAGCGGCCAACCGCATCTGCCACCTTGACTTGCTGTTCCGGCGAGGGTTTGCCCCAGGTGTTGACCGTATGCGCGACGGAAAATTCCTTCAGAGCCTCCATATCCTCCTTCGCCACACCGAGAAAATGCAGCGCCACCGTCAGCGGAATTTCCCACAACATCGCTCCCACCAGATCGGCCCGGCCGGCATCGACAAACGCATCGACCTTCTCCCGCGTCAGTGTGCGGATCATGTCTTCCTTGGCGGCAAGATTGCCCGGCAGGAAATGCTCCATCAGCACGCGCCGGCGCTCCATGTGCTCCGGCTCGTCCTCGTTCACCAAGGTACGATTCAGCTGGTAATCATAGCGCTTGAGGGTCTCCATCGCCTCCTGGCTTGGCGGCACGACCCGTTCCAGCGCGATGGACGGAGAGAACGTGACATTGTCGCGGAACACCGCCTTGACGTCCTCGTAACGGCTGACCACCCAATAGCCGAGGTCAGGGTTGTAAAACACCGGTTCCTGATCCCGTGACCATTTCAGCGCGTCTGCCGGGTTGGCCAGATAGTCCGCGGCAAACGGATCAAACGCCTGCGCCTGGGCCGACACCGGACATCCACCCGCCCCGGTAGGGATCGGACAGCCTGATGACGCTTGTGGATCACCCCTTGCCCCGACCTGCTGATCCGACATGCCTTACTCCATTTACTAATAATGCACATTATGTTCTATAATTGTAACGCGACATATCGCTTCTGGTCAACAAACCCGCAAGGCACGGAACCCAAATGAGCACTTTGCAAACCCTGTCCCGTGGCATTCAGGTTCTCGAACTCATCTCCCGCTCGACATCAGGCCTGCAGATTGCAGAAATCGCGAAAGCCCTCGGTGTGCATCGGGCGATCGCTTACCGTCTGGTCGCAACCCTCGAAGAGCATTTGCTGGTGATCCGCGATGCCGACGGCAGGATTGCTATCGGGGGGGGCATCGTCGCGCTCAGCGAACGCTATCAGCCACAGCTGCGCGCCGAAGCCCTGCCCATCCTGCGCTCGCTGGCGGAAGACAGCGGCGGGACCGCCTTTCTGTGCATCGCACAAGGTGACGAATGCGTCGCCATTGAAGTTGCCGAGCCGCAAAAACCATTGTTGAAAGTGTCCTACCGGGTCGGCAGCAGGCATCCGGTGACCAGGGGCGCAGCAGGCCTCGCCATCGCCATGCAGCGGCCGGCCCTGAGCACTGATCCGAAGGACCTCCAGGAAGCCAGACGCAACGGTTTTGCCCTCACCCATGGGCAACTGCAGGCTGGCGCGATCGGTGTGGCAGCTCCGCTGGCGCATAGCGCCCGGCCAAGCCCGGGTGCAGAAGCCTGCATTGGCGTTGTCGCCATGCATACGCTCGACACCGAACAGGCAACAGCGGCTGTCCTGCTGCACCGGGACCGGCTGCTCGCCGCATTGGCGTAGTCGTACGCCCGGCAAACACCTGACTTAGAGCGCTTCATGGCTAGATGGAACCATTC
>CAXBIE010000023.1:0-56851 GCA_963975635.1 uncultured Hoeflea sp. | reverse complement strand
GTTTATTCTGCCGGCTGCTCACCGCAATCGATGCCGCAAAGCACCGGTTTATGCTCACGCCCGGATCGACAGCCCCGACCGACAGCCTAGGATGCCGCATGGATCACAAGAGCTTTCTCGCCAGCCTTTCAGCCGAGCAATGCCGCAACCTCACCGCGACATCAGATCTCAGCGGGCTTGCGCATCTGGCGCTGCATCTTGGCGCCATCATGCTGCTGGGCGGCCTGATTGTGGCGCGGGTGCCGTTATGGCCGGTGCTGATGCTGCCGCTGGGCATTCTGCTGGTGTTTCTGTTCACGCTGCTGCATGAGGCCAGCCACCTCACGCCGTTCCGCTCGCGCTGGCTCAACACGCTTGCCGCCCGGTTCTGCGGTTTTGTCATCTTTCTGGCGCCAGGCTGGTTCCGCTATTTTCATTTTGCCCATCACCGCTTCACGCAGATGCCGGGCAAGGACCCGGAACTGGCCGACCCGAAGCCCGAAACCTGGGGGCAGTATAGCCTCTACGTCTCGGGGCTTCCGGTGTGGGTGAGCCATATCCGCACGCTGATCCACAACGCCTTGGGCCGCTGCGACGATGAATTCGTGCCGCAGGCCAAACGATCCGCAGTCCAGAATGAAGCGCGAATTATGCTTGCCGCGTATGCCGCGCTGCTGCTGGGCAGTGTGGCGCTCGGCAGTACGGCGCTGCTCTTCATCTGGCTGATCCCGATGCTGATCGGGCAACCGTTCCTGCGGCTGTATCTGCTGGCCGAGCATGGCCGTTGCCCCTATGTGGCCAACATGCTGGAAAACACCCGCACCACCTTTACCAACGCTGCCGTGCGGCGGCTGGCCTGGAACATGCCCTACCACGCCGAACATCACAGCTATCCCACGGTGCCGTTTCATAAGCTGCCGGCATTGCACAGGCTGGCAGCGGACCATCTCGAGGTGACCGAAAAGGGCTATGCCGGCTTTCACGCCCGCTATGCGCCGCAGATCAATGGAGCGGCAGACGCGGGGGAGTGATCCTCGCGCCGCGCGCCTGGATTGATCAGGAAGCCGCCCCACAACATTTCTTGTATTTCTTCCCTGAGCCGCAGGGGCATGGGTCGTTGCGGCCGGCCCGGGGTGCCGCTGCCCCGGCCGCAGCAACAGCGGGCACGCGGTCATAATAGAACCAGCGTCCATCGATGCGGCGGAACTGCGAGGTTTCAACCAGCGTTTCATCTAAGCCCTTGTGGCGGTAGCGGGCGGTGAAGCTGACCGTGCCTTCGCTGTCGCGCTCCCGGCCCTTCGTGGTGCGGCCAACCTCAAGCCCGAGCCATTCAGTACCAGGCTGCAGGATTTCCGCTTCCGCCCGGTTGAAGGCACTTGCTGCCGGGCCGCAACAGGTGGCCTCGATGTAATCGAGATGCCCGAGCGCATAGGCTGCGTAACGCGAGCGCATCAGCGCTTCGGCGGTGGGGGCTGCCTCGCCCGCATGGTAGCGTCCGCAACAGGCGGAAAAGGCAAGGTCTGAGCCGCAGGGGCATGGGGTCATGGACAGTCTCGTGTTTTGCGCCGCTCGGACTCGGCTATAGCTGGCTCGGGCTTGCCTCGCCAACCTTTGCGGACACCAGCGCTTCCGGCATCCGCGACCGCCGGTATTGCAGGGCCACCACCTTGTAGCCGCCGGCCTTGAGCTGCGACAGCAGCGAGGGAAGCATAGCTGCGGTCCGGTTATGAATATCATGCATCAGGATGATGCCTTTGCGCCTGGAGCGGACCTGCCCCATGGTGCGCGCAGCAATGGTTTCGGGACTTGACGAGAAATAGTCCTTGGAGTCGATATCCACATCCAGAATGACAAGGCCGCGATTGGCAACGGACTGACGCAGCGCGCCGGTGTCGGCCAGATAAGGGAAGCGGAAGAAGCCGACCTTGGTTCCGGTTGCCCGGGCGACCGCCGCATTTCCTGTGGCAATGTCATCGAGCGCGCGTGAATTGCCTGCATTGGCCAGATTGGCGTGGTTGTAGGTATGACCGCCAATGGAATGGCCATGATTGACCACTCGTGCTGCGACCGCCGGGTAGCTGCTGGCCATCTGGCCGACCATCAGGAAGGTTGCCTTGACGCCGTACTGGCTGAGGATATTGAGCACCCTGTCGGTCTTGCCCGGCATCGGGCCATCATCGAAGGTCAGGATGACTTCCTTGTCGCGCAGACTGATCTCGGAAATCGAAGACACTTTCAGCGTCCGTCCGGCCAAGGAGCCGAAATTCTTGCCACCCGGCGCCTTGCCGAAGCCCGCAAAGGCCGGATTGTCAGGGTCGCCATCCTGATCTCCGCCAGGCAGCGAATGCATGCCGGCGGCGGGCACATAGGCGGTTTTCGCCGATTCAAGTTTCGAAGGCGGCTTTGAAGCGCACCCTGCCATGACAAGGCAACAAGAGACACACACAATGGCAAGACGCGAAAACATGGGACACTCAATC
The DNA here is from genome assembly GCA_963975635.1 of uncultured Hoeflea sp. GTDB lineage: Bacteria > Pseudomonadota > Alphaproteobacteria > Rhizobiales > Rhizobiaceae > Hoeflea. The sequence continues at coordinate 54,392 of CAXBIE010000023.1, read as the reverse complement.
CGGAACAGTATCGATGCCGGATATTCGCGGATTATGGTTAACCGAGCGTTGATGAGATCGCTTCCCGCACTCTTGAGGCGAGACCGGTTAATTGCTGCACGAAACATCCCGAGCCCGTGCCTTTGGGTTTGCTGGCTTGACGAATCCCTCCTCAGAACCAGCCCTTGCGCTTGAACCAGAGATACGGTCCCAACGCCGAGGCGGCCATGACGGCGAGTGCTATCGGATAGGCCCAGGGCTGGCCAAGTTCGGGCATGTCCTGGAAGTTCATGCCGTAGACGGTGCCGATGAAGGTTGGCGGCAGGAACACCATGGCCGCCACCGACAACACCTTCATCACCTGGTTCTGCTGCACCGAAATCAGTCCCAGCGCGGCATCAAGCAGGAAGATGATGTTTTCCGAGATGAAGTCGGCATGCTCGGAGAGCGACTGAATATCAACCGCCAGGGCGCGGCAGCGCTGCTTGAGCACCTTCTCGCCGGCAATTTCCGGCATGGTCTGCAGATAGCCGGACACCCGCGCCAGCGACATCAGGCTCTCGCGGACCTTGGCGATGGTGCGCTGGTGGCTGGCGATGACACCGAGCGTGGCTTCCAGATCGCGGGTGACGGCTTCGGGGTTGCTGACAGAGCCGCGTGAGAACACCTCCGTCGACAGGGCATCAATGCGCCGCGAGCGGCTTTCCAGCACCTCGGCGCAACGGTCGATCATCGCCTCGATCAGGCGGGTGAGCACATCACGGCCATCAAGGCCTGCAAATTCGCGGGCGGTGTTGGCCGCAAATACGGCGAAGGCCTTGGGTTCGGCATAGCGAATGGTGACCAGCCGCCCGCCGGCCAGCACAAAGCCGACATCGGCGATCTCGGCGAAATCGGTCTCCGACTTGGAGACCACGCTGGCGGTGAGATAGGCGGCACCGTTTTCGATGTAGAGCCGGCTTGAGGGTTCGATGTCGCGCAATTCGTCGCGGCTTGGCACTTCGACGCCGATCAGGTTTTCGACCTGCGCCTCTTCCTCCGGCGACGGGTGGATCAGATCTATCCAGCACACGCTCTGCGGCAGCGCCGCCTCACGGGAGGCGGGTGTTTCAAGACAGACGCCGTGGCTGTCATAGAGCCGGATCATCTGATTACCGGCCTTTCTTGCCGGCGTCGAAGACGTCGTCGACCGGCACCTGAAGTGCTGTGGCAAGCTGGTTGGTCTTGCCGGCCAGCCCGATGATCGCCAGCAGCTCTCCATATTGCTCTTCGGTCATGCCCCGGGCGCGGGCCGCGGCGGTGTGGGAATGGACGCAATAGGTGCAATTGTTGGCGACCGAAACCGCAACATAGATCATTTCCTTGGTCAGGGGATCGATGGAAGACGGCTTGCCGACCACTTCCTTGACTTCCGTCCAGGTGCGCTCGAGCAGCGCCGGATCGAAGGCCAGCCAGCGCCACATATTGTTGATGAAGTCGGTCTTGCGCGTAGCGCGAATGTCATCGAACACCGCCTTGACGCGGGCGTCGGATTCAAGATCGGGGCTAGGCATAAGTGTGGTCACGTGATGATATCCTTATTGTGCGTCAGGCAGTGAGCATGATTATGCCACTTGGACAAGCTGGCCACACAAGATTGCGACAATCAGTTGCTCGTTGTGCTCGACCACAATGTGGTAACATCGCCCTCGCTTGCAGGGATTGCAAAATCCTCACTTGCGGCATTTCTTTTCAGCGCATTGGCTGCAGCGCGCGCGAACTCGAAGGCAAGTTTGTTGAGCCTGCCCGATGGTCCGTATTTGGGCGCTTTCGGCCCCCCGCCCGCAATGGTGATCGTGCCATCGTCTACCTTGGTAATGGGCCGGATTTCCTGCAGTGGAAGGCCGGTTTCCTGGTCATAGAGCCGCAAGCCCGCAACCAGCTGCGGATAGTCCGGACGCTTCTCGCCGTTGACAAAGACCCGCGTTCCGGTGAGTTGCTGAAGGCCAAAGCGGCTGCGGATGAAAACCGATTTTACAACCACCTCGGCGCGAGCTGCACGTGTGCCCCTGAACAGGGGCGTCAGCGCATCGCGGACATGAGGTATGATGTTGGCACTGATGGCTTGCTGCAGGGCATGTTGTTTGGGCTGCCGGTTGATGGCCCCGAAGCGGGTACCGAGATTTGCGAGTGCGGAGTCCCCGGAAACCGATTTGCTGATCTCAGCGTCCAGCTCCGCGACCAGGAGAGGCTGCTCGACTTCAGCATAACTGACAGTGATTTCCCCCAGACTGAATGTATCGAGATAGCTTGGCGCCGGCGGAGCAGAAACACTTTCACATCCCGACAGAGAAGATAATGTCAGCAGAACAATCAGGCCAACACTCAAACGAAAGTTCAGCATTCCGAAACCGGAAAATTTGATAATATTCACGGATCAAGCCTTATCTCAAATGCAGGGGCTCTAAATCTCGGCTATACTCGTATAATCCACCGCCAGTTTCGTGACAAGCCAGCGACTGGGCTGCCCGATCTGTGGTCACTAGGCTGCGGTACCAAGGGCTTGGATGTTTACCACGCGTTCACCGTACCCCTGCGGACCGACTCCAGCTTCGCTTCAGGTAACTTGTGTATGCCAGCCAAGATACTCATAGTGCTGAGGAACTTGGGGCTAGCTTTGCTGCACGAGATCAAACCGGTAATGCGAGCGGGCGAATTGCGGTTGGTATGCAGTTCAAAGAGGGCAACCCGATCATCTGACGGTTTACACAACAGTTTGGGGGTGAACCGCCCTTTTTTAGCCTTTCAAACATACTAATTTGCGAATGAAGCATTTAGTGCATAATTCGTAATCAGGAGAACGACCATGGCAGACAAACCGACTGTTACTCAGGCCATGATCCAGGCTTATGACGACTACACACATCTGACCCTAGACCGGCGCGCGTTCATGGACAAGCTGTCCAAGCTTGCCGGATCAGGCGCTGCGGCGGCTGCGATCGCTCCGCTTCTGGCAGCCAACAGCGCGCAAGCCGCTATCATCGAGCCGGATGACAAGCGGGTGTCGACATCGGATGTGAAATTCAGAGGCGCAACGGGTGTGATGGGCGGCTATATGGCGCTGCCGGCCTTTGCCACCCAACCGGTGCCGGGAATACTGGTCATTCACGAGAATCGCGGCCTTAACGACCACATTCGCGACATCACGCGGCGTCTGGCGCTGGAAGGTTACGCCGCACTGGCTGTCGATTTCCTCTCGCCGCTGGGCGGCACGCCGGGTGACGAAGACACGGCCCGTGAGATGTTCAGCGAATTGAAGAGTGCCGACACAGTTGCCAATGCGGTGGCGGCGCGCTCCTGGCTCGCCGGCCATCCGAAGGTGACCGAGAAGGTCGCTGCAATCGGTTTTTGCTGGGGCGGCGGGCTGGTCAACCAGCTGGCCGTGGCCGACCCGGATCTGCGCGCGGGAATCGTCTATTACGGGCGCCAGCCCGACAGCAAGGATGTCCCGGCCATCAAGGCGGCGATGCTGCTGCACTATGCCGGACTGGACGAGCGCATCAACGCCGGGCTGCAGGAATACCGGTCCGCACTTCTGAACAACAACAAGGTGTTCGGCCTGCATGTCTACCCCCGCGTCAACCACGCCTTCAACAATGACACCTCGGCAGCGCGCTACAGCAAGGAGGCAGCCGATCTCGCCTGGTCGCGCACCCTGGCATTCCTCAAGGGCACCATGTTCTGAGCCATTTCAGTGCTGCCATGCCGGAGCACATACCGGTTTGTGACGCCTCGTTCTGAAGACTGGCTGCCGGGACGGGTGCAGCCAGTCGGATCAAATGATAACAGTTGAAAAATCGTGCGGTGATGCTTGCAATGGCAACAGCTGATCTTTACGCTTACGTTAACGTCATAAAATTCGGAGAATAGCCCATGAACGAACTCGTCTCACGCATCGCCACCAATGTCGGTGTAGACCCTGATGTTGCAGCCAAGGCCGTCGGCGCGATTCTGGAATTCCTGCAGTCGGAAGGCCCTGCCGACAAGGTCCAGGAAATGATGGCCGCCGTCCCGGGCGCTGCAGATCTGATCGCCCTGGCGCCAAGCGGCGGCATGCTGTCGATGGGCGGCGTCATGGGCCTTGGCCAGAAGCTGATGGGCATGGGACTCGGCATGGGTGAAATCTCCGGCGTTGCCAAGGAAACGATGGGTTACGCCCGCGAAAACGGCGCGGGCGATTCCGTCGACGAAATCGTTGCTTCGATCCCGGGCCTGTCGCAGTTCGTCTAGGGACAAGCCGGCATCACACGGTGCCCATTATAACTCAGTTCAATCCGGCGGTGAAAATCGCCGGATTTTTTTGTGAGCACTCCGTTCAATCCAGGTCGCACTCAAGCCCGGACAGTTGATGAGCATCAATGCGGGAAGACTGTTTTTACGGTCTGCTGTCCGCGCTGACTGACCCGACGAACGGAGCCTGACATCATGAACCGGAGACATCTTCTGCTGGGCGGCGGTGCGGCGGTTGCCGCCGGACTTGGCACTTACGCCGTCACACGCGGTCCATCATACGACGCGGCTGCCGAGGCGGTTTGGGCTGAACGAACGCAGCAGCAAACGAGCGAACTGCATTATCTGGTGCATCACGCGACCTTGGCTGCCAACAGCCACAATACCCAGCCATGGCTGTTTTCCGGAGGCAAGGATCACGTCAGCATCCGCCCGGACCTGAGCCGCGCCACACCGGCCGTCGATCCGGACAATCATCATCTGTTCACGAGCCTTGGATGCGCCGCGGAAAACCTCTGCATTGCCGCCTCGGCCTCCAGCCGGTCGAATACTGTCGATTTCCTCCCCGGCGAGGATGAGGTGAGGATCAGCCTTGGCGGAGATGGCGCTGTCGCGGACCGGCTGTTCGAGGCCATTCATGAGCGGCAGTGCACACGCTCAACCTACGAATCGCGCCTGGTCCCGGCGGAAGAGCTGAAAGCCCTTGAAGATGCCGCCCGCATGGCCGGCTGCTCGCTGATGCTGATCACCGAAAAACCACGGATGGAGCAGATCCTCGAGCTGATCCTCGCCGCCAATACGGCCCAGATTGCCGATGAGGCGTTTGTCAGAGAACTGAAGCACTGGCTGCGCTTCAATCCAAGCGAGGCAATCAAGCACGGCGACGGCCTGTACGCGGCCTGCACAGGCAATCCGGCCATGCCAAGCTGGATTGCGGACTTGGTCTTCGGTTTTGTGTTCACGGCCGAAGCCGAAAATGCCAAATGCACAGGACAGGTCAAGTCCTCGGCGGGTTTCGCGGTGTTCGTCTCCGACAGAAACGACAAGAGCCACTGGGTGCAGGCGGGCCGCAGCTACCAGCGTTTTGCGCTGGCTTCGACAGCGCTCGGCATCCGGCACGCCTTTCTCAATCAGCCGGTGGAGGTTGCCCACTACCGAGCTGAGCTTTCAAGCCTCCTGGGTATTGGTGACCGGCGGCCGGACCTTGTGGTGCGGTTCGGATATTCAGATGCCATGCCACGCTCGCTGAGACGCCCGGTCAGCGAGGTGATCGTTGCTGGCTGAACATGCGAAAATCAGGATGGCAGGGGCATCAAGGCGGCTGGCGCTGAATGAAAATGCAGCGGGGCGGCCCCCCGCCTCCCGGGCCTGCCCCGCGCTCCCCCGTTCCGGCACCGGCGCTGTTGCGCGGCCTTCATTCTCAGGCCGGCAAACCATAAGTGCGCTGCGTCAGGCCGAGCGGATGGACTTGTTCAGTTTCGAGGCAATCATCCAGGCAACCGGCAGCGCCGCCACCGCGCCCAAGGCCGCAGCAGCCGAGATCGACATGGCATCCACCCGTCCCAGCGTCAGTGCGGCGATGACAAAACTGCCCGCCAGCATGCTGCCCACCACAATGTAGATCATCCCCGCAAGCTTCAACATGACGGCTCTCCAAATTTATGAACCACAATTCCCAAGGTTCGAACTCTATTTCGGTCGTTTTGTACCTCAGTGAGCGAGCCGGGTTTTTGATCTGGCTCAATCGTTACGTTGATTTTCCAGTCCGGCGCGGGTTTTGTTGCCGGAATGACGTTGATCCGATTGCCCAAAAGCATTTATCAAGGCTGGAGAAGACTGCAACGACGGCAGGACGCCTGCCGATGAGGATTGGCCCCGGATCTGTGCCGTAGCGCGTTTTGAGCACCCGGGTCCGGTCAGCCAAGCTGATTTGAAAGGACTGTTCATGTTCGCAACACCCCGCCTTGCCGCGCCGCTGATGGCCATGGCCTGCTTCACACTGACCGCGCCTCAGGCCCTGGCCTCGGAAAGCGCCCATTTCGACTGCGGTGGAAACGGGCTGTCGATCAGCGTGACGCTTGAGCCGGAAACCGGAACCGCGACAGTGGTCAGCCCGCGCGGCACCGAGCAATTGAGCGCCGAATCCGACGGGGTCTGGCGCGACGTGACGCAGGAACTGCAATTTCGCGCTGGCGAGACGCCTGCAATCCTGTGGATGGGATCCGAGCAATTCTCCTGCAGGCAGACATTCGCCGGCGCAGTGCAAACGCAGGCCTCAGGTGCGCATGGCGGCAACGAGACCCCGGTCAATGCCGCCGGGCGCTCGCTGGGCGGGCGGCTGCGCAGCGGGCCGGGCACCAATTTCGGAACCGCCGGGAGCCTGAATGAAGGCACGCCGGTTACCATTCTCAGCAATACCGGCGTCCGGTTCGATGGCTATGACTGGTTTGAAATCCGCAGCGCCAGCGGTTTCATCGCCTACCAGTGGGGCGGCATCATGTGTTCCGAGAACCAGCATATTGCGGGCATCTACGAGCAATGCCGGCCATAGCCTAGAGCGCTTCATGGCTAGATGGAACCATTCTGCCGCGCCGGTTTGGTTCAAGATCAAGGGGGTCGGCGAAGGTCGCACCCGGGGTGCGGGCAAGCCGAAACCCGCCGGAATTGGGCCAAACCGGCCCGGCCCTTCGGGTTTCCGACTGACGGACACCCACTTTGTCAGGCGCCGTCGGACGATGCCCCACATCGTCCTCGCCACTTTCCGCGTGGATCGTCTCGTCAGGCGAGAAACAGAATTGTTTCCATCTAGCCATGAAGCGCTCTAGCCATCTGTCCCGTTTCGGCACAGATGCGTCTGGCACGGTTCATGCTCTGTATTGGGCATGAGCACGAACCGTCACATTCTGAGCCGACGCGCAGTTCTGGGTAGCCTTGCAGCGGCGGGCGCCGCCGGTGTTCTGGCGCCGCTGAGCGTCAGACCGGCTGCTGCCAGCGATCTTTTCAGCCAGGTCGGCCTGCGCGGCGGTCTTGACGCCGACCTTGCCGGGCTGCTGCCCGATGCGGTGGATGACCAGAGCCGGCTGTTTCAACGCGCCATTGATGACGCGACCGCGGCCGGCCGGATCCTGCGGCTGCCGCCAGGCCGTTTCGTGGTGTCCAACATCGACCTGCCGGACGGCGCCCGGATCTCCGGTGTGCCCGGCACGACGCGGCTGATCTATGGCGGACGCGGGCATTTCATGCTGGCCGAGGGAGCGCGGCGGATCGAGCTCAACGGGCTGGTGCTCGATGGCGCAAACCAGCGGCTGGGAGAGCATGCCTCGGCGCTGCTGCATCTTCGCGGTGTCAGCGAAGCCATTGTCGAGGACGTGACGATCACCGGGGCGGACGGCCACGGCATGACGCTTGAGGCCTGCGGCGGACGGATCAACCATTGCGAGATTTCCGGCGCGCGGCTGGCCGGAATTTACGCCATTGAAAGCCGGGCGCTGGCGATCACCCGCAATGTGGTGCGCGACTGCGCCAATGGCGGCATTCTGGTGCACCGCTGGTCCATCGGCGAGGACGCCACGCTGATCGACGGCAACCGGGTGATACGGATTGCGGCGCGCGCCGGCGGCACCGGGCAGAACGGCAACGGCATCAACATCTTCCGGGCCGGCAATGTGATGGTGACCAACAACCATGTGTCCGATTGCGCATTCTCGGCGATCCGCGCCAACCAGGCAAGCAACATCCAGATTGTCGCCAACCAGGCGATCCGCTCGGGCGAGACCGCGATCTATGCCGAGTTCTCGTTCGAAGGGGCGGTGATCGCCTCGAACCTGATCGATGGCGGCACGGTGGGCATCTCGGTGGCCAATTTCAACGAAGGCGGGCGGCTGGCCTCGGTCACCGGCAACATCATCCGCAACCTGACGACACAGGGCCCCTACCCGGCCGAATATGCGGGTTTCGGCATCGGCATGGCGATCGAGGCGGATGCGGCGGTGTCAGGCAATGTCATCGAAGGCGCGCCGAAATGGGGCGTGCTGATGGGCTGGGGACCGTTCCTGCGGTCGGTGAATTTCACCGGAAACACGATCCGCCATTGCGGCGCGGGCGTTGCCGTCTCGGTGGTAGAGGGCGCAGGCTCTGCGCTGATCTCGGGCAACATGTTCGACACAACACCGGGCGGCGCCATCGTGGGCTGCCGCTGGAATGACGTGGTGACAAAGGATCTTGCCAAGGCCGGCGCGGGCCGGTTCAGCCATCTGACGCTGGAGCGCAATGTGGTGGCTTGATCACCCCGCCCCTCCCCTTGCCGGGAGGATTCGCGATCTGCGACCGGAAACGGCCTGCGCCGGATGCCATCAGCCGCAACACGGCACGCCGAAACGGCCGCGCGCGAACAGGATTCGCCGACGGGATGGAGCATGTTCCTGTCCGGCCCGGGAGCCGGAGTTGCGGGGCGCGGGCCGGCTGGCCCGTGGAGTGGAAAAAGTGGGTTGGCGCAGCGGCCCGCGCCCCACGGATGAGAGGGGTCCCGCGCCTTCCGGGCGTGGGGCGGCATCCTTCCGGCAAATGAATTTCTCGAGCCCTGGACGGTTTCGTCTTGTTCGGCTTCTCAGGGCCGAACCCGTCTTTGCCGTTGCGCCGCGCGGGGATTGCCGCAAGCGTCGCACTCAGGCCGTGTCAGGCCGGCGTCTGCCGTGGTGATGCGCTCCGCGACCGGCCTGCCCGCCGGATCCCGCTTCGCATCTCAGACGCCGCCGGGTGCGGGCCCTGCCCGTCATCCGGTTCCGGCTTTCGCGCGAAAAACCCTTGACCGGTCCACGTCGACCGGACAGGCAGCCCGCGCTGGCCGGGATGATCCCTTCGCCAGTTTCCGGTGCGCGATACGGCTACCACGCGCCAGAACTCATCCCCTCCCGCCGGCCGGACCTCCGTCGGCTCCGGCCATCCGTTGCAGCGGAAGATCAGCGGATTATCGCATGGCGCGAAACGGTGGGGAAAAAGTCTGGGGCATTGAGCTGCTGGGAAGGGCGGGGAGCGGACCTTCGCCGACTTCGAAAGGAACGACCGAAAGGGGCCGCGAGCGCCGATGCGACAAGGCCACCAATAGTCTCCAGCGGGTGGAAAGTCGGCGTTGGCTGCCGATTGAGATACCGAAGGCTGCAGTCGCCACTAAGTAGTCATCGCAACTTGTTTATCGCTCAACCGTTTAGATAGCACTCAGCGGCACAGTGTCGGCCGGGCGCGCTTCGCCGTTCGCGATTCGCAATGGGTGCCCAATGCATTCGATATATTCGTCGGTGACCACCAAACCCTCACCGTCGTTACACGCAAAGATTGGCCGCGCCGTGTGTTGACTGTACCCGATCAGTTTGGGGAGAAAGGACGGGCTTGAGCTCAAGTGCGGGAAAAACTCAAATGGTACAAGATCAAGTGCAGTCTCATTCATGAAGTCCTCCGGATCGTTCCCTGCAAACAGGGCATCCGTGGCAATTGTTGGGGTCAGAATAATGGCTCCGGCACTTGTCCCGATCAGCAACCCGCCATCAGCGGCCCACATTCTCAGGTCTGAAATCAAACCGCTTCGCTTTAGACGAGCTAAAAACCCGCCCGTTTGCCCTCCCGAAAGATGGATTGCGTCGCATCGAAAGAGCGCAGCTTTATCGTTTTCTGTGTGCATCTCTTCCAGATCGTAGAAAATGCAAAGGTCCAGTCCATGACATGCGTAATAAGCCCTACGCTCTTTGAAAAACTTGCGGTCCGGTTCCGGCCCTGACGGGATGTATCCGATGCGCGGTCCAAGACCGTTTGAGGCGATGACCGCAAGGAGTCTGTCATCGATTGCTCCGTTTTCTGGAACGATCTGATCACTATAGAACGCAAGGTTGATCATAGGGCGGCTTCCAGCGGCGGTGCGACGAGAGATTTGAATTCAAAGTCTCTGTCCGACAATGGCGGTGGTTGGCAAGTTGTTTCAACCTCTGCTGACACTACCTGCAACACCAGCCTTCGAAACGGCAAAAAACATGGGGTGCTCAATGTGAGAGTCGAACGGCACTTACGATTGAAAGGCTGTCGATGGCTATTTCGCTTTTGCATACATAAGTGAATCCCGAGGCTCGTCTGAAATGTTAGGATGAACAAAATAACGACGTAGGACACCTTCAAAACTCATGCCAGCTTTTTCCATAACTCTCGCAGAAGCTGGATTTTCTGTATCGCAATGCGCTTGAGCACGAAAGACACCCTTTTGCTTCAATGACCAATCTACAAGATGCTTCAACGCCTCTGAAGCGATACCTTGATTCCAGTATGGTGGAGCTATGACGTAGCCAAATCCCACCCCATTCCGAAGCGGATGCATGCCAATCATACCAATAGCGGCACCAGAATTTTCAGTAATTTCAATTACATATTCAAAATTGGTTTTTTGTTCAAATGCAGAAATCAAATGCGTAAGAAACCCAACTGTCTGGCCAATGTCAGTATGTGCGACCCATGACATATATTTGGGAACCTCTGGCTTGGATATATAGCCATCGTATAGTTGCCGCGCATCGGTTAACGCTGGAAGCCGAAGCGTCAAGCGTTCAGTTGTCATCAATGAAGGTGGGTCTAGTACTATCGCCATGATGGCAACCATACCAAGCAGTATAAAGCTGATGCAATCCTCGGATATCAAAAATCACTTGCTGTGCAGCATTTGCAAGAATGATGGAGGTCGGCTCTGGGCCGTAAGTGTCGGTGCACCAGAATTCAACAAGCGTCCCAAACGGGCGGGAAGCGGACCTTCGCTGCGGGTGCGCGAGCGTACAGGCTGCTGTCTCGGAGTGGACATTCGTCGTGCCATCTAAAGCAACGTAGAGGCCGATAACAATCCAGAAAACCAATTTATATTTTTAATAATCTAATTTATTGTTTTTAATATTATCTCTTACCTGTATATGGGCCCGAGAATACAATGCTCAAAGCAAGGGCCTTTGCATGCATGAAAAGAAATTCATCGGTACCGTAAGTGTAATATAGACCTTTTTGTTTTTCTGCCTTCTCCAGAGCGAAGCAGTAGCTCTTGACTGTCTTGTTTGTGTCGCATTCATTTCGGAGTGAACTCAAAACCGCTGCAACTTGTGGCGCATCTCGCTCCAATTTTATTAGGTCTATTGGACTTTCTGACCACTCCACGTACCCATCATCGCCGCCCTTCAGGCTGCGCAAACTATTGAGATATTCTAGTCCCAGCTCCGAAATTATAATGTCGAGATTTTCCGCAAGATTGAAGTATCTAATACCCGCGCTGCGGTATCCATCAAGCTTTATACCACCCCCACTTGCGCCGCCAGTAGTTCGCAGTCCTGTCGGGATCATCTCCCGAGCGTCGACTTTTGGCGGACTCCTCATGTACGCGGAATTAGTGAGCCAAGTGTGAGCCAAGCTCGCAAAAAGGAGAAAGGCTATTACAAAGGAGGCTTGCTTGAATATCCGCATGTGCACCCCTTCTATTTGACTTCTGTTTGAAGTTTGCGTGCATGGTAGATAATTTCACTATGTCTTCCGAGTATCCGACTGGGGCTGGACCACGAATTTGAGCCCGTTTCAAATGAAGTATTCAATAGGTTGGGAATTTTATCGTCGATATCATCGCTTGGTGAACCCCAACGATATGAATTGGCATTCATCGCTACGAGGTTGGCCGTTTCACTCTCAATAAAGTTGAACGGTTGCCAACTAACAGGTTTGGATGCCGTCGTGACGATAGTGCCAATGGTTTTATTTCGCCATCGTTTACGGCACATACGAAGAACATCAACCTTCTCCAGGTCATGCATCACCTCTTTCGCGAGAGGACATATTGTTGTTGGGACGAGAAAAACGCGTCCATCCGATGCTCTGAATGACAAAGCGGTCCCGTACGATTGCTGACAGCCAGCGTGGTTCAATCCGCGTATCCAACGCCGGGAGTGCGAGCTCTGCGTTCGTACTGTCGATTGGAGAAGTTGATCACCCACTCGAAGCGATGCCGACAGTTCATATTGGCTATCGTAAGTACAGAATGGATTGAATTCCCCAGGGGGAGACATCCAAAAAATGGTCACCCACGCGGCGGCCGATAGCGCTCCGATTACGTATACAATCCATTTCAAGAACAAATAATTCATGTGCCCCCGCTCGTGCGAATTCGTATAGCAAATGAGGCGCGACTTGAAACGGAAAATCATCCCATGGTTGTCTATATCTTAAAAAACGCTGCATCCATCCGTTGAGCCCACCCCGCTATGCCGACATCGATCCATCAAAATACCGCGTGATGGCGAATGACAGCAATGCGGCAGCTGCTGTGCAAAATTTGACAAGGTGACGAGGTCCGCAAAGGGCCGAAACCGACCGTCTTCGAGTTTTCTTGTCCTACTTTTGAAGCCGCGGCTAAGTGGACTGGCTAGCAATACGATTTGACATCCCCTGTGCGCTGCAGCCAATCTTGGCCCCTCGCCCACCGGAGCCCTTTGCCATGTCCATGGAATTCCTCATCACCACGTTGATCGTTGTGCTGCTGCCCGGCACCGGGGTGATCTACACGCTGGCGGCGGGACTGACCAAGGGGGCGCGGGCGTCGGTGCTGGCGGCGTTCGGCTGCACGCTGGGGATCGTGCCGCATGTGGCGGCATCGGTTGCCGGGCTGGCGGCGCTTTTGCATGCCAGTGCGCTGGCCTTTCAGGTGATCAAATATCTCGGCGTGGCCTATCTGTTCTACATGGCCTGGCAGATGTGGCGCGACACCGGCACGCTGGCAATCAGCACCGAGGGAAGCGAGACCGGCAGCACGGGTCTTAACCCGTTGCGGATCATCACCGCCGGGATTCTTCTCAACCTGCTCAATCCGAAACTGACGCTGTTCTTCCTGGCCTTCATGCCGCAATTCGTTGATGTGGGCGCTGCCAATGCCACTGTGCAGATGCTGGGGCTGGCAGGCGTGTTCATGGGTCTCACCTTCATCGTCTTCGCGCTCTATGGCGTTCTGGCCGCGCAGGCGCGCGATCATGTGATCTCGCGGCCACAGGTGATGCACCGGGTCAAACGCTCGTTCGCGGCCGCCTTCGGCCTGATGGGGCTGAAGCTGGCGCTGGCGGAACGCTGAACGGGATGCGATCTGACATCGCGCGTGCCCGGCTCCAACCGCGGCACTGCCTTCCATTTTGATATTCAGTTAACTCTAAAATAACGCGTCTATGCGAGGGTAAAACTCGAACCAGACACACCGACATGTCTACCCGGAAGGAAAGACGATCGTGTCCAATCATGAACCGGTTGACCAGGCCTCTGACCCGAATGCAGCCGAGCATGAGCGTCCGCAAAGGGTACGCGTCCTGAAGGGCGCCCATGCAGCGTTCAACGAGGAATACAGTTCCATACCCTGTAAATTGCGCGATATCAGCGCGACCGGCGCGTACGTCGTTTTCGAAGGCGGCTGGTTCGTACCCGACAGATTCATGCTGCATGTCGATATTGACGGCTACAAGATCCAATGCGAACGGGTGTGGCAAAAGGGCAGCGAGTGCGGGGTCCGGTTCATTGGCGGGAAAATCGTCACCGGCAAGGGCCGACAACAGGTATTGACGCCGATGCCGCCTGCCGATGCCTCTGCCCAAGCGAATGACCACACGCCGGTGAAGCCTGCATATGACGGTGCCGCCAGCGCGCGTCCGGCGACCAAGCCGCGATCCGGCGGCTTTGGACGCAGGACGCGATAGCGGTGTGGTCCTGACGGGCCGTTCCCATCCATCAGACAAAACAGTTCCGCAGATCTACGGTTTGTGGCTGATTTTTCAATTCGGACCGGCGCCATCGGTGTCGCCCAGTCCAATGCCCCCAGCCCCCAGACCGGCGGCCTGTGATTTGCAGGGTCACGGACCGGTCGCCTCCTGCCAGCGATTTTGACACGGTTCTGGAACCTTTTTGGCGCGGCCCCGTTGCCTGCAGACAACCGCGCGCCTATGTTCTGGCGACGCGAGCGGAGATGTTCCGCCGTCCATCCAATTCTTAAGAGGAGAGACCCCATGGCCCTCGAACTGCCAAGCCTGCCTTACGACTATGACGCCCTTGCGCCCTACATGTCGCGCGAGACCTTGGAGTTTCACCACGACAAGCACCACCAAGCCTATGTCACCAAGGGCAATGAACTGCTTGAAGGCAGCCCGCTTGCCGGCAAGTCGCTCGAAGAGATCTGCAAGGCAGCCTTTGACGAGAAGAATGCCGGCCTGATCAACAATGTCGGCCAGCACTACAACCATCTGCATTTCTGGCAGTGGATGAAGAAGGGCGGCGGCGGCTCCAAAATGCCGGGTTCGCTTGAGAAGGCGATCAATTCCGATCTCGGCGGCTTCGACAAGTTCCGCGCCGATTTCGTTGCTGCCGGCGTCGGCCAGTTCGGCTCGGGCTGGGCCTGGCTCGCCGTCAAGAACGGCAAGCTGGAAATCATGAAGACCCCGAACGGCGAAAATCCGCTGATGCATGGCGCCGCACCGGTTCTGGGCTGCGATGTCTGGGAGCACAGCTACTACATCGATTACCGCAATGCGCGGCCGAAATATCTCGAGGCCTTCATCGACAACCTGATCAACTGGGATCATGTTGCCGAAATGTACGAAGCGGCCATCTAAGACAGGCTCTCGTGCCTGCTGATCGAATCGGAAACCCGGCGCGGCGCGCCGGGTTTTTTCATGCCGCACTGGCGGGCCGGAGTGCTGCAGGCGCAGGCCGCGCTGCAGATAACGGACCGTTCACAAATATTTGACTTCCCTGATATTTCAGGCATGTAATCATGCATCGGGGGCGTGCAATCAACCTATCAATCGCTCAAGGAGACCCTGTATGAAATTCCGGACAATGTTTGCCGCAGCCGTGATCGGCGCTGCCAGTTTCGCACCGGCAATCGCTGCCGACGAACCACAGGTGGTTCGCCAGGAAATGATGAAGAAGGTTGGCGGAGCCACCGGCGCCATGGCCAAGATGGTCAAAGGCGAAGTTGATTTCGACGCTGCGGCAGCGCTGGCCGCACTGACCACCATGAGCGAAGTTGCCGGCGGTTTTGCCGAATATTTCCCGGAAGGGTCCGAGACCGGATTTGAAACCGAAGCCGCACCGGCCATCTGGTCCGATATGGACGGCTTCAAGGCCAAGCTTGCAGCTTTCAAGGCTGATGCGGATGCCGGCGTTGCCGCAGCACCTGCCGATCTTGACGGGCTGAAGGCGGTTTTTGGTCCGCTGACGAAAAACTGCGGCACCTGCCATGAGACCTATCGCCTGAAGAAGAGCTGATGTTTCAACGCCTGTTTTCGGCTGCAACCGGGCGCCCGTCGTGAAACGGCTGGCGCTTGGTCTTGGTCTGGCGGCAATCGCGGGTGCGGGAGTGGCGTGGCTGCTGACCGCGCCCGCGCCTTTGGCCTCCGAACGGCTCGACGCCATTGCCGCCATCGACGGTGATGCGGCGGCAGGGGAAACCCTGTTCTGGGCGGGCGGCTGCGCCTCCTGCCATGCCAGTCCGGGCGCGGAAGGCACCGCACGGCTGGTGCTTTCGGGCGGGGTGAAGCTGGCGAGCGATTTCGGCACCTTCATCGCGCCCAACATCTCGCCGGATGCGCAGGCCGGTATCGGCGGCTGGTCGGTATCGGAGTTCGCCAATGCGATGCTGGCGGGCGTTTCGCCGCGCGGCGAGCATTACTATCCGGCATTTCCCTACACGTCCTACACACGGATGACTGATCGCGACATCGCCGATCTGTTCGCCTTCATGAAGACACTGCCGGAGAGCCAGGTTGCCTCCCTGCCCCACGAGGTCGGGTTTCCTTTCAACATCCGGCGGTCGCTGGGTGGCTGGAAGCTTTTGTTCTTCACCGACGCGCCACGGGTGACGCTTGCAGGCGGTGATCCGCAGATCGAGCGCGGTCAATATCTGGTCGAGGGACCGGGGCACTGCGGCGAATGCCACACGCCGCGCAACCCGATTGGCGGTTTCGTGTCAGATGCCTGGCTGTCGGGCGCGCAAAACCCGGACGGTGAAGGGGTGATCCCCAACCTGACACCGGGCGGCAAATCGATCAGCGGCTGGAGTGCCGGCGACATCGCCTATTATCTCGAAAGCGGCTTTACGCCCGACTTCGACAGCGTGGGCGGTTCGATGGTCGATGTGCAGAAGAACATGGCGCAACTGACAAGCGAAGACCGGGATGCGATCGCCGCCTATCTGAAGGCGCTGCCCGCGCGGGGCAACGGTTGGGAATAGCCTGGATCGGAGCAAGCTGACGGCTGGTTGATCAGCCGTCAGCACAAGGCCCGTTTACTGAGTCAGACGCGAGGTCACCTTCGACGCCTGCTTGCCAATGCTTTCGAAGGCCGCGATCAGGGCGGCGCTGCTGTTGGCATCGTAGAAATGATCGGCACTGGTTGCGCAATAGGCCAGCAATTGCTTGCCGCGTGTCGGTGCGGCAAAGGCCACGGTGAAGACCTCGATGCCTTCGCCCTTTGCCTTGTCACAGAGGATCTTGGTCGATGAATCGGCGGCGGTGTAGTTGTTGTCGCCATCGGTCATGAAGACAATGAACCGATCCGGCACTTCTCCGGACTTGTCCTTGTGCGCCTTGAGTTCCCTCTTTGCGTTGACCTTGGTGACAGCCCAGCTGAACGCCTCGGTGGAATCGGTACCGCCGCTGGCCGGGAGCGCGTCGACAAAGTCTCTTGTCTTCTCCGGCTTCCAATGAAGGTTCTGGAACCCGGTCATGTAGGTATTGTAGCTGGCGGCTCCAATACGAACAAATTTCTGTTTGGGATCGGCCGTTTCGAACTGGTCAATCAACCCGCCGACGGCGGTCTTGAGCACGTCGATCTTGCGCTGCCCCTCAAGGCTCCAATCCATCGAGCCGGACCGGTCCAGCACCAGCGCCATCGACAGTGCACCCTGCACCTGCGCCGCTTTTGTGGAAGCGCTCTGGGATTGACTGACAACACCGACGCTGTAGTGATCCCGCCCCATTATTCTTGCCATGGGCGAGACGGCCTGGGTGCCGGTCATGGAAACTGCCACGGTCCAGACTGTCGTGCCATCGTTCTCGACGGGCGTAATGGTGATCGATGGTTTGACGTTCATGTCGGCAAAAGCCGGCATGTCCTCTTCCATCTGACCTCGCAGAAACGTGGCGGCAAAGGCGCGCGCTTCTTCCATGCTGAGATTTTCTTCCTGCGACAGCCGCGTCGAGGTTGCGAGCGCAGCGCTGTCGGCAGCATTCTGCATTCGCGTTTTCATCGACAGCGCATTGGTGGTGTCGAGAGCGAGGCTGCCGGCGATGAAAAGGACCGGGAGAGCCAAACTCGTCATGATGGCGAAGTTGCCACCTTTGCTGCCCAACAATTCCGCAAACTTCCTAGCCGGTGAACGGGTCATCTCAGGATCCTGTTTGGTTGTTCGTTCTTGGAGAGAACAAATACACCACACCCCGTGAGCGGAGACTTAAGCAAGATGTTTAATTTTTACAGAATACCGATTCGGAACATATTCGAGCGGAAATTCCACACTGAACAGCCCGATCTGCGCAGCTTTGGCACGCAAGTGACGGGCTTGTCCCGCTCTGACACCAAACCAATACTGCCCTGAAGTGCAGCGGCCGCCTCCAACAGTTCAGGAAAACTGCGCGAGGCGGCCGCATGCAAGGTGTCAAAGGGACAGATGGTGCTGTTACTCTTTGAAGCACGGAGGAGGAGCTCAGTTGGTGAGCCGGGTTACCAGCTTGACGGCTTCCTCGCCAATGTCCTTGAAGGCTTTCTTGAGTTCATCGGCACTGTCGGCCGTGTAGTAAAACCCGCTGCCCGAGGCACAGGAACTCAGAAGGGCCTTGCCGCGATCGGGCGCCTGGAAGGCGACCGTGAAAATCATCACGCCCTTGTCTTTTGCCTTGGTGCAGTAGCTCAGCGTCTGGCTGTCTGCATAGTTGTTCCAGTAGGAAGACCCTGTCGAGTTTTCCCCATCTGTCATGAACACGATGAATGTGGACGGGACTTTCGAGCCGTTCTTTGAGTAATGCGCGTTGATTTCGGTGGGGCTGGTGATTTGCTCATAGCCCCATTTCATCGCGTCTTCAGAGTTCGTGCCGCCGGTCGCCTCCAGCGAATTGGCGAAAGTCGTGACGTCTGACTTTTTCCAGGAGATCGACTGCTTGTCGCCAGAGCCGGTTTCGGAATTGTAGGCGACAGCCCCCATGCGGGCGTATTCGTTGGTCGGGTCGGACTCCTCGATATGCGCAGTCAGATCGGCAACGGCTTCCTTGAGAACGTCGATCTTAGGCACATCGACCTCAACGGTCCGCGTTCCGCATTGATAGGTCTCTTTTGTCCAGCCCTTGTAATAGCTGTGTACCCAGCGGGTGCAGTATTTGGGAACGGTTTCGGAGGTGGTCCTGCCCGAAGCCCAGTCCATGGATCCGGAGCGGTCGAGCACCAGCATCATGGACAGCGGATTTGAACCGTCGCGGGCCGATTCCGATGTGCCATTGATCGTTACATCTATCGTATCCCTGCCGACAAAGCGCGCCAGGCCGGACGTCGACTGCGAACCAACAACGGCGACATCGACTTTCCAGACGGTCTTCTTTCCGCTTCCCGACTTGGTCAGGGTCACGGTCGGAGTGGCGGCAAACCCATCAAAGGCTTGAACATCACCCGAGATCTGTGCGTTGAAAAAGGTCGTTGCGTAGCTGATGGCCTGGCTTTCGACGATATTTTCTTCGGCAAGCTGACTGGTTGTCGCCAGAGCGGCGCTGTCTGCTGCGTTTTGCAGGCGGACCTTCATCGAGAGCGCGTTGGACGTGTCGATCGCCAGACTTCCGCCAACGACAAGAACCGGCAGCATTAAAGCTGTAAGCATGGTGAAATTGCCGTCGTTGTTACGAAGCAATTTCGCGATCTTCATGATCGTCGAATTGAACATTCGTGGACTCCACATCATTGGAATACGATGCGGAAGACAATAGCCATGAGACGTGAGGATTCGCTTAAGGCAAATGGTAAAGATTTGGCGAACGCGAACCTGAATACTAGATGCTATTTTGTTAAAATCTGATTTACGGAAAGGCAGAGATCCTGCCGTTCCGCAAAGAAATCAACGCCTGCCTCAGGCCTTGCCGACCACCTTGAGCGCGAAGGCATACTCATAGGCGATTTCTTCGAGCCGCTGGAAACGCCCGGAGGCACCGGCATGACCGGCAGCCATGTTGATCTTGAACAGGACCGGCGCATTGCTGGTTGATATTTCGCGCAAGCGCGCCACCCACTTGGCAGGCTCCCAGTAGGTCACACGCGGGTCCGTCAGACCTGCGATCGCCAGGATCGGCGGATAGGGTTGTGCCGTGACATTGTCGTAGGGCGAGTAGCCGGCGATTGTCCGGTAGTCCTCGAGGGACGCCACCGGATTGCCCCATTCCGGCCATTCGGGCGGCGTCAGCGGCAATGTATCGTCGAGCATGGTGTTGAGCACATCGACAAAGGGAACGGCTGCGATGATGGCGCCAAAGGCCTCGGGCGCCATGTTGGCAACGGCTCCCATCAGCATCCCGCCGGCGGAACCGCCCTGCGCCACGATACGGTCGTGCGCGGTGAATTTATGTTCGGCAAGATAGCGGGCCGCGGCGATGAAATCGGTAAACGTGTTGGTCTTTTTGCCGCGCTTGCCATCTTCGTACCAGGCAAAGCCCTTTTCCTTGCCGCCGCGGATATGGGCGATGGCGTAGACGAAGCCGCGATCGACCAGCGACAGGCAATTGGTGTTGAAACTGGCCGGGATGGCAATGCCGTAGGAGCCGTAGCCATAGAGCAGGCAAGGCGCCGAACCATCAAGCGGTGTGTCCTTGCGGTAGAGAAGCGTCACCGGCACCAGTTCGCCATCAAGGGCGGGCGCCATGACACGCCGGGTGACATAATCTTCGGGTGCATGACCTGAGGGCACTTCGTCGCGCTTGAGCAGCGTGCGCTCGCGGGTGGTCATGTTGTAATCGTAAAGCTCGGACGGCGTGGTCATCGAGGAATAGCTGAAGCGGACAGTCTCCGTATCGTATTCCATCGAGCCCTGGAAGCCGAGCGAATAGGCCTCCTCGTCAAAGGCGATGGCGTGTTGTTCACCCGTGGTGCGGTCCTGAATGACAATGCGCGGCAGGCCGTTTTCGCGTTCCATCCAGACCAGATGGTTGCGATAGGCGCTGACAGACAGGATGAGCCGGCCTGGCTTGTGGGCCACAACCTCGCTCCAGTTCGCCTGCTCCGGCGCTCCGACAGGGGCCTGCATGATCTTGAAATCCTTGGCGCCATCGGCGTTGGTCAGGATGAAGAAGACGTCTCCGCCTTCGTCCAGCGAATACTCAACACCGGTCTTGCGTTGAGCCACCAGCCTGGGTCTGGCTTGCGGATCGTTGGCCGGCATCACCCAGCATTCCGACGTCTCGTGATCATTGATGCCGATCATGATGAAATCGTTCAGGCGGGTTCCCGACACGCCCATGAAAAAGCCGGTGTCGGTTTCTTCATGAATGAGCACATCGTCGCTCTGGCTGGTTCCGATGCGGTGATGGTAAATCTTGCTGGGGCGATGGTTGTCATCAACAGCAGTGTAGAAGAAGCCGCTGCAATCAGCCGACCATGCGGCCCCGCCGCCGGTGTTTTCGACAAGATCCGCCTTGTCTTCACCGGTGCCGAGATCCCGCACCTTGAGGGTGAAGAATTCAGATCCCTTATCGTCATAGCCCCAGACCGCCGCCGCGTGATCGGGCGAATGACCGGTGCCGGCAAGCCGGAAATAGGGTTTGCCTTCCGCCTCCTTGTCCCCATCGAGCATGATCTGCTCCTCGCCGCCGCTGCGCGGAACCCGGAAATATTTCGGCTGCTCGCCGCCGGTGACATAGCGCACGCCGTATTGCCAGGGACCATCAGGTGACGGCACCGAACTGTCGTCTTCCTTGATGCGGCCGCGCATCTCGGCAAACAGGGTTTTCTGCAGCTCTTCCGTGTCGGCCATAGCGGCCTGCTGATAGAAGTTTTCGGCTTCCAGATGGGCGCGGATCGCCGGATCCAGAGTTGACGGATCCTTGAACATGGCCTGCCAGTTGTCATCGCGCATCCAGGCATAGTCATCCGAGCGGGTGACGCCGTGGCGGGTGTCGGTAACCGGGCGCTTGTCGGCGACCGGGGCTGAGGGCAGGTTTTTGAATGCGGACAAGGAGGGCTCCTGGAAAGAAATGAGCGAGGCTCGCAAAGAGCCGGTCCCCTCGACATAGAGGCGGCGGCTGGGCTGATCAAGGCAGGCCGGGCCGAAAACCATTCGTCATGACAATTCGTTAGCGAACAATCACCGTGGGCGAAGCTAGCGGGGCCGGAATGGCTTCAGGCTGGTTCAGTTCAATCGCAGACCGGCGCTTCCCAGGAATACCGATCAGTTCCTTATCGGACCTTCCGGCCGGTACCTGTCCATCACCTGGTCGAGCAACGCGTTTGTGATCGAGGGATTGGCAGCCTGCAAACATGGCAACAGGATTGCCTTGTTCATTCTCTGGCGCGCACCTGACGGGGCCTTGTCGCCGTCCGGTTGCACATCGAGGAAACAATCCCTGAAAACCTGTTCGGGCACATTGAGATCTGCGGCGATCAAATCGGTGCGCCGGTTGGGATCATCATCCGCCACAGCAGGCGCTGCAAGCAGTAGAAGAACCATGAAGCTCATCTTGCGCATCGTCCGGAACCCTGCGTCCATTATCCGAAGTCATCATAGATCGCCACCGGCCGCAGGTCCACATCAGGGCGTTCCAACCTGCCTCGCACCATTCCGGTCCGACGTCCCGGCAAACGCCCGGCCGCATCCGCGGGCCGGCCCAGCGATATGGGGGTGACCCACACTCCCCGCCAGGCCGGGGTGGCGCTCAGGCCAGTTCGCCGGCAGGGCGGATGCGGCCGACTTCGATGCCGTTCCAGTTTTTCATGGTCTTGTGCGACCAGTCAGCGAGCCTGGCCGAGATTTCTTCGTCGTCGCCGAACAGTTTGGCCAGCACGCCGCCGATCATTGCCTCGGCGCCGCGGGTGGAGCCGTCTTCGCATTTGAGCGCGATGCCATAGCCCTTCTCCGGCAAGGTGGCGCAGAACACGCCCTCGGCGCCGGTCTTGGCAAAGATCCGGCCCGGCGCGAGTCTCATCAGCTCGGTGCAGGCGCGGCCGGTGCCTGCGACATACCAGGGCTCTGCCATGCAGGCCGACATCAGCCGCTGTGCTGCCTTGGCCCGCTCGGATCCGAGGTCCGTGCCGGAGGCCATGCGGGCAAATCCATGTGCGATCTTTTTCAACGGGGCTGCGTAGGTGGGGATCGAGCATCCATCAATGCCGCAATTGTCCTGCCCCAGTGCCGCGCCGGTGAGATCCGACATCACATCGCGGACCGAAGCCTGGACGAAATGATCGTATTCGACATAGCCGTGGTGATCGACGCCGGCGTGGCAGGACAGGCAGAGAAAGCCTGCGTGCTTGCCAGAACAATTGTTGCCAAGCTGGTTTGGCTTGTCGCCGGCGCGCACCTGGTCGATCATAACTTTCGGCTCGAAACTCCAGTGGCAACCGCACTCGAAATCGGCTTCGCCCAATCCGGCGCGGGCGACGATCTCTCCGGCCAGCTGCATATGTCCCGGCTCACCGGAATGGGACGAACAGGCAAGCGCCAGTTCCTTGTCACCCAGGCCGTAGCGGTCGGCAGCGCCGGTCTCGACCAGCGGCAGCGCCTGCATCGACTTGACCGCCGAACGCGCAAACACCGGGGTTTCGACTTCGCCGAGGCTCATGACCACCGACCCGTCGCCATCAACCACCACAGCCATGCCGCGATGCCGGCTTTCGACGATCTGTCCGCGGGTGACTTCAACAAGGACGGGATTTTGCATGGGTTCTTCCTGGCGGTGATGTTTGGCTCGCGACCGGCCCTGGCCGCCGGTCTATTGGCGTGAGTGATCGCAGAAGCCGGGCTTCCGGGCAAGAGGCCGTGAGAAAGCTGATGCGAGCTGTGTGGACAACGCTGCCTTGCTCAGCCCAAACGGGCGAGCAGGCTTGTCAGCTGCTCACGCTCCTGCTGATCGAGATCAGAGAGCAGGGATTGCTCGACTTTGAGATGGGTTTCCACCGCCCTGTCAGCCAGCGCCCGTCCCTCACGGGTCAGGGTCACGCGCAGTGCCCGGCGGTCTTCGGGATCGGCGTACCGCTCCACCAGTCCGCGCTTGACCAGCCGGTCGATGCGATTGGTCATGGCCGGCGGGGACATCATCATGTCGCGCGCCAGCTCGCCGGGTGTCAGTGCCTTGCCCTGCCCCGGCTCGCCACCTTGACGCCGCAAGGTCAGCAGCACGTCGAACCCTGCCATGTCGAGATCATATTGCTTGAGATTGGTTTCAACCGCCCGCATCGCGACCTGGCTTGTGCGCCAGAGCTGGCCGATCACCGCCATCGGACGGCAATCCAGATCAGGCCGGGCGGCGCGCCACTGCGCCAGGATGCCGGCAATCGTCGACCCGGGCTTGCCCGGCTTGCCTTGGTTTTCTTGCGTCATCGTTCCCCGTATCATATCGGATCTTGCAATCAGATCGAAACCAATTATATTTCGACGTGGAAATATTAACTATCAAACAAACAATAGCGATTCCGCATGCTGCGCACAATCCTGATTACACTGCTCGGGCCCATGCTGTGGGGCACCACCTATGCGGTGTTCACCGAAACACTGCCGGTCAGCCATCCCCTGCTCACCGGCGCGCTCAGGGCGCTGCCTGCCGGGCTGATCCTGCTGGCGCTCAATCCACGCATCCCACCGCCTGCCGCGCTGAAGCGGCATGCGGTGATCGGATTTACCAATATCGGGCTGTTTTTCGCGCTGCTGTTTGTCGCCGCCTCGCGGATGCCGGGCGGACTGGCGGCAACCCTGGGCGCAATCCAGCCGCTGGTGGTGGTGCTGATCTCGGCCTGGCTGATCGGCCGCGCACCACATCCGGTGCAGATCCTGGCCGGCATTGCGGGCGTCATCGGCGTCGGGCTGCTGGTGCTGTCGCCAGACGCCGACCCGGATCCGATCGGCGTTGCAGCGGCAATCGGCGGCGCGCTGGCGATGGCCGCGGGCACCATCCTGATTGATCGCTGGGGACGCATGGGAACCCCGCTGGAGACCACGACCTGGCAGCTGATCTTCGGCGGCGCCCTGTTGTTGCCGGTGGCGCTGATGGTCGAAGGCCTGCCGCCCGTGCCGGGACTGACCGAAATGATGGGCTATGGCTGGCTGATGTTTTTGGGCACGGCGTTTGCCTATTTTGTCTGGACTCGCGGCATCGGCAAGATCGGCACGAGCGCCGTCTATCTGGCGCTGGCCAGCCCGGTGGTCGCCACAGCCATTGGCACGGTGGCTCTGGGCGAGTGGTTCAGCCCGCTGCAATGGGCCGGGATGGTGCTGGTGATCGGTGCAACGGCCGTGGGCGTGTCGATCGGACGGCGACAGCCATCACCATCCGCCGAGCTATCGCCCGGCTATGATCCCCGATGAGGAAAACCCGCCGTCGACGGTGAGCACGTGACCGTTGATGTAGCTGGCCTGGGGCGAAAGCAGGAACAGGATGGCGTCGGCGATTTCTTGCGCGCGGCCATAGCGGCGCAGCGGGATATGGGCGTTCCAGCGCTTGCGGTCCTCGACCGTGTGCAGGCCCGCGATCAGCGGCGTATCGACCGGCCCGGGGGCGACGACATTGACGCGGACGCCGCTGGCACCCCACTCATTGGCCAGCACCTGGCTCATCAGGATGACGCCGGCCTTGGACGCGCCATAGGCAACGCGGCCGGCATTGGCCCGGATCCCGGATGCGGAGGAGAGATTGACGATTGCGAGCGTGTCGCCCATCTGGTCGAGGCATGCGCGGCAGAGAATGAAACTGCCGGTCAGATTGACGTCGAGGATCTGACGGAACATCTCGGCGCTGGTTTTCTCGGCCGGAATGTCGCGGGCGATGCCGGCGCAATTGACCAGCCCGGTGACCGGCCCGAAGGCGTCAACGGCCTGGGACAGGCACTCGGCCACCTCGTCCTCGTCGGTGACATCGCAGACCAGCGCCAGAACATCCTCGCCCTCGAGCCGGTCTTCACTGCGGGCCACGGCCTCGGCACTCGCATCGAGGTGACGGTTGCGCCCTGGTCTATCAGCGCGAGCACAGTCACCTCGCCGATGCCGGACCCACCGCCGGTGACGACAACGTGACCGGCGGCAGCCCCCGTCACCGGATACGCTCGAGAATGGAGACGTAGTTGGCCACCGCGGCGCCGCCCATGTTGAAGATGCCGCCGAGCTGCGCATCCTTGACCTGAATGCCGCCCGCCTCGCCGGTCAGCTGCATGGCCGAAAGCGCGTGCATGGAGACGCCGGTGGCGCCGATCGGGTGGCCCTTGGCTTTCAGCCCGCCGGAGGGATTGACCGGAAGACGGCCGTCCTTTGCGGTCTCGCCGCTCATGGCGACATCGCCGCCCTGCCCCGGTTTGGCCAGTCCCATGGCTTCGTATTCGATCAATTCGGCGATGGTGAAACAGTCATGGGTTTCGACAAAGGAGAGATCATCGAGCGAGGTTTTCGAATTGGCGAAAGCCCGCTTCCAGCCTTCCGCGCAACCCTCGAAGGCGAGAATGTCGCGCTTGGACATCGGCAGGAAATCCTGCACATGTTCAGCGGCGCGGAACAGCACGGCGCGCGGCGCCTGCATGGCGGTGCTCACATCGGCCAGCACGATGGCGGCGGCGCCGTCGGAGACCAGCGAACAATCGGTGCGCTTGAGCGGGCCGGCAACAAACGGGTTCTTGTCGCTCTCGGTGCGGCAGAACTCGAAGCCGAGATCCTTGCGCATCTGCGCCCAGGGGTTATCGACGCCGTTCTTGTGGTTCTTGGCGGCAATCGCGGCAAGCCCGTCGGACTGATCGCCATATTTCTGGAAATAGCCGTCGGCGATCTTGCCGAAGACCCCGGCGAAGCCTGCCGGCGTGTCGCCGTCCTCGGGCAAATAGGAGGCCTTGAGCAGATTGGCGCCGATCTGTGGGCCGGGGGTCGTGGTCATCTGTTCGACGCCAACCACCAGCACCCGGCGGGCGGCACCTGCGCGGATCGCCTTGATGCCCTGGTGCACGGCTGCCGAACCCGTGGCGCAGGCATTTTCGACGCGTGTCGTCGGCTTGAAACGGAAGCCGTCATCGGCCTGCAGCACCAGGCTCGCGGTGAAATCCTGCGCGGAAAAACCGGCATTGAAATGACCGAGATAGATTTCGTCGATATCGCCGGCTTCCAGCCCGGCATGCACCAGCGCCTCGCGCGCCACCCTGGTGACAAGGCTTTCGACCGTTTCGTCGCTGTGCTTGCCAAAGGGCGTATGGGCCCAACCGATGATACAGGCAGTCATGATGCAATTCTCCGAGACTCTGGACGTGATGCCGCGCAGTTTTGGGCGCGGCATCACGTTTGTAAAGGGCAGAACGCAATCCTTGCGGACGGACGGGCACTTCGGCAGAGCAATCGGGTCTCTGGTTGCTGCCATCAGGGCATTGCCGGCACCACCTCAACCTGGTTGCGTCACTCCGGCGCGGCAGCCTGATCATAGTCAGTGGTGGCCTGGGCCGCCGGACGGGCCTGGCAGCGCGCGATCCAATCCCGGATGAGGGGGACATCGGGAGTGGATTCGGGGAACCAGACATAGGGTGAGACCACCAGCAGATCGGCCGCTGAAAACTGATCTCCCAACAGATATGGCGACTTCTGCAATTGCGCCGTCAAGCGCGCCACAGCCTCGGGCACAGCGCGAAAGGTGGCATCGAGGAATGGATGGCTGAGACCGGCGGCGTCAAAAATGATGACCGGCTCAAGGACATTGCCATACCAGGCTATCCAGCTCAGATAGCTGCCGCGATCGGGGTGCCCGACCGGCCGGCCAAGCCCTGCATCGGGGAACAGGTCGGTCAGATACAGCATGATGGCGTTGGATTCCCATATCTCGACCCCATCATGAACCAGCAACGGCACCTTGCCTTCGGGATGAGGGTTGGCGGGATCAACAGCACCCGACCCATCGTTGCGGAGAATCTTGACGATGCGGATCTCGACCTGGTCGAGGATGCCGAGCTCCAGAATCAGACGAACGATGCGTGAGGAACGAGAGCGAGGGGCGTGGTAAAGGGTAAGCATGACGGAACTCCGCGTCGGGTTGATGGTACGGACGTGGCCTAAACACTTCTCCTGTCATTTTCTGTCAGCAGTGATCGAAGTTTGAAATTTGACGCTACCCGCTATCTCCAGCTTTCCCGGAAAGCCTATCAAGAACGCGACTGGATATCTGGGCTACCTCCTCCATTCCCATTCGCCTTGCCAACGGAATCAGGATCAACAATTCTAAAACCAAAAGCGCTAGAGGCCCCCCAAATGTCGGCATCACCGTAAAGAATACGACATCCAACAAGAGCACCAAGCAGACAATTCCCATGAAGCGATCTTCTTTTCGACCATCGCGCTCATGCTCAAGTTGCTCTTGTAATTCCTCAATCAGCTTGTCCTGATTTGAGGGTTCAGGCGAGACCATCGCTCCAAAGGATTTTGACCCTTCGCCAATTTTTTTAGGCGGCATTGTCCAGCCCCTGATATTCGCGGAGGATATCTGCATTTGGAATAATGCAATGGCGCAAGCCCGGCACGTAGTTAGCATCCCAAGCGCCACCACGACGATGGGTTGCGTTTACCAGTCTGCCTGGACCAGCATTACCTAGACTACTATACGCCTCATCAATAATTTGGCGCTCGCTGCAATGAGGAAGATCCGAAAGGCCATGAAATACATTCTTGACTGGATCTGAGCCAAAAATTTTAGCTTTGTGGTAAAGATCCGGATGTACCGGACCATAATCCCACGCCTCAAAGTTGCCTTGCACTAAGGGTTCACCGCCCGTTCGACCGAGATGGAACATGTGCGCGAGATAAAGGATCTTCTGCAGTTCCAAATTGGTCAATGTCCATCCAGAACGTTCAGCCAGCCTTTTGGCGGCTGCGAGAACTTGTACAGTCATAACAACCTCCTAGGTTGATTTTCCTATATTACAATGATAATTGGATATATCCTACCATATTTCAAGCTTGCGTGTGCCTTTTGTAGGGGCCTCGTGGACCCGGTTTTGGTGCGCGGGCATCGATCAAACCCACGATCCAATCCATATCGCGAAGCGTATCTGACACGCCAGCGGCCATTGCGGGCGACATGCGAAGGCTCTTGTGCATCCGGCAGAAGTTGTAATGCACGAAATACAGCGGGAGCATGTGAAGGTGGTTATCAACCTTCTTTGAATAGGCGTTGGTCAGGTGCGTAAAACGGCGGTTGCCCATGCGGATATTCAGGTTCATGCGTTCCACATAGGACGTGCTAACGTCATCGCTATCGGGATTGCCGGTGACTTCATTCTTTTTGATGCCGATGCACTCACCCGGCGAATAGAGAACCGTCATGTTGTCGCCAATCGGATTGCCGTACATCTTGACCAGCATCGCGTAATCGACATCAGCACCGAAAGCACCCTCGACAGCCTCAAGGTAAGCCTTATGGCCGTCTGTGGTCAGTTGAACCCGGTTGGCCAAGCGTGACGCGACATCGCTCATGAACTCCGATGCGTAGTCAGCACCGCGACCGCCAACCAGATATGAAATGATCAGCTTGCTATCAGCATCAATTGCGGTCCAAGTCCAAGCGTCGCCAGCGCCGTCAACCGGGGCCTTCATATCTTTGACGTTTTTTGCCTTGGCGGCCACAAACGACCAGATTTCATCGCACTGAACACGCTCGGCTTTGACGCCGCGCACCGTCTTGTCGTGGTACTCGGCGCAAGCGTTGCCAGCATCAACCAGAAGCTTCGAAACCGTGTTGATCGAAACGCCAGTGATCCGTGAGACGGAGCGCATGGACATTCCCTCAACCAGCATGGAGAGGATTTGAGCGCGCTTGTTGGTGTCGAGTACGTTTGCCATACTCGAAACATATGAACTTTTATGCTTAGTGTCAAGCATATCGGTCAATATCAATTTCCATCTCGATTTGACTACCTGCCTTTGGGAACGCCACATCGAGGTTTCTCTTAAAAGCATTCCAGTCCTTCGATATCTTCATTATTGGCAGGATCTGGAGAATGTGATCCCGAAGATCTGGCTGGCCCACATCATGGGAAAGAAACTGATGATGCTTGAATTTCCGTCGTTTTGATTCCTCTTGCGTCGGGTTGAGCTCCTGAAGTTTCGGCAAGACACCCTCCGGCAACCGATCATATACAATATCGTTTGTAATATGACCCAGTAGAGGGGTTTTCGCTTTACCGACGGGCCACTTCCAGCCTTTCAGTCGGTAAATCTGCTTGTAAAATTCATCTGGGAACCGCTTTGCCCAGGCAAGTCGCTCTTCGACTAGGTAAACAGATAGAAGGCGGTGCAACTCATCGCGGTCGCGTTCTGTTTGAAATCCGGTCGCCTCATCAACCAGTGCGACGATACCGACTTTTGCTAAGGCCCGAACCAGCATCTCACTGCTCTCAGCAATGGTTGCCTGTTGCTGTGTGAGCAAGCCCAAATTCCTTGCCTCTAGGAAAAGGTCGCAAACTTTGGGGAGGAGTTCCGCCTTGAAACCGAGAGCCTTTCCCCCCGTTGTAGTAATAAATGAAACAGGGACCGTCGCGTCTATAATTTCTTGCGTAATCAGTGGCTTAAGGCTCTTTGTAGCCAAAAAAGGCGGCAAACCGTCGGTTACCTGCTGAGACTTCCCTTTTGGCTTTGTTGATCGCCCGAGAGCGCCCAGAAAACCAGCTTGCGTAAGAAGCCTCGTGCCATCTGATAGAACAGCGCAGGGGATCTCAGCATCTCCAATTTTCAGCGTACCCATATGAGTAGCCTTTGGAAGATTTGAGGCCTCGGCCCACCGGGCCTTGGCAGCTTGGCTTGCAATCTCGCTGCGTTCTTCGGAGGAAAGCTTGTCCGCGCGGGCTTTCCCGCCCTTACTCTGGGGTGTGGTCATTCGAATCGCTCCAATGCTTGCTAACATTGAAGATGCCGTGCTTGCTGAATTTAAGCAAGCACGCGGCCGCAGAAGACGCGGTTATGCTTGCTATTTCTTGTTGGCCCACCGCTTCTGCGCGGCCTTCTGCGCAATCTCTTTCCGCCGCTCTGGTGTCATGTTCTCAGCGCGCTTCCGCCCACCCTTCGCGCCAAGAGCCTTGGCGGCTGGGTCTTTGCCATCGTCGGACACATCGTCTTCAATCTCGCCAGTGGCGATCTGAGCGATCTGTACAGCGCGACTGATAGCGTCGGAGGGGCGCTTCTGTCCTTTAGGTCCTTTAGGCATCGCGCATGTCTCTTTCTTTCAATTCGTCAGCGCGCCAAAGACTAGCAACCCAATGTGGATTTTCTCCGGCCATGTAAATAATTCTGGAACCTTTGCCGGAGTCCTTCTGCGGAATTTGCCCTGAAAGCTTCGCCAATTTCGCTATGATCTCTATTTCCGATATGTCGGATTGAGGGATCCGCTCTTGGGATACCTCTTCCAAGCTGTCATATTTTATGATCAACCAAGTTTGGTTCTTGAACCCGTCCACGACGTCAGACACGATATATCTCCTACTGCTTTGCGCTAAGCATATGGGAATTCGCGCCGGGATTCGATAGGCGTCAAGATCGCCAAATTTCAAACTGAGACACTCCCCATTTTCTGTCAGCAGTGATCGAAGTGTGTACCGTTCAACAGGATCGGCCGAACGCCGGATCAAGGACCGGGCGGCTGAACCCCGCGCGCCGCGTTCGGGACAAGGCCTTCGACGGGTCCGGCGGCGGCCAAGGAGCAGATGGGTCCAGGCGTCCCTGCAGCCGGTCCTGTCGTGTCTGTCCGGGAGACTTGAATGCAATGGTGCATATTTGAGTGGGCGGAGGGCTTTTTGTAAAGAGAGAAGGACGGCGTGTGGCCTTGATGCGGGTGTATCAGCCGACCGGTGCCGGCCCGCGACGCGGGGTTCCGCTCACCACTTGTTGATCGCACCAGATGCAGTTGGAACTGGAAATAGCCACATTTGAGGATATGACAGCCTGCATGTCTGTTGGCCGAATTCTGCTTCTGTGTCTTCTGACCGTCACCCTCGGGATGACGGGGCCGCTGACGCGTGCCTTGTCATCGCCAATGACAGCACTTTCCCAGACAATGCCGGTTTCGATTGTCACTGGGGCAGCCGATCTCAAGACCAGCACGAACCCTTCCAAGCGCTGCCAGCGCGGCGCCATCGTCCGGTCCAATTGCCACTTCGACACCGGATACCCGGCTTCCGTTCAGCCGCAGACACATGCGCGGGCCGTTTCGTCGCTGGAGCTCAGGTATGAGCAAGGCACGGCGACGCCTCCGGCGACCCGGATATTCAGGCCGCCACGGTCACGCTGATTTGACAAACGGGACTGCCGGGCAAACGCGGCGGTTTCCCTCTTATCAGCACCCAAGGATCGAACATCATGATTACCCGACGCCTGTTTTTGAGCTCGGCCGCGCTGGCTGTGCTTTCGGGCTGCACATCCATCGGCAGCCGCACCCAACCCATTTCCACACCGGCGATCAAGCCGAAACCGCAATCGATGCCGGCGATCTATGGCGCCATTGTCGATGAACCCTACCCTATCGACGCGGTGCCGCGCGGCGTGGTTCCCGAACGCTACTGGCGGCAACAGGTGCCCAACCCCTATCCGGGCGAAGCGGCAGGCACGATCATTGTCGATCCGAACGCCTTCTATCTGCACTTAGTCGAAAACCGCGAAACCGCCATGCGCTATGGCATTGGCGTGGGCCGGCAGGGATTTTCGTGGTCAGGCGACGCCGTCGTTCAGTACAAGCGCAAGTGGCCGCGCTGGAAAGCACCCGACGACATGGTGGCGCGCAATCCGGAGCTGCAGCCCTATTCTGTCGCCAATGGCGGGATGGACCCGGGGCCACTCAATCCGCTGGGCGCCCGGGCGCTCTATCTGTTCCAGAACGGAGAGGACACGCTCTACCGCATTCACGGCAACCCGGAAGCCAATTCGATCGGCAAAGCCGTGTCGTCGGGGTGCATCCGGATGCTCAATCACGACATAATCGATCTGTTCGAGCGTGCCCGCAGTGGCGCCAAGGTGACGGTCAAATCATCGAGCATGCCGGCCGCTCTGAGTTAAGGCGGCGGCACCCCGGCTCGCGGGTCACCCGAGACCGCGAGCCACAGAACCAAGCCGCGCATTCAACCAGCTGCGCGGCTTCTTTGCCTGGATCCAAGTCCTCCAGGATTCAGCCGGCTTCTCAGCACTCCGGGGAGCCGGCGGGATGCCTTTCAAGGGCACAGGTTTTTTATTGATTGACCAGTCAATCAAGTGTACGCTTGGACGTTCTTCCCTTCTGAATTTTGCTTCATCCCACTCTCAGGAGACATCGAATGCCCAAGGTCGGCATGGAACCCATCCGCCGCAAGGCTCTGACGGACGCAGCTATTGAAGCCATCGGCGCTCGCGGCTCAATGGGCGTGACAATGTCGGACATCGCCGGACGCGCCGGTGTCTCGCCGGCATTGGCGCATCACTACTTTGGATCCAAGGATCAGTTGATCACGGCTTCGGTGCGGGCATTGTTGAGCGACCTCCGAATTGACACGGTGAAAGCGCTGAAAGCAGCCCGCACCCACCGTGCCCGGGTTTCGGCGATTATTACGGTGAGCTTTTCCGACAAACAGTTTTCCGAGGATGTGGTGGCGGCGTGGCTGGCCTTTTATGTCGACGCCCACCGCGCGCCCGATATCCGCCGGTTGCTGTCTGTCTATGCCAGACGGCTGCACGCCAACCTGATGAGCGGGCTGACGCCGCTTGCCGGCGCCTATGACGCCGAGCGCATCGCCGAAGGCGCCGCGGCCATGATCGACGGGCTTTACATTCGCAAGGCGCTGGGCACGGGGCCGGCGCGTCACGATGCGGTGGCGCTTGTTGAAGATCACATCGAAACACAATTGCTCGAAATCAGGGGGAGGACGTTATGACGGCTGCTGACACGGGGGCAAAGGCGCCCAACATTCTCATCCTCATGGTCGATCAGCTCAACGGCACGCTGTTTCCCGATGGTCCGGCGGATTTCCTGCATGCGCCCAACCTGAAGAAGCTGGCCGCGCGGTCGACGCGCTTTGCCAAGAACTACACCGCCTCGCCGCTCTGCGCGCCGGGCCGCGCGTCATTCATGTCGGGCCAGTTGCCACGACGGACACGGGTGTATGACAATGCCGCCGAGTTCGCCTCAGATATTCCCACCTATGCGCATCACCTCAGACGCGCCGGCTACTACACCTGCCTGTCGGGCAAGATGCATTTTGTCGGGCCCGACCAGATGCACGGGTTCGAAGAGCGGTTGACCACGGATATCTATCCGGCCGATTTCGGCTGGACACCGGATTACCGCAAGCCCGGCGAGCGGATCGACTGGTGGTACCACAATCTCGGCTCGGTCACCGGGGCTGGCATTGCCGAGACATCCAACCAGATGGAATATGACGACGAGGTGGCGTTTTTCGCGACCCAGAAGCTGCATCAGCTGTCGCGCAGCAGCGACGATGCATCGGCACGCCCCTGGGCGCTGACCGTCTCCTTCACCCATCCGCACGACCCCTACGTGGCGCGCAAGCAATACTGGGACCTGTACGAGGATTGCCCGGAACTCGAGCCGCGCGTGGCGCCGATCCCCTACTCCGAGATGGATCAGCATTCGCAACGGCTCTACAAGGCCAATGATTCCGAAAAGTTCGACATCACCGAAGACAATGTGCGGCGATCGCGGCAGGCCTATTTCGCCAATATTTCCTATCTCGACGACAAGATCGGCGGCATTCTTGCCACGCTCGAGGCAACCCGCATGGCAGACAACACCATCGTGGTGTTCTGTTCCGACCATGGCGACATGCTGGGTGAACGCGGCATGTGGTTCAAGATGAGCTTCTTCGACGGCTCGGCACGGGTTCCGCTGATGATCTCGGTTCCCGGAGCCGACGGCCGTCTGGTCACGCAACCGACATCGAACCTGGATATCACTCCAACGCTGGCCGCGCTCGCCGGCGTCTCGATGGAGGACGTCGCCCCCTGGACCGATGGCGAAAGCCTGACACAGGTCATGGGCGGAGAGAGCCGAACGACACCGGTGCTGATGGAATATGCCGCGGAAGGCTCGGAAGCGCCACTGGTGGCAATCCGCGACGGGCAGTACAAATTCACCCATTGCGAACTGGACGCACCGCAGCTCTTCGATCTGGATGCCGATCCCGACGAGCTGACCAATCTGGCGGCTGATCCAGCCCATGCCGAAAGGGTCGCAGCCTACATGACCAGAGTCCGGGCCAAGTGGGACATGCAGCGCTATGACGCCGAGGTGCGCGAAAGCCAGGCCCGGCGCTGGGTGGTCTACGAGGCGCTGAGGAACGGCAATTACTACCCCTGGGATTTCCAGCCGCTGCAAAAGGCCTCGGAGCGCTACATGCGCAACCACATGGATCTCAACATTTTGGAAGAATCGAAACGCTTTCCGCGGGGAGAATAAGATGCTGACGGTGTGGGGACGGGCAACCTCGTCGAATGTGCAAGCTGTGATGTGGACCATCGCCGAACTGGGGCTTGAGTCTGAACGCCATGATCGCGGGCATGCCTTTGGCGGTCTCGACACGCCGGACTATCTGGCCATGAACCCGAACGGCCTGGTGCCGACGGTGCGCGATGGTGATGGTGCGCCGATGTGGGAGAGTGCCGCCATCGTGCGCTATCTGGCCGCGGCCTATGGCGATGAAAAATTCTGGCCACGTGATCCGGCTGCGCGGGTACAGCTCGACATGTGGGCGGAATGGATCAAGACCACTTTCGCTCCGCATTTCGGCATGCGGGTTTTCTGGCCGCTGATGGGCAAAGCCGCCGGCGGACCCGACGCTCTGGACACTTCCATTGATGCGTTGAAGCCGCTCGCGATCAGGCTCAGCGTGCGGATCGGCGAGGGTCCGTATATCGGCGGCCAATCCATCTGTTTTGCCGACATGGTCATCGGCGTTCAGCTTTATCGATATTACACACTGGATTTCGACCGCGCGAAAACGCCGGCGCTTGACGCCTACTATGCCCGGCTTTGCGAACGCCCTGCATACCGCGAACACGTGATGGTCTCCTATGAAAGCCTGAGGATTACAAAATGAACGCCCAACCCAAAGCCTCCCACCACATTGGTGGCGCCTACGTCGAAGATACGGCCGGAGCCGTGATCGAAAGCACCTATCCGGCCACAGGCGAGTTGAACGCCAGGCTGCATTCGGCCACGCCCGCGATCATCGAGCGGGCCGTCTATGCAGCCAAGGCGGCGCAACCGGCATGGGCGGCGCTGAAGGGCGTCGAACGTGGACGCATCCTGCTGCGCACCGCGCAGATCCTGCGTGAGCGCAATGAAGAGCTGTCGCGGATCGAGACGCTCGACACCGGCAAGGCGATCCAGGAAACACTGGTGGCCGACGCGGCTTCGGCAGCGGATGCGCTTGAATATTTCGGCGGCCTGGCCGGCGCAATTACCGGCGAGCATGTCGATCTGGGCGGAGACTTTGTCTACACACGGCGCGAAGCGCTCGGCGTCTGTGCCGGCATCGGCGCCTGGAACTACCCGATCCAGATCGCGGCGTGGAAATCGGCCCCGGCGCTGGCCTGCGGCAATGCCTTCATCTTCAAGCCGTCGGAGATGACCCCGCTGACAGCGCTGCTGCTGGCGGAAGCCTTTGCCGATGCGGGCCTGCCTGCCGGCCTGTTCAATGTTGTTCAGGGCTTTGGCGATGTGGGCGCAGCCCTTGCCAGCCATCCCGACATTGCCAAGGTGTCGCTCACCGGCTCGGTGCCGACCGGCGCCAAGGTGCTGGCTGCGGCTGCTCAGACCATCAAGTCGGTGACCATGGAACTTGGCGGCAAGTCGCCGATCCTGGTGTTTGACGACGCGGACCTGGAAAGCGCCATCGGCGGCGCGATGTTGGGCAATTTCTATTCGACCGGGCAGATCTGCTCGAATGGCACCCGCGTGTTTGTGCAGCGCGGCGTCTATGACCGCTTCCTGGAGCGGCTGAAAGCCCGGACCGAAGTGATCAGCATTGGCGACCCGCTCGATCCCGACACGCATCTGGGCCCGATGGTCTCCATGGCGCAGCGCGACAAGGTGCTGGGCTATATCGAGGCCGGCAAGACAGAAGGCGCCCGCCTCGTGACCGGCGGCGGCGTGCCGGTGCTGCAGGGGTTCGAGAACGGCGCCTGGATCCAGCCGACGGTGTTTGCCGATGTCACCGACGAGATGACCATCGCGCGCGAAGAGATCTTCGGACCGGTGATGAGCGTGCTGGTGTTTGACGACGAGGCCGAAGCGCTGCGCCGCGCCAATGCGACCGAATTCGGCCTGGCCGCAGGCGTGTTCACGGCTGATCTGACGCGCGCGCACCGCGTGGTGTCCCAACTTCAGGCCGGCACCACCTGGATCAACACCTACAATCTGACACCGGTGGAGGCCCCGTTCGGTGGCGTCAAACAATCGGGCATCGGCCGCGAGAACTCACGCGCCGCGATCGACTATTACACCCAGCTCAAGAGCGTCTACGTGGCCACCGGGCCGGTCGACAGCCCTTACTGAGTTTTCAGGTGATGGCGTACTCAGACTACCAGGTCATCGAGATCGACGCGAAGGGCGTTCGCAATGCGCTTGAGCACATCGACCGAGCCTGCCTTCTTGCCGTTTTCGATATCGGACAGGTGCGGCTGGGAGATGCCAGCGGCTGTGGCAAGCTCGATCATCGTAATACCGCGGTATTTGCGGTAGGTGCGGATGCGGCTGTCGGTTTCCATCAGTTCTTCGACGAGTTCGGAAGGCCAGGTCTCTTCGCCCGCTTCGATCCGCGCCATCACTGCCTTGGCATTCAATCCATCGATGAGGTCCTCGTAGTCTTCCTCGCTCAGCAGAACATAGGTCTTGCCTTCGATGGTGATCTTCTGGATTTCGCCCATTGGGAGTCACTCCTTGTAGATTCCGCCGCGCGGGCCGGCATCGATGACCAGAACGACGACCCCTTGGTCATCAATGATGACACGGTCGTTTCCGACACGGATCCGGTAAAGGTCGAAGCCGGTAAGCTTGCGGATGTCGACTTTTTCACCGCGTGCGAAGGCCTTCACCTTGGCGACAGCTGCTGCCCGTCGTTTGGGTTGCATCCGCGCGAGGCTCTTCTCGGCGCGCTTCGAAAAGACAACCCGTTTCATCGACCAAATATAGCTCTAAGCGATATTTTGGTCAATCCTGGCACTGCCGGCGCAACCCGGCACTGAAGACGAGCGACACCCCATGAGCATGCAAGCAGATTTCGTCATCGTCGGCGCCGGCTCGGCCGGCTCCGCAATGGCCGCCCGGCTGAGCGAGGACGGCAAGCATTCGGTCATTGTCATCGAGCATGGCGGATCGGATTTCGGGCCGTTCATCCAGATGCCGGCGGCGCTGTCCTTCCCGATGAACATGGCGACCTATGACTGGGGTTACACAACCGAGCCCGAGCCCAATCTGGGCAACCGGCAGCTGGCGGCGCCCCGCGGCAAGGTGATCGGCGGATCGTCCTCGATCAACGGCATGGTGTTCGTGCGCGGCCATGCGGAGGACTTCAATCACTGGGCCGAGCAAGGTGCTGCCGGCTGGTCGTTCGCCGATGTGCTGCCCTATTTCAAGCGCATGGAAACCTCGCATCAAAACGGCGGTATCGGTGGCGAGGACGGCTGGCGCGGCACCGATGGTCCGCTGCATGTGCGGCGCGGGCCGGCGGTCAATCCGCTGTTTCAGGCGTTCATCGATGCTGGCGAACAGGCCGGTTACGGGGTCACCAAAGACTACAACGGGTCACGTCAGGAAGGCTTCGGCCTGATGGAGCAGACCATCCACAAGGGGCAGCGATGGTCGACGGCGGAAGCCTATCTGAAGCCCGCACTGAAGCGGAAAAACGTGAGTCTTGTCAGGGGTCTGGCACGGCGTGTTGTGATCGAGAATCAGCGTGCAACCGGGGTCGAGATCGAGGTTCACGGATCGATTCAAGTCGTTAAAGCACGGCGTGAGGTGGTGATTGCGGCGTCGAGCTTCAACTCGCCCAAGCTGTTGATGCTGTCGGGCATCGGTCCGGGCGCGCATCTGACGGAGCATGGCATCGATGTTGTCGCCGACCGGCCCGGTGTCGGCGCCAATCTGCAGGATCATCTGGAAGTCTATATCCAGCAGGAATGCATCCAGCCGATCACGCTATATTCGAAACTCAACCTGTTTTCAAAGGCGCTGATCGGCGCACAGTGGCTGTTCCTGCGGCGCGGACTTGGCACCTCGAACCAGTTCGAGGCTGCCGCGTTCGTCCGCTCTGCGGCTGGTGTGCCCTACCCCGATATCCAGTTCCATTTCCTGCCTGGCGCGATCCGCTACGATGGAAAAGCGGCGGCGCCGATGCATGGCTTCCAGGCCCATGTCGGGCCGATGCGGTCGCCCTCGCGCGGCGCGGTGACCTTGCGGTCGGGTGACGCCAGGGATGCCCCGGTGATCCGCTTCAACTACATGAGCCATGAAGAAGACTGGCGCGATTTCCGCCGGGGGGTCCGGATCACCCGCGAGATTTTCAGCCAGGCCGCGTTCGATCCTTTCCGCGGCATGGAAATCCAGCCGGGCAGCGATGTTCAAACCGACGACGAGATTGACGGCTTCATCCGCGAGCACGCCGAAAGCGCCTACCATCCCTGCGGCACCTGCCGGATGGGCCGCGCTGATGATCCGGATGCAGTGGTCGATCCGCAAACCCGCGTCATCGGCGTCGAGGGTCTGCGCGTTGCCGACTCGTCGATCTTCCCGCGCGTGACCAATGGCAATCTCAATGGCCCGTCGATCATGACCGGCGAGAAAGCCGCCGACCACATCCTCGGACGGACGCCGCTGGCGCCGAGTAATCTCGAACCGTGGATGAACCCCGACTGGGAAACCACCGACCGGCTGGGCTAGACCATCGTTCGATCAAGTGGACGCAACAAGGCGGGGACGTTTGGCGGCCCCGGCGCCCGCCGATGGCAAAATCTGCTTTGCACGCACCACACACCAATTGCGGGCATTTTTTTCAAACTAAATCCCAGTTCCAATTTCTGCAGAAAAATCAATCGCTCACGGCGAGATTTCGAGCCCGGCCCCTCAGGCCGATTGCGGCCTGTTTTTGGATTTCTACCGAATTCCAATTGACGAAATCAACTCACATTGCAATGTTAGGTTGTCAGAATCTAATATACAACCTGCGACTCTCACTGTTTCGCCGGACCGGCCATGCACCGCCCGGCTTTGTCAGGGCCACTTCAAACCCCAAGCGGCACCAACACCATGTGCGTCTCGCAGAACCTGGACTCTCCGCTCTGACCGGAAGTTCAATTTCAACATGTGAGGAGCCGTTATGCGCAAATACCTGATCCCTTCATCTGAATCCGCCGACGCCCTGAAAGGCTATGACGCGTTGGATCCGCTGGCCCTGTCCAGCGAACACCCACTGGTCTTGCCTGGCGCGATTGATGACAACGACAAGGCCTGGAACCACCTTTACGGGGCGATGGTCGACGGGCTCAATATCTCGCCCAGCAACTTCCAGCTGATCTATCCGTTTACAACCTGGGACTGGCCGATTGTTCCGGCCGGGTACACCAGCGCCGCACAATGGGATTTCTGCTCGACAGTGCCCCAGTTCAGCGCCACGGGAGAATATACCTCCGCGGGAACTGCCTTCAACGACAGCTATGGCGCCATGCTCAATGTTGTCAGCGCCGCCACCAGCGACCCGAAACTGAAGGCTGACATCGAGCAGGCGCGCAACATGTTACAGCTCGCCGTCAACAACTACGATACGGTCTACAAGCAATCGGTCGACGCCTACGGAACCGAAACCGGCGGCACCAACACGCCTCCCTATACGGAATGGCTGGGAACGATGGGCGGGCGGTCCTGGCAGGCGCAGCTGGATTCGGCCTGGCAGAACGTTCAGGCGCAGCAGAACGTTTACAACCAGCTGCTTTCCGAGACCACGACGCCCGGCCTGAAGGATGCACAGGACCGCCTTGGCAACCAGGACTACTACACCAAACTCCAGGACCCGTCGCTTTCGGCGTTTCCGGCCGTGCCGGGATACTCGATTAGCATGGATGCCACCACCTGGCTGAACAAGGTGCAGGCCGGCACCGGCGGCAGCAGCGGCAAGATCAGCTTCAGCAACTCTCAATCCCAGTATGATTACAAAAAAACCTGGGCCGGCGGCAGTGCTTCGGTCAAGAAGGTGTTCTGGAGCGTCAATGTCGGCGGTTCCTGGGAGCGCATTGACGAATTCTCGTCTGACTCATCCCTGAGTGTCGAAGTCAGTTTCAAGGCCTGGGACCAGATATCGATCACGGCGTCTCGCTGGTACAACGGCGCCTTCGTGACCGGCATCCAGAAAGGTCCCTTTATCCGCGGCTACTCTCCCTATGGCGACACAAGCACAAAGGCGGTGTGGGGCCCCGAGGGCATCATGTCGGCTCAGAAGGTCGGCATGTTTGTCTGCTACAAACCCTCCTTCAGCATCACCGTCAGCTCTTCGACATTCAAGGCGTTCTCGGAGAAATGGGAGGTCTCTGCGGGACTGCGCATCGGTCCGTTCAGCTTCAGCGGCGGAGGCGGAAGCTCGTCGTCGGGATGGAGATCCGATTCTTCCACCAACACGTTCTCGGGCGAATCCACCGCGGAAACAGCACTGATCATGGGAGCCAGCATCAATCTGATCAATCCGCAGTAAGCCGGACCGCAGCCGCAGGCATCCGGAGTGTCCGCCTTCGGATGCCTGCCCCGGGTGGTCTGTGCCTCCCGGGCACCTCCGAACCAACGCATGCTCTCTCCAGGCGCCGCTGGCAGAGGGAAATGCGTTCCCCGCAAACCGCCGGCCTGAGGGAGGCCGTTTTCAGTTTCCACAGATCCGATCATGCACAGGAAGGGAAATCTCATGGCACGCATTCGCTGGAAAGCACAAGTGAACAGCCAGGAGATCGATCCGCTGGTTGACATAGCCCGAGCCTCGATCTCAAGAATCCAGGCGGCGATTGAAGCGCAAAAGGCTTTCGTCCCCTACAGCACAGGGGGAGCCCAGCACGCGGTGACGACCGTGAGCTGGCCGCCCGCCGCGCCAGACGACTACGGCACCACCATGCAGCAGCACTCGGAAATGGTCGCGCTGGCTGCCAGCACAGCACCTGTGCCGATCTGGCAGGTCGATGCGAACGGCTATGTCGTAGCACTCAACGGGGACACGATAACCGGCGCAAACTACTTCACCAACCTTCCGCATTGCGGTTACTGCACCGTCATGTTGTGGGTGCTGGGCCTGCCGCTGGGCGCACCGACAGCCGGGCGCTACAATCTGGCGGTCAATCTGGACTACACAGTGCCGGCCAATGTGCTCAACAATGTTGATGTGTTGTCGCGGCTCTTGAACAGCAATCAGGGTGGCGACCCGGCACTGATCGTGCTCAAGCGCATGGTCAACGTCTTTCTCCAGAACCGGCCGGCGGAATGGGTGTTGCAGGTGGGAGCAAAGTTTGTAACCGACAATGCCGTGCTCAATGCAGCCCCGGCCGGAACCATTGGTCTGGACTGGACGGTTGCCGCCGGGCACATGGTTGACGTCAATGTCCAGTATTTCGGCAATCACAGCCTGTTGGTGACATTGTGGAAGATCGTCTATCAGGGCCTTTATGACAGGACTGTTTCGAGCGATGGGGCTGGCGAGCAAATCCGTTTGGATTGAACCAGGATGCCGCCGCAGACAGCCGACCGGGTGGTTCAGTTGGCTGGTTGCTTGTCTGGAGCCTGGCCCCAGCCGACGAAGCGCGAACAGCCGAAATCCGAGCCTTCTACACCGTAACGCAACGGCGTACCCTCCAGCGTCAGGGTCATGCCGCCAGCCGCGCGCAACACCGCGTCACCGGCGGCAATGTCCCACTGCTTGAGACAGACCAGACGCGGATAGACGTCTGCGCGGCCCTCGGCCAGCAGGCAGAACTTTAGGGACGATCCAACACTGGCGGTTTCGTGCTCTGGAAAGTTTTCGAGCCAGGCTGCGGTTTCAGGCTCCTTGTGGGTGAAACTCACCAGCGCCACGGGGGTCTTGGGCAGCGATCGTGTGTGGATTTGCCGTTGGCCGGATATCACGCCATCCGGCGTCACGTCGGCAACATGCGCATTGCCGGTCACGCCGCTCCAGATCTTGCCGAGCGCCGGGGCATGGACAACTCCGGCAACCGGGGCCTGCCCCCGGATCAGGGCAATGTTGACGGTGAACTCGTCGCGTCCGGAAATAAATTCACCAGTCCCATCGAGAGCATCGACCAGAAAGAAAAGGTCCTTTGCGTGGCTGGGACAGCGCCCGGCTTCCGCGAGTTCTTCGGCAACCACGGGAATGCCCGGATAGGACGTGGAGAGAAAATCAAGAATGACCCTTTCAGCACGCCGGTCTGCCTGGGTCACAGGAGTATGGTCTGATTTCACCATGACTTCGGCGCCTCCGGCACGGACCGCGAGGATCTCTTTACCGGCAGCAATCGCCACCGTTTCAAGCGCCTCGATCAGCGTCCGGATGGAACTGCCTTCAAGATCAGAAAAGTCAAACGCGCCCATCTTCGGGCTCCGTGATACTTGTTACTCGACTTAACTGGCGTGACATGTTTGCCGATCCCGGTCAATGCAATGGTATCGGGATGATCGGCATGAATTGGGCAGAATTTGCGGCAAGCAGCGGCAAAAGCGGAACAGGCTGCCTGAACAGGGCCGACAAAAAGACATTGATACCTCGTTTTCACATGCACGAACGTCGAAAATTGAGACTTCAATTGGAGCCGCTATCATGCCCCTGCACCATCGCTCGCCTGCCGCCAATACGCCTCAGACATTCGGGCCGGACCTGGCGGTTCAGCTCAACGCGGAACTCGCCGCCCTGCCACTGCCGGGCCGCATTCTGCGCATTGCGTCCCTGGGCCGGGCGGTTTTCACCACCTCGCTGGGGCTGGAGGACCAGGT
Source organism: uncultured Hoeflea sp. (assembly GCA_963975635.1). Classification (GTDB taxonomy): domain Bacteria; phylum Pseudomonadota; class Alphaproteobacteria; order Rhizobiales; family Rhizobiaceae; genus Hoeflea. The sequence goes on along the minus strand of CAXBIE010000023.1, from coordinate 10,926 downwards.
GCTGACCTCGATCATCGCGGCAACCGGAGCCGATCTGCGGATCGTCACGCTCGACACCGGCCGGCTGTTTGCCGAGACCGAGAAGCTGATGGCCGACACGCAGGCGCATTACGGCCTGTCGATCGAGGTGTTCAAGCCGTGGAAGGACGAGGTTGACGGGTTTGTCGCGCTTTACGGCGAGAACGGATTTTACGACAGCGTCGAGGCACGGCATGCCTGCTGCCATGCGCGCAAGCTGCAGCCACTGGGCCGGGCGCTGGAGAACGCAGATATCTGGGTGACCGGCTTGCGCCGCGGCCAGTCGGGCAACCGGGCCAATGCGCCGCTGGCCGAATGGGACGCGGACCGCAGCCTGCTCAAGATCAATCCGCTGGCCGACCAGACGCTGGAAACGCTGCAGGCCCGCGCCCAGGCCGACGATGTGCCAGTCAATCCGCTGCACGCAAAGGGCTATCCGTCGATCGGTTGCGAGCCCTGCACCCGCGCCATCAAGCCGGGCGAGCCTGAACGCGCCGGGCGCTGGTGGTGGGAGCAGGACGAGCGGCGCGAATGCGGACTGCATCTCTCCGCTTCCGTTTCAGGTTCGCGCGCTCAGGGCCAGCCCAAAGTCACGACCTCTGCCTCATAATCTATCGCAAGGACAATTCCATGAACGTGATTGAACACGGGCGCGGCAAGCCGCCGCTCGACCCGCACCTGAAAGCGCTGGAAAACGAGGCGATCCACATCTTCCGGGAAGTGGCCGCCGAATTCGAGCGTCCGGTCATGCTGTATTCGATCGGCAAGGACTCGTCGGTGCTGCTGCACCTGGCGCTCAAGGCGTTTCATCCGGGCAAGCTGCCGTTTCCGCTGGTGCACATCGACACCGGCTGGAAGTTTCCGGAAATGATCGCGTTTCGCGACCAGGTTGTCGCCAAACACGGGCTGGAGCTGATCTCGCACACCAACCCGGACGGGCTTCGCGACAATGTATCGCCATTCAGCCATGGTTCGGCACGCTACACCGACATCATGAAGACGCAGGCGCTGAAACAGGCGCTCGACATGGGCCGTTACGACGCGGCCTTTGGCGGTGCGCGCCGTGATGAGGAAGCCAGCCGCGCCAAGGAGCGGATCTATTCGTTCCGGACGCCTGACCATGCCTGGGACCCGCGCAACCAGCGTCCCGAACTCTGGTCGATCTATAACGGCATGATCCATCCCGGAGAGAGCGTGCGCGCCTTCCCGCTGTCGAACTGGACCGAGGTCGACATCTGGCGCTACATCCAGGCCGAACAGATCGAGCTGGTGCCGCTCTATTTCGCTAAGCGCCGCAAGATTGTCGAGCGCGATGGCATGTTGATCCTGGCCGAAGACAAGCGTCTGGAACTGCTGCCTGACGAACAGGTGCGCGAGGAACTGGTCCGGTTCCGCACACTGGGCTGTTTCCCGCTGACAGGTGCCGTGCGCTCGGAGGCGACAAACCTTGATGAGGTCATTGCCGAACTCGAGATCGCCACGGTGTCGGAACGGCAAGGCCGGGCGATTGACCGCGACCAGTCCGGATCCATGGAAAAGAAAAAACGCGAAGGCTATTTCTGATGAGTTCTCAATCCCTTTCGCAGACTGCTGCACGTGTTGAATCCGCTGATGACGCAACCCTTCTCGACGCACAAACAGCGGCGGCAGGCCGTCAGGCGCGGCCGCTGAGGTTCATCACCTGCGGCTCGGTCGATGACGGCAAATCGACGCTGATCGGCCGGCTGCTGTGGGACACCAAGGCGGTCAAGGAAGATCAGGCTGCGACGCTGCGGCGCGACTCCACCGGCAAGCAGAACGAGCTCGGGCTGCCCGATTTCGCATTGCTGCTCGACGGGCTGCAGGCCGAGCGCGAACAGGGCATCACCATTGATGTCGCCTACCGCTATTTCGCCACAGACCGGCGCTCGTTCATCGTCGCCGACACGCCGGGCCATGTGCAATATACGCGCAACATGGCGACCGGCGCTTCGACCGCCGATCTGGCTGTGCTGTTGGTCGATGCCCGCGCCGGCATTCTCGAACAAACGCGGCGGCATGCAACAATCGCGGCGCTGATGGGCATCCGGCAATTCGTGCTGGCGGTCAACAAGATCGACCTGAGCCATTATGACGAGGCCGGATTCAAGGCCATTTCCCGCGACTTCAAGGAGATCGCGCTGTCGCTCGGCGTGCGTCAGGTGACCGCCATTCCAGTCTCGGCGCTGAAGGGCGAGAACATTGTCCTGCGCGGTGATGAATTCATGCCCTGGTACACCGGCCCGACGCTGGTCGACGTGCTGGAAAAGGCCACCCAGCGCACCGGCCAGACCACCGGCTTCCGTCTGCCGGTGCAGCGGGTGTCGCGTCCGGGGGAAGGCTTTCGCGGCTATCAGGGCACGGTTGCCGGCGGCTCGATCAAGCCCGGCGACAGCGTCGTGGTGCTGCCCTCCGGGGTCGAGGCCAATGTCAAAGCCATCGTCACCTATGACCTGGTGCGCAACGCTGCGGTGAATGGCGACGCCATCACGCTGGTGCTCGACCGTCCGGTCGATGTGGCCCGCGGCGACATGATTGCGGCGATCGACCAGCGTCCGCAGACCGGCCGCGCTTTCAGCGCCCGGCTGGTGGCCTTGTCACAGGATGGCGTGGTGCCCGGCAAGCGGTACTGGCTGAAGGCGGGCGCCCGGCGCCAGCGGGTGATGGTCCGTCCGACCTCGGCGCTCGATCTTTCCACCGGCAACTGGGATGATGCCACATTCCTGCCGGTCAATGGCATCGGCGTGGTCGAGCTCGATTTCGAAGACACGGCGATCTTCGATGCCTACGAGACCAATCGCGAGACCGGCGCCTTCATCCTGATCGATCCTGAAACGCTCAACACGGTAGCCGGCGGCATGATCGACGGCAAGCGATCGAAATCCGGCCGTTTCGACGCCTTGCCCGACGCCGATCGCGCCAGCATCACGCTGCCTGCGAGGCTGCTCGAAGCCTTTCTGAAGACCGAATTCGCCCGCTCGCACGCAGGCGAAATCCGGGTGAGCGGACCTGAGGAGATTGACGGGGAATAGACTTCCACTTGGGATGGTTTGAGGTTTTAAAAGCCGATCCACCCTGCACTCCGACCGGAGGCCTCAGGCAATGCCGCATATCTGGCATTGACCCGCCCCAAGATAACGAGGTACGTACCTCACCATCTTGAGGTTTGGGTACAGGCGAGATTGACCGATCCGGGAAGCGGAGCGCCCCCCAGAAAAGAGGCCTGCGGGAGGGCAATGCCATGACAGAATTCTCCGTCAATCCAGACTTCGTCATAACGGAGGAAAGTTCTCTGCGCGGTCTGTTTCAGGAAACGCACAAGCTGGCTGCCCTGAAGTGTCAGGACACACTTGACATCCATGCGCAGAATTTCATCAGGCGGTCGCCATTCCTTTGCATCGGTACTCAGAACATGGATGGAAGAGCCGATGTCAGCCCCCGCGGTGACCCGGTCGGCTTTGTCCGGATTCTCGACGAACGCACCCTGGCGATCCCCGACCGGCCCGGCAACAACCGGCTCGACAGTCTGGTCAACATTCTCGCCAATCCCAGCGTGGGGCTACTGTTTGTCATTCCCGGTTTTGACGATACATTGCGGGTGAACGGGCAGGCCGTTCTGGTGACCGACCCGGAGATTCTCGAGAGCATGCGCGTCAACGACCGGACACCGAAGATCGCAATTGTGGTCAAGGTTACAGAGGTCTTCCTGCATTGCGCCAAGGCATTCCGCCGCTCTCACTTGTGGGACCCGAGCCATTTTCAGGATCGCGCCGAGATGCCGTCGCTGATGAACATCATTCTGGACCAGACGACAGGCGCTCCGGGTGACAGCGCCGAGATGCGCAAACTCGATGATGGCCTTGAAGACGAATACAAGACCACAATGTATTAGGTCCTTTGAGAATTCAGCGTCTTTGCCGGGACGGTATCTGCCACGCGCATCATTTGCCTGACTGGCATCAACGCGTCGGTGATTTCATTTCAAGAACCAGATTTAGAGCGCTTCATGGCTAGATGGAACCATTCTGCCGCGCCGGTTTGGTTCAAGATCAAGGGGGCCGGCGAAGGTCGCACCCGGGGTGCGGGCAAGCCGGAACCCGCCGGTATTGGAGCAAACCGGCCCGGCCCTTCGGGTTTCCGCCTGACGGACACCCACTTTGTCAGGCGCCGTCGGACGATGCCCCACATCGTCCTCGCCACCTTCCGCGTGGATCGTCTCGTCAGGCGAGAAACAGAATTGATTCCATCTAGCCATGAAGCGCTCTAACCACGGGGGATTCCGAATGCGCCCCGCGCACTGTCCTCATCCGCGCGTTTGAGACGCCGTTTCGACGGCTTGAGACCTTCCCGCAACTGTGCATCGCTGGTCAGAACAGGAAAATCCAGAGGCTCCTTCGACAACAAAATAGTCCGCGCACCGGTTGATCCATCAAAACGGTACATGTGCATGGTGTCCCAATTGAAATGCCCGCCGTTCCAGAGATTTTCAATATCGCGGACGAAATTGTGGCATTGCTGGTTTTCCATGATCAGGACAAACCTGTTGGCAGTATTGACCATATTGGCCAAGCCGACAAAATGGCTGACAGCTGTGTGGATGTGCATCAACACGGTCTGGCTGTAGACCATATCGGCGCGCGGCCAATGCCGGGAAAAAGGCATGGTGATGTCTTGCAATGAGAGATCGCTGGCAAGCTCCGGATGCCGTTTGGCTGCCAGATCAAGCTGGGTCCGCCCCCTGTCGGCACCTGAAAAGGCAACATCGGGATACAATGCCTTGCCAGTGGCCAGATGATCACCGCCGCCGCATCCAACCTCATGGACGGACGCAGGCTTCAATTGCCCGATCGCCTCCAGAATTACTTGCTGATTGGGGTGAATTGGGCGGGCCGACGAGGTTACGTGGCCGGTGGTATCGTCAAAGCTCAGCTCGCCCGATTTGGCCACAGCCAGATTGTCACGTTCGACAACCCCCACCAGCCTGCGTTCATAGGAATCGGCGGTGTATGTGTCCCAGTTGAAATCATCGTCATAAAATTTCCGCGACTTGTAGAACCACCGACCCAGCAACGACATACCCAGAACCCCAGCAAATTAGCACATGAAAAACGCCCGAGATGGCGCTATTCCTGACCTACAGTTCATGCGGCATAACGCATTTGCCACCATTTAGAAAGTCAGGTCCGGCGAGAGTGAAGACGTTGTGGTCACGCATCACCCGGCAACTCGCAATACCGGGCGATAGCGGACAGAGCGAGCCTTGACGATGCTCCCATTCCCCCACCTGGATGGCTACTGTCGGCGGCTTTTATTGGCTGGAGACATCCAGCGAACCAGTTTGCCGCAGCGCAGCAAGGTTTCATTAGAAACTTCGTGTTCAAATTGAGTAAAGTTTTACACGAATACCAACCCTGGATGCGCGCTCTATGGAACATTACGACTTTATCGTCATCGGCAGCGGCCCTGCCGGGCGGCGTGCGGCCATTCAGGCGGCGAAATTCGGCAAGAAGGTTCTGGTTGTGGAGCGCGGCGGACGGGTTGGCGGAGTTTCGGTTCATACCGGAACCATTCCGTCAAAAACCCTGCGTGAAACGGCGCTGAACCTGTCTGGCTGGCGCGAGCGCGGATTTTACGGCCGGTCCTACCGGGTTAAGCAGGACCTGACAGCGGATGATCTGCGCGCCCGGCTCGACATTACGCTCAACCACGAAATCGAGGTGCTGGAACACCAGTTTGCCCGCAACCAGGTGACAACCTTGCGGGGCGAGGCGCGGTTCAAGGACCAGACAACCATCGAGGTTGAGGGCGAACAGGGCGAAACCTTCGAATTTTCCGCCGGGTCAATTTTGCTGGCTGTCGGCACGGTTCCCTTCCGCCCCGACTATGTGCCGTTTGACGGCGAGAGCGTGTTTGACAGCGACGGGATCCTGACGCTCGATCACCTGCCCCGTTCGATCGCGGTGATCGGCGCCGGCGTGATCGGTATCGAATATGCCACGATCTTCAGTTCGCTCGATGTCCATGTGACGCTGATCGAGCCGCGCGACACCATGCTCGACTTCATCGACCGGGAGCTGATCGACGACTTTACCCATCAGCTCAAGGACCGCGGCATGGTGCTGCGCTTTGGCAAGAAGGCGGGAAAGATCAGCAAGCTCGACAACGGCATGTGCGAAATCCAGATGGAGGGTGGCCGCAATATCCGCGCGGAAATGGTGCTGTTCGCAGCCGGCAGAATGGGCGCCACGTCCAGCCTCAATCTTGAGGCCTGCGGTCTTGAGAGCGACAGCCGCGGGCGGATCAAGGTCGACCCGACCACATTCAAGACCGATGTGCCGAGCATCTATGCCGCAGGAGACGTCATCGGATTTCCAAGCCTTGCGTCGACTTCGATGGAGCAAGGCCGGATCGCGGCCTGCCATGCGCTTGGCATGCGGGCGCATGAACCGCCTAAGTTCTTCCCCTACGGGATCTATTCGGTGCCGGAAATGTCGACCATCGGCATGACGGAAGAGGAAGTCATCGAACGCGGAATTTCCTATGAATGCGGGATTGCCCGGTTCCGGGAAACATCGCGCGGTCACATCATGGGGCTGAGCACCGGGATGCTGAAGATGATCTTCTCGCTCAAGACCCGCAGGCTGCTGGGCTGTCACATTGTCGGCGAAGGTGCGACGGAGCTGATCCATATCGGCCAGGCGGTGCTCAATCTCAAAGGCACGCTCGAATATTTCGTCGAGAACACCTTCAACTATCCAACGCTTGCCGAAGCCTACAAGATTGCCGCGCTCGATGCCTGGAACCGGATGCCCGTGGAGTGAGTTTCCGGGCATTTCAGGCAAAGCGACGGACTTCGGGTGCCATGCCGTAAAGATACGTGATCATGGTGCCAACCCAAGACATAAGCGAGGAGTGGGACACATTGCCTTCGTCAAGGGAAACAACGCACCTGACTTTGACCAAACCACGATTGGCGGATGTCCCGGCCCTGTTCGAATTTCTTGGTGATCCGGAGGCAATGACCCACACTCATTGCGACGAGAGCCAGTCAGAATGTCGTCGCAGAATTGCCGTTCATGAATGGAAAAGACGTATCAACGGATATGCGCCATGGGTGATCAGAAAGAAAAACGAATTGAAGCCGATCGGTTGGGGTGGACTGTACGACGATCCTTTTGAGCCCGGCTGGGGTATCGAATTGGGCTATTATTTCCATCCAGGAAGCTGGGGACAGGGTTACGGAACGGAGCTTGCCGTGGCTGCACTCGAAGTAGCAGACAATGAACTGGCTGTTCCACTGGTCACTGCCTTTGCCCATCCAGAAAACAAGGCGTCGAACAAGTTGCTGGAGAAAGTCGGATTCCGGTGGCAACACTATATGCCGAAAATGGATCGGAACCTTTATATACGCCAACGTCCAGATTTAAGGATCTAGGATTCCCAAACCGTAGTCCCGCCGGCCTGAAACTTGGCATCCGCCTAACTGCAGCCGGCGCAGAGACCGCGCAGTTCGACCACGGCGCGTTTGACGGTAAACCCGTCCTCGCGTGCCAGGTCCCGCAGCCTGGTCTCAAGAGCCTGATCGGAAATTTCCGTGACCTTGCCGCAGGTTTCGCAGATCGCAAACGCAATGGTCTCGTGGCTGTCGCAGCCCGGGTGGCTGCAGGCGACGAAGGCGTTGAGGCTTTCGAGCCGGTGCACCATGCCGGTCTCGACCAGCTTGTCGAGCGCCCGGTAGACCTGCAGCGGCGCGCGGAACCCGTCGTCGCGAAGCTGGTCAAGGATGGTGTAGGCCGACAGCGGGCCTTCAGCCCGGGAGAGAGCGCCAAAGACCAGCGACTGGTTCTTGGTCAGGTCGGAGGGCGCGCGACCATGATCATGGGTATGGGTCTCCTGATTCATGATGCGTTTCCTTCCGGTTTGGCGGCATGAGTGCGGCCCCGCGTCAGCCGTACGATTAACCCGCCAACGGGCGACATCGCAACCAGGAACAGCACGAGAGCTGCGACCACGATGCTGGGGCCCGACGGCGTGTCCCATTTCAACGAGCCTTCAAGGCCGAGCACAATGGCCGCCATGCCGGCAAGCGAGGCAAAGATTGCCATCTGCTCCGGCCCCGCGGCAAAGCGCCGTGCGGTGGCGGCGGGTATGATCAGCATGGCGGTGATCAGCAGCACGCCGACGATCTTGATCGACATGGCAATCACGGTGGCCATCAGGATCATGAAAATGAGATTGGCGCGGTCGGGATGCATGTCTTCGGCTTCGGCCAGTTCGGCGCTGACGGTGGCGGCAAACAGCGGCCGCCAGATCAGCGCCAGCACGGCCAGCACGGCGACGCCTCCGGCCCAGATGACGGCGATATCGGTCTTGGAGACCGCAAGAATATCGCCGAACAGCAGGCCCATCAGGTCCATGCGCACCCAGGTCATGAAGGCAAGCGCAACAAGCCCCAAGGCAAGCGCCGAGTGCGACAGCAGGCCGAGCAGTGCATCAGAGGACAGCGTGGCGCGTTTCTGCAACAGAAGCAAAGCCAGCGAAATCAGCACCGAAACCGCAAAGACGGCGAGCGTGATGTCGACTTCCAACAGGAACGCCAGCGCAACGCCAAGAAGGGCGGCATGGGACAGCGTATCGCCGAAATAGGCGAGCCTGCGCCAGATGATGAAACAGCCCAGCGGACCGGCGACAAGAGCTACGCCAAGGCCTGCAAGGATGGCGCGGGTGAAAAAATCATCAAGCATTGCGCGTGCCCTCCCCGGCTTTCGACCCGGCATTGTGGGCCGGCGCGTGATGATGACCATGATCGTGGTCATGGCCGGCATGTTCATCATCAGGGTGGTGGCCATCATGATGACCATCATCGGGATGGCAGTTGGCCGTCACCGAGCCGTCGGCGTGGCGCACTGTTCCATCGGGCAGATGGGTGTGATCATGATTGTGTTCATAGACAGCAAGGGCTGCATCGACCCGGTCGCCGAACATCCGGCGGTATTCGTCGCTCGAGGCCACCGCGACAGGTGTGCCCTGACAGCAGACATGGCCATTGAGACAGATCACCCGGTCGGTGGCGGCCATCACCACATGCAGATCATGCGAAATCAGCAAGACGCCACAGCCGATGTCGTCGCGGATCTGCTTGATGAGATTATAAAGTGCTATCTCGCCGGAATAATCGACACCCTGCACCGGTTCATCAAGCACCAGCAGATCCGGCTTGCGGGCGATGGCGCGGGCCAGCATGGCGCGCTGGAATTCGCCGCCGGAAAGATTGCGCACCTCTGAACCCAGCAGATGTGAAATGCCGGTGGCGGCGAGCGCCTCCCCGGCAGCGGCAGCCGACACCCCGCCGGTGAGATGCATGAAGCGCGCCACGGTCAGCGGCAGCGTCCAGTCGACCGACAGCTTCTGCGGCACATAGCCAACACGCAGGCCCGGTTTGCGGTGCGCGCTGCCCTCGTCGGGCTTGATCACCCCGAGGGCAATCTTGGCGGTGGTGGATTTGCCCGAGCCGTTGGGCCCGATCAGGGTCACGATTTCGCCCTTGCGGATGGTCAGGTCAACGCCGCGCACAAGCCAGCGTCCGGCGCGTTCGGCACCTGCCCGCTCCAGCGAGATCAATGGTGGTTCTGGTTGCAGCATTTCGATTCCTCAAAAAACCGGCTTTCCGATCTTGCCTGATGATATGACACACGTTATACAGTTACACAACAACGTAACTATATAACATTTAGGAGATTTGAATGATTACGCTTCGCAGCCTTGCCGCCAGCGCATGCCTTTGCCTTGCCTTCCTTCCAGCCTCGGTTGCGCAAAGCGGCGCCGAGCCACGTGTCGTCGCCTCGATCAAGCCGGTCCACTCGCTGGTGGCGTCGGTCATGGAAGGCGTTGACAATCCGGAGCTGATTGTCGGAGGCGCCGCCTCGCCGCACGCCTATGCGCTCAAACCCAGTCAGGCACAGGCGCTGGAAAAGGCGGATCTTATCTTCTGGATCGGGCACGAACTCGAGAGCTTTCTGGAAAAACCCATCGAGACAATCGGGGCAAACGCCCGTGCGGTGGAACTGATCGACAGCAAAGGCCTGATCCAGCTGCCGTTCCGCGAAGGCGGCCCGTTCGAGGCACATATGCATGATGAGCATGATGGCCATGAAGATCATGAAGACCATGCGGACGGTGCCGATCATGATCATGATCATGATCACGAAGAAGGCGAAGAGCATGCAGAAGCTGAAAGCGGCCACGACGACCACCACGACCACGATGGCGGTTTTGACGCCCATCTCTGGCTTGATCCGCTGAATGCCAAGGTCTTTGTCACGACCATCGGCGAAGCGTTGTCAGCAACGGACCCGGCCAATGCATCGACCTATGCCGCCAATGTTGCGCGCACGAACGACAAGCTCGACGCACTTGTCAGCGAAATCAACACCACCCTCGCGCCGGTTCACGGCAAGCAGTTCATCGTCTTTCATGATGCCTACCAGTATTTCGAAAAGCGCTTTGACATGGAGGCTGCGGGGTCCATTACCGTCAATCCCGAAGTGCGTCCGAGCGCCGAACGGGTGGCCGCAATCCGTGAAAAGGTCCAGGACCTTGATGCAGCTTGCGCGTTTTCCGAACCGCAGTTCGACAGCCAGCTGATTGACGTTGCGATTGAAGGCACGTCGGCGGGGACTGCTGTCCTTGATCCCTTGGGTGCAACGCTTGATGACGGGCCGGAGCTGTATTTCGATCTGATCCGCAACCTCGCCACCTCGATGCGCGACTGTCTTCAGAAAGGCTGACGCATTCCTGCCTGCTGCAGACCCGTGCCAGCGATGACAAGTAGAACTTGCGGAACCATTGTGGATTTCGCAAGTTTGCTGACCTAGGTACCCACCAGAGTTG
>CAXBIE010000022.1:0-56949 GCA_963975635.1 uncultured Hoeflea sp. | reverse complement strand
AACTGGTCAACTCCTTCGCCAGCTGGCGGAAATACCGCGAAACATGCGTCGAGCTTAACAGGCTTTCAGAGCGCGAGTTGAGCGACATCGGCATGACCCGGAGTGATATTCCATTCGCTGCACGGCGCGCCCTGTAAGAAATTCTAGAATTCGGAGCGGCCTCCTCCTCCTCCCAAAAAGCCGCTTCGATGTGACTGATGTTCATCCTCCTCCCGAGCATCAGTCTCCCAAAATGACGCTCACCGGATCCTCCTCCCCCGGTGAGCGTTATTTTTTTGTGCGGAGTTTTATTTGAGCCGGGAATGGTCAAGCCATCCCGCTTGAATCTTCACTCGCACCCTACGACGCCCCCTCCAAAAGATTGCCTGCGACCGCCAACATACCGAGCGGCCAATCCGCGACACATGCAATTTGGCCATGCCTGACAAGAGGTTGTTAAGGCGCATTGCAGATTTCGCATGGCTCCTTTGCGATTTTTTGCACTGCACAAATCGATTGTATCCACCTATATCAGGATCAACGAAACGCGGCGCACAGATGATCAATCAGCGCCACACTGAAAGGAAAATACCATGAACTTCCGTAAGGCTTACAAAGACTGGCGCGACTATCGCAACACCGTCAACGAACTGTCCCGCATGTCCGAACGCGAACTCAATGACCTCGGCATTTCCCGCGGTGACATCCCGTTCGTTGCTCGCCGTCCCGGCCAGTAAGAACTGAAAATCTCTGCCCGGTCCTGCGACCGGTCATTTCAAACGGCGCCCTGGCAACAGGGCGCTGTTTCTGTTTGTGGACACCGCAAAACAACCCTGGCGTGGCCCAAGACCATGCGAACGCTTCGATGCGCCAGGCACATTTTGCAGGTGCCACCTCAGCATAATCCGGCACCAAACCGGTGTTCAATTTTTCAGCATCTCCGTTAATTGACAAAACGATAATCGAGCCATTCCGGGCACGCATATCAGGGCTGTGAATATTGCGCTGCACAAATCAAGTGCAAACGCCTATATGAGAGGCATCAGATTGATTACATCGTCATCACCGCCCGGGACCGGGCGTACCCGAGGAGACTACCATGAAAATTCTCAGCAGAGCCCGCAGCTGGATGAAAACCCGCCAGACCGCACAGCAGCTTGCAAACCTGTCCAACGAAACCCTGGCTGACATCGGCCTTACCCGTTTCGACATCGACAATGTGGCCCGCGGCCTTCGTACCCGCTAATCGCATTTGTCATGACCGTTCGTTACGGCGTCCCTTGGGGCGCCGTTTTCGTTTCAGGGTCTCTCATAAAACATCTTTGAGACGGGATCGCCCCCGTGATAAACGGACGTCATGACCAAGACCACTTCTCCCCACTCCCCCATCCATGTCGTCGGCGGCGGCCTCGCCGGTTCTGAAGCAGCCTGGCAGATCTCCCGGCGCGGTTTGCCCGTGGTTCTGCACGAGATGCGCCCGGTTCGCGGCACCGAAGCCCACAAGACTGACAGCCTCGCAGAGCTGGTTTGCTCCAATTCGTTCCGTTCCGATGATGCGGAGAACAACGCTGTCGGCGTCATCCATGCGGAAATGCGCCTGGCCGGCTCGCTGATCATGACCTGCGCCGACAAGAACCAGGTTCCCGCAGGTGGCGCACTGGCCGTCGACCGCGAAGGGTTTGCACAGGCGGTCACCGATGCGATTGCCGCCGAGCCGCTGATCACCCTTGCCCGCGAGGAGGTCACTGGCCTGCCGCCCGAGGACTGGGGTCAGACCATCATCGCCACGGGTCCGTTGACTGCACCGGGGCTCGCAGACGCGATCAGCGCAGAGACGGGTCAGGATGCACTGGCGTTCTTCGATGCCATTGCACCGATCATCCACACCGATTCGATCGACATGTCGATCTGCTGGTTCCAGTCGCGCTACGACAAGGTCGGCCCCGGCGGTACCGGCAAGGACTACATCAATTGCCCGATGGACAAGGACCAGTACGACGCCTTCATCGACGCGCTGATCAGCGGAGACACGACTGGCTTCAAGGAATGGGAAGGCACGCCGTATTTCGATGGCTGCCTGCCGATCGAGATCATGGCCGAGCGCGGACGTGAAACCTTGCGCCACGGCCCGATGAAGCCGATGGGACTGACCAACGCCCATCAGCCAGACACAAAGGCCTATGCGGTTGTCCAGCTGCGCCAGGACAATGCGCTGGGCACGCTCTACAACATGGTCGGATTCCAGACCAAACTGAAATACGGAGCGCAGGGCGACATCATCCGGATGATTCCGGGCCTGCAGAATGCAGAATTCGCCAGGCTTGGCGGTCTGCACCGCAACACCTATCTCAATTCACCGCTGCTGCTGGATGGTACACTGCAACTCAAGAGCCGTCCGGGCCTGCGTTTCGCAGGTCAGATCACCGGTTGCGAAGGCTATGTCGAAAGCGCTGCAATGGGGCTGCTGGCAGGCCGGTTCGCCGCCGCAGAACAGTTGGGCGAGGAACTCGCACCGCCGCCACTGACTTCCGCATTCGGAGCGCTTCTCAATCACATCACCGGCGGGCATATCGTCAATGCCGATGAACCCGGCAAGCGCTCGTTCCAGCCAATGAATGTGAATTTCGGTCTGTTCCCGCCGCTTGATCCCGGCGCAATCATGCGTCCCGAAGGGGGCGGCCGCTTCCGTGGCAAGGACAAGGCCAAGGCCAAGAAACAGGCAATGGCGCGGCGGGCGCTGACCGACTTTTCGGCGTGGCTTGGGGACACTTCAGCTCAGCAGGCCGCAGAATAAACAAACCGAAGCAAAGACTTCAATAGTGCTCTTGTTGAACGGCACGGTGGCTCACTACTCGGCCGGCGCGGTCGAGCGACCTGCGAGAGTCTCCGCACCAGGCAATCCTGGTGCACCCGATGTCTCCGGGTGCCGTGCCACATAATCGGCTTTCAGCTCGCCGGAGCCTTTGCGCGATCCGTCGTGGCTCCAGCCGGGGGGCGCAAACAGATAGGCCAGCCTCTGCCTGAACGTCAGTCCGGGGCGCGCCGCATCGCCGAACATGTCGATCCATTCGTGAAAAGCCACCCTTAGGGGATTAAACGTCCCGATGTTCTTGACGATGCCGTAGCGCGGCATGTCCTCGTCCTGTTCGGGAACGAAACTTCCAAACATCCGGTCCCAGATGATCAGCGTTCCGGCATAGTTGGAATCGAGATAGCGCGGATTGGTGGCATGATGCACCCGATGGTGCGATGGCGTGTTGAAGATCCACTCGATCGGCCGCCACATTTTGCCAATCGTCTCGGTGTGGATCCAGAACTGGTAAACCAGATTGAGCCCTCCGACAAACAGCAACAGCACCGGATGAAACCCCAATAGCGCCAGCGGGATTCTAAGCAGGAACATTCCGGTAAAGGTTCCGGTCCAGCTCTGCCGCAGTGCGGTCGACAGGTTGTAGTGCTGCGATGAATGGTGAATCACATGCTCCGCCCACACCCAGCGGCAGCGGTGCGCGATGCGATGGTACCAGTAGTAGCGCAGGTCATCGACAACGAAACACAGCGCGATCACTGCCCAGGATGTACCGAGATCGACAATCCGGTACTGCCAGGCCCACATCAGCACACCGAAAGCCACAAAGCCCAGCAGCAGGCCGGAGGCGACATTCCCCACCCCCATCAACAGCGAGGTGGCAGTGTCTCTGGTTTCGTAGTCACCGCGTCCCTTGAAATAACGGATGACGAACAGTTCTATCAGGATGGCGATGACGAAAAACGGAATCGCCAATTGGGTGACATCAGGAAAATCCTTCAGGTCAGGCATTTCCATCCGCCTCGGGTTGTTCAAGCTCCGATGTCGCCATCGCAAAGCTGCCGCACAGCCACAACGACACCTCCGCAGCATCTTCGGCCGACGCAAACAGGTAGTCACCGCCCTTCAGCGTCGATTCGTGAAACTCGATGTGCAGACCGGGCTGGTCCTCGACCGGCTGCACGCTTACATCACCTGGAAGAATCAGCCGCGCCACCTGATGCCGCCCCATGCTTTGGATGAAACCGGTCTTGCCGTCGGCCAGCCGCAGGAAACTGGCATTGCCATCCTTGGTCATGGTCACAGAGCGAATTGCTTCGCCCGGATAGGCGCGCGCAAACTCCAGAATGACCTCGCCGTGGTCGCGGCCGCTGTTACCGCGAGACCCGCCGGTGTAGTGAACCACGCCGATCAGCAGAATCACCGCAAAGGCAACAACAACAACCAAGGCACCCAGACTCATGAAATTTCTCCCCTTGACCTAGCTCGCCTCCGCGTCAACTGATCGTAACTATGCCGCGCATCCCGGCAACACGCAAGGCATCCGGACAGGCGGCCGAGACCCTATCAAAACTCAATGAGCTTGCTCCAGACTGTGCCTGGATCAGATGCTGCCGCGGCGCGCGGCGCGCCATAATTGAATCTGCCGTCGCCATTGCGGCAGACGAACCGACTCAGAGAGGCATGCGGCAGCTTTCTTCTCGGTCCGGTGAAACACCGCTTCAACCACGGCCACCGGCAGATAGGCCGGTTTGACTGCAGCCGGAACCTCAGCCAATGCCGCGCGTGCCCTGGCAAGGTGGTCACGGCCAAAACCTGCAAACGCGCGAATCGCATTTGCCGCCCGTTGCTGGTCGCCGCCGGCAAGAAAACTGCCTCTGTCGAGACCGGTGGCCGACAGCAGATCTGCGGGTATGAACACCTGGCCTCTGGCCTGCGAGATCGGCAGCAGCATCAAATGTCCGGCAACAGCCTGTGCCACCCCTGCATGACCGCTGGCGGTACTCGTTTGCAAGGCTGCAGCCGGATCGAGCAGAAACGCAGACATCTGCAAAAGCGATGAAGCTGTTTCGCCGGCATAGCCCTCATAGCTGGTCCGGTCCGGCATTGGATCATCATAAAGATCAAAGATCCGCGCGTCGCACATGGCAAGCAACGGTTCAACCGGAAGGTTCCGGCGCTCGATCAGGTCAAGCAGCAATGCGCCAACAGGATGCGCCTGCGCCTCGTCCTTCCTCTCACCAGCCACCACGTCCCGCCACCATTGCAGGCGCATTTCACCCGGCAACGGCTCACGCACGCGATCGCGGACAGATGCAATCTCGGCATTGAACAGGAACAGCGCCAACAGATCGTCGCGAACGCCATCCGGCATCAGCAACAATGCCAGATACCGGTCGATATCGGCGTCGCGAAGGCTCGCCAGCAATTGAGATCTGGTTTGCTCTGACAAGCCGGCTGGCATCAAGGTCACCCTTCGACGGCGATCAGGGCTGCGGCAACCGCACGCGATTCCGACAACATCACGTTGTAGGTTCTCACTGCCGCCCCGGTGCTCATCGGATCCGACGAAATATTCGACGCCTTCAGCGCTGCTTTCAAATCAGCCGGCAAGGGGCGGATTGACGCTCCCGTGCCGACCAGAAGGAACTCAATGTCTTTCGCTTCAGCAAGAACCCGCTGAAACAGCTCGACCGGAAACGGAGTTCCCTCGGTGACGTCCCATTCATGAACGCCCGATGGCAGGCATAGAATCGAGCCACGATGCGACATGTCGGCAAACCGGAACCCGCCATTTCCATAGGCGTCTATTGGTGGACGCCCGGGAAAATGGGCGGCGCGGATCTCAATGCCTGAGGCCATGGCTCAGACCCTGCTTTGATCCGCACCCTCGGGTACAGTTTCCGCTTCAGCGTCCGCATCCATCCCGACGCGGAAATTGTCCGCTCTCAGTTTGAACAGGATCAGCACCGGCGCGGCGATAAAGATCGACGAATAGGTGCCGACCACCACGCCGAAGATCATTGCAAAGGTGAATGAGCGAATGACCTCGCCACCGAAGATGAACAGGGCAAGAAGCGCCAGAAGCGTCGTAACCGATGTCAAAATCGTCCGCGGCAGCATCTGGTTGATCGAGAGGTCAAGCAGGCTGGTCAATGGCAGTTTCTTGTACCGTCTCAGATTTTCGCGAACACGGTCGTAAACCACCACGGTATCGTTGAGCGAGTATCCGACAATGGTCAGCACCGCGGCGATACTCGACAGGTTGAACTCGATACCCGACAACACGAAGATCCCGATGGTCAGCACAACGTCGTGCACAGTCGCGATGATCGCGCCGAGCGCAAACTGCCACTCGAACCGGAACCAGATGTAGACAAGAATAGCCAGCAGCGACGCAATCACGGCGATCGTGCCAGCCTGCGCCAATTCACCCGAAACCGTCGGGCCGACAACTTCGACGCGGCGAATATCGTAATCGCCTTCGAGTTCACCGCGCACCAGCGTGATGACGGTCTGCTCGGCGTTTTCGCCGCCGCCCTGTGCCTGCACCCGGATCAGCACTTCGCGGGGGGAGCCAAACTCCTGAACCTGGATATCGCCAAGATTGAGCTCCGACATCCGCGCACGGATATCGCCAACATCGGCATTGCCGTCCTTGGCCTGGACCTCGATCATCGATCCACCCTTAAAGTCGATGCCGTAATTCATGTTGATCGTGGCAAACAGAGCCATAGATGCAAGCGACAATGCCGCTGATGCCACGAAGGTAAACCGGCGGATCTTCATGAACCGGAAGTTGAAGTCCCTGATGACCGCATCGAGCGCGCCCTTCGGCATGCTCTTGGGCCGCCTGCGACGCACCCATTCCGCCACCATCCAGCGTGTGAAGGTGAAAGCGGTAAACACCGTCGTGGCAATACCGACAGCCAGCGTCACGGCAAAGCCGCGAACCGGGCCCGTGCCGAGATAAAACAGAATCACGGCCGCAATCAGCGTGGTGACGTTGGCATCGAGAATTGTCGCAAACGCCTTTGAGAAGCCCGCGTCAATCGCCTGAATCAGGGACCGCCCTGCCCTGTGCTCCTCACGTATGCGCTCGTAGATCAGCACGTTGGAATCCACCGCCATGCCGACGGTCAGCACGATACCGGCAATACCCGGCAGCGTCAGTGTCGCTCCCAACAGCGTCAGGATCGCAATGATCATGAAGACGTTGGCGATCAGCGCCAGATTGGCGATGAAGCCGAGCATGCCGTATGCCACGAACATGAAGGCCAGTACGAGCACAGCGCCAATGATACCGGCGATTTCGCCCGCAGCAACCGAGTCCGCTCCCAGACCGGGGCCGACTGTCCGCTCTTCGATAACAGTCAGCGTGGCAGGCAAAGCACCCGCACGCAGCAAGATTGCCAGATCATTGGCACTCTGAACGTCGAAATTACCCGAAATCTGTCCTGTGCCGCCCAGAATCGGCTCCCGGATCACCGGAGCTGACACAACCTGATCATCAAGCACGATGGCAAATGGCAGACCGACAAACTGCGTGGTGGCCTGGCCGAAACGCTGACCGCCCTTGGAATCGAAGCGGAAGCTGACAATCGGTTCATTGGTGCGCTGGTCGTAGCCGGCCTGGGCGTCGACAAGATTTTCACCTGACACCAGAACCGTGCGCTGAACCAGATAAGGAATTGGCGGATCGTCAGTCGTGTAGAGAATTTCCGAGTTGGCCGGTGGACGGCCCTGGATGGCTTCCTGAACCGGCATCGACGTATCGACCATGCGGAAGGCCAGTTTGGCGGTCTGGTTGAGCAGGTTCTTCAAGCGCTCCGGATCATCGAGCCCCGGAACCTGAACCAGAATGCGGTCAACACCCTGGCGCTGGATGATCGGCTCGGTGGTTCCCAATTCGTCAATACGCTTGCGCACCACCTCGATCGACTGTGCCACAGCTGACGAGATACGATAGGTGATGCCCTCATCCGTCAGAAGGATGCGCAACTGTCCCGGCTGCATTTCCTCAACCGTTGCCTCAGCCACGGTGCCGCCACCGAACAGGCCGGAATTGACCGGCTGAGACAGCTCTGCAAGAATTTCCTTGGCTTCTTCAACCCGGGCATCGTCACGGATACGCACCTGAACCATCTGGCCGGTGCCTGACAGACCTGTGTAACCAATGCCGGCTTCGCGCAACAACCGCCGCACATCATCTACCGTTGTCGTCAACCGGTCCTTGATGATGTCTTCGCGTTCCACCTGCAACAGCATGTAGGAACCGCCCTGAAGATCGAGACCCAGGGTAAGTTGCTTGGAAGGCACCCATTCCGGCAGGCTGTCAGCCTGCTGCTTGCTGAGAAGGTTCGGGAACGCGAACACCACCCCGGCAAGCACCGCTAGCCAGATGAGAGTTGTTTTCCAACGGGAGAAATAAAGCATGGGGCTCTCGGTTCATCCTCGGGGACGAAATGGGGTAAGTTGATAAGGGACGCCTGTCGGCGGACAGAAGCTGCCTTCTGTCCGCATTTTACGGCTATTCCTTGGCCGGCTCGCCCTTGACGCGCACATCGGCAATCAGGCTACGGATCAGGCGAACCTTGACGCCATCGGAAATCTCGACTTCCAGCTCGGCATCATCAATCACCTTGGTGACCTTGGCGACCATGCCGCCGCCCGTCACCACCTGGTCGCCACGGCGAACATTGGCGAGCATTTCCGTGCGCTTTTTCATCTGGGTCCGCTGCGGACGAATGATGAGAAAATACATGATCACGAAGATCAGCAGGAACGGCAGGATCGACATCAGGATCTCGCTGCCGCCGCCGCCGAGTGCGGACTGGGCATAGGCCGGGGTTACAAACATGAAAAACTCCTTGAAGATAAAGCATGGAGCCCCGGAAACGGGCTGCCAATAGTCGAGCGGAATATAGTGGCAAGATGGGCGATTGCAACGCAAACATGGCCTCTGCCCACCTGATTTCCGGCTCAAAACGGCTTTTCGCCATAACCATGCCGTGCTACCGGCTCTTTACCACCACTCGGCCAGACCGTTTTTGCCGGCTCCCCGGCAAGACAAGCCGGCCACGGGTGGAATGAGGCTTGCAATTCTGAATGGAATTGCAGCTTCACCGACGTACAAACGAGACATCCGTCAGCAACGGGACCAAACCATGCAAGACCAGACCGCTCAGCAGATCCTCGCAGAACTCGCCCGGCTTTCCCGTGCAGTTGAATCCCTCGCGCCGCCACCGCACCCGGCGATCGATTTCGAAGCCGCGGACTGCTTTATCTGGAATGCAGAGTCCCACCATCTCGCTCCCGTCGGCAAACCCAACCGCATCGACATCGGTCTGATCAAGGGCGTTGATCACGTCCGCGACATCCTGGTCGACAACACCCGGCGTTTCGCCCGCGGTCTGCCAGCCAACAATGTGCTGTTGTGGGGCGCGCGCGGCATGGGCAAATCGTCCCTGGTCAAATCCGCCCATGCCGAACTTGCGGCCGAAGCGGCGACGATCGCTCCCCTGAAACTGATCGAAATTCATCGCGAAGACATCAATTCGCTGCCCGCACTGATGGCAGTCCTGCGGCCTTCGCAATCGCGTTTCATCCTGTTTTGCGATGACCTGTCGTTCGATCACGATGACACGGCTTACAAATCACTCAAGGCCGCCCTTGATGGCGGCATCGAGGGACGTCCGGAAAATGTCGTGCTCTACGCCACCTCAAACCGCAGGCATCTGCTGCCACGCGACATGATGGAAAACGAGCGATCCACAGCCATCAATCCCAGTGAAACCGTGGAAGAGAAGGTCTCCCTCTCTGACCGCTTCGGGCTTTGGCTCGGCTTTCACAAATGCAGTCAGGATGAGTATCTCGAGATGGTCAAAGGCTATGCCGACCATTTCGACCTGAAGATCGCACAAGACGATCTGCAGGCCCAGGCACTTGAATGGTCCACGACGCGAGGCGCACGCTCCGGACGCGTTGCTTGGCAGTTCATCCAGGATCTTGCCGGGCGCGCCGGACACAAACTCTGATCGAGGCAGGCTCCTTTGCCGAAGCAGCAAAATCCAGACAAGAAAAAAGGCCGGCACTCGAAAGCGCCGGCCTTTTTCACTTTCGCCTGGAGGGGCGTCTATTCGAGATATTTTGTCGGATCGACAGGCGATGCGTTCTTGCGGACTTCAAAGTGCAGGCGCGGTGTCTTGGCGACGCCTGACATGCCTGAGCTGGCGATAACCTGACCGCGCGTCACCTTGTCGCCCCGGTTAACATTGAGCTTGTCAGCATGTGCATAGACCGTGACCAGGCCATCATCATGCCGGATCAGAACCGTCTTGCCGTATTCCTTCAGCCCGTCGCCGGAATAAATCACCACACCGTTTTCAGCTGCTTTGACCGGTGTGCCTGTGGGCATCGAAATATCAATACCATCATTGCGTTTTCCATTTTCGCTCTTGGCAAAACCGGTGATGACCTGACCGCGGGCAGGCCAGCGGAACTTGTCGATGCCGGTTGCGGCCGGGGCGACCGAAGCCGTATCGCCCTTTGTCTTTGCGGCAACACTGTCGTCCGCTTTCACCGGTGGCGTATAGACCTTGGGTGCCTGCTTCGGACGGACAGATGCCGTGGACGACGGATCGAGGGTGTTTGCCCCGCTCCCTGGAATCGTCAGCGACTGTCCAATACGGATATTGCTGCCGGTCAAGTTGTTGGCTGATTTCAGCGCATCGACGCTGACACCATGGCCGCGGGCAATCTTGCTGAGGCTGTCGCCACCCTTGACCACATAGACGCCGCTCGCGCCCTGGCCGGAGTTCGACGCAGTCCCGGCAACCGCCGGGCTTCTCAAATCGGACTTGTCTGGGCTCCGCAACGTGGGCACACTTGGCAGCACCGCCACATCGCGGCCCGGTGACGGAGCAGGCACCGGCAAACGGTCATGCTTGACCTCACCGAGCATGCCCGATCCCGAATTGGAAGCACGCGTCTTTGGATTGTTGTCCGGCGCCGAAACCGGTGCCTGGCGCGAATAGACGTAGATCGGGATCAACAACTGCCTGCCGCTCGCCACACGGGAAGCATCGGCAATATCGTTGGCCTTCATGATCTCGGACGCAGGCACACCATAGCGCTTGGAGAGGTTGTAGATGGTCTCGCCTTCGCCGAGTGTGATTCGGGTCGCTCCGGTAGTTGTCCATCCCGCACTCTGTGGCGCGGATCCTGTGACAATCGGATCTGGAGCGAGAACCGGCTCAGCATTCTGATACCGCGGGTTCACGGGCACAGCCGACGACACCTGCTGTGGCCGCTCCGGGAACGCTTGTGGCTGTGGCGCATTGGAACGAACCATCGGCTCCAGCACCGGCGCGGAGGCAGTGCGCACCGGCTGCTTCACGGGCTGACTGGTTGGCAGCGGATTGCGAGCAACTGATGAGACCCGCTGCACTCCGTTGCTGGTCAGGTTCGACGGAGACGATGCCGCCCGTGCAGCCGAACCAGGTATCGAGCCGGTCGATGTCGGGTCATAGCTCTGCTGCGCAGATGCCCGGTAATCCCCGGGATATGCCTGCGAGACCGACGAAGGAGCCTGCGGAAAGGTGGTGTTTTGCTGATAGTTTGGAGCCTGCGGATAGCCGCCCTGCGGAGCTGCGGCATTGCCGAGGCCCGCCATCGGCGCAAGACTGTCCGAAGCAGGCTGCGGGACGGATGCTGTCAGCAGCTGATCCGTATTTCGGTAGGAAAAGCGATTTGCATCCGAGCTGCACGCGGCAGCTGAACTCGCCAATAGCGCAACACCGAGCAAACGAGTTACCGATGTGCCGGAAACGACAGTCTGTCTGAGACGCATAACACTACCCAATCAACGCAAAACCAATAATGATGATTAAAGCGCGTTAGTGTTACTCATCAGTTAAGGATGCAAAATTCGTTGTGTTTTCTGCGGTTCTACGCCCTACAAGGCAGCCGCGACGCCCGGAATGAACGCCCGGTAAGGAACCTCGAAAAGGTCTTCCCGTTCAAAGCGGCTGCCTATCTTGCTCAGCCGCGCCATCACCGCCCCTCCATCTTCCCGAAGCAGCGGCGCGAGCATGACCCCGCCTGTTGCCAGCTGGTCAACGAATTGGCGCGGCATGCCATCAAAAGCACAGGTTGCAATGATCCGATCGAAACTGCCCTCCCCGTTCATACCCTTGAGTCCGTCGGCCTGGCGCGACACGATGTTGCCAAGCCCCAGATGGGCAAACCGCTGCTGGGCCAGCTGAGTGAGGGTTTTGTAGCGGTCGACGGTCACCACTCGCTCGGCCATCCGCGCAATCACAGCTGCAAGGAAACCGCTGCCCGTACCAAGATCCAGGACCCGTTGCCCCGGCTCGATGGACATAGTTGCGACCAGCCGCGCCACCAGATCGGCACTTTCGGCAAATCCGCCGCAGTCAATCGGCACCAAACGGTCCTGATAGGCCGAATCGGCATAGGCTGCTGAAAGAAACAGGGTCCGTGGCGTTTGTTCAAGTGCCGTCAGCAACGCCTTGTCGGCAAGACCTTCTGCCCGCAACCGCAGGAACAGTCCGGCGAACCCCTCCTTCTCCGCCAGCCGCGCATTCATCGCTCAGTCTACCAGCGCTTTGGCGATCTGGTCCTGAACCGCATGATTGGTCAGATCGAGCTTCAGCGGCGTCACCGAGACATAGCCGTTGGAAATGGCCTTGATGTCGCTGTTGGCTTCAGGGGAAAAGTCGCGCCGGCCAAACTTCAGCCAGAAATATGGAAAGCCGCGTCCGTCCTCGCGCTCTTCAATAGACAGCCCATGCGTCATCTGGCCCTGATCGGTCACGACCACGCCCTTGACCTCATCGGCCGCGCAATTGGGGAAATTGACATTGAGCAGCGTGCCGGCAGGCAGACTGATTTCGACCAGCTTTTTCAACAGGTCCGGCGCCAGCGTTTCCACCACATCCCAAGGCAGGATCCTGCCCTCATTGTAGGCTTGGCTGATGGCGATCGACCTGACCCCGAGCAGCGTCCCCTCGATGGCACCGGCAACGGTACCCGAATAGGTGACATCATCGGCGACATTCTGACCGGCATTGACGCCGGAGAGCACCAGATCCGGTTTCTCGTCCATCAGGCTCTTGATTGCCATGATGACACAGTCGGTCGGCGTGCCGCGCAACGCGAAGGTCTTGTCGCGCACCTTGCGCAACCTCAGTGGCTCGGAAAGGGTCAAGGAATGTGCCAGGCCGCTCTGGTCGGTTTCAGGTGCAACGATCCAGATATCATCCGACAGCGACCGCGCAATGCGCTCAAGCACCTCAAGTCCCTCGGCGTGAATACCGTCGTCATTGGTGATGAGTATCCGCATTGTCTGCTCCCCTGAAATAAATGGACTACGCCGCTTTCCCGATCCTGGTGATCCCGCCCATATAGGGGCGGAGCACGTCAGGGACGGTGATGGATCCGTCGGCGTTCTGATAATTCTCAATAACCGCAATAAGGGCCCGGCCGACCGCGACGCCCGAACCGTTCAGCGTGTGGACAAAGCGCGTATTCTTGTCGCCAGTCTTGCGGCAACGCGCATTCATGCGCCGCGCCTGGAAATCGCCGCACACCGAACAGGATGAAATTTCCCGGTAGGCCTTCTGTCCCGGCAACCACACTTCGATGTCGTAGGTCTTGCGAGCGCCAAAGCCCATGTCACCGGTGCACAGCACGATGGTGCGGAAATGCAGCCCCAGCCCCTTCAGAACGGCTTCCGCGCTGGCGGTCATCCGCTCATGCTCTTCAAGGGAAGTCTCCGGTGTGGTCACTGACACCAGCTCGACTTTGGTGAACTGATGCTGACGCAACATGCCGCGGGTGTCGCGGCCGGCGGAACCGGCTTCCGAGCGGAAACAGGCGGTCTGCGCGACATAGCGCTTCGGCAGCGATTCCTCGGGCAGGATTTCACCGGCAGCCATGTAGGTTAGAGGCACTTCCGCCGTCGGAATCAGCCAGCGTCCATCGGTGGTCTTGAACAGATCATCGCCAAACTTAGGCAGCTTGTCGGTGCCATAGGCCGCGGCATCATTGACCATCAAAGGCGGATTGACTTCCGTGTAACCGTGCTCGCCGGTGTGAAGATCCAGCATGTATTGTCCAAGCGCACGCTCAAGACGCGCCAAGCCGCCCGACAGGATGGTAAAGCGGGCACCCGACATCTTTGCCGCACGCTCGAAATCCATCATGCCCAGCGCTTCGCCGAGTTCGAAATGCTCTTTTGTATCAAAGCCAAGATCAGGCTTTTCGCCCGAGACCCGAACCTCGACATTGTCGCTTTCGTCGGCTCCGACCGGAACGTCTTCGAGCGGAATGTTGGGCAGTACGGACAAGGCATGCTTGAGCTGCTCATCCAGCTCGCGCTCCTTGGCCTCTCCGGCCTGCAGCTGGTCCTTGATTGTCGCCACTTCGGCTTTCAGACTGTCGGCTGTAGCCTGGTCCTTGGCTGCCATTGCCTTGCCGATGTCCTTGGAAGCCGCATTACGGCGTTCCTGAAGTGCTTGCAGCGCACCCACATGACCGCGGCGGGCTTCATCAAGCGCAATCAGTTTTTCAGATTGGGCGTCTGCGCCGCGCTTGGCCAGCGCCGCGTCAAGAGCTTCAGGGTTTTCGCGTATCCATTTGATGTCAAGCATGGCAGGTTCCGGTACTCGATTGGCAGCGCCAAACCCGCAACCGTGCCGTCAGACGGCACGGCGCAAAATCAATCAGGAGCTCAGGCGTCCCCTTCGGGATCAGAGGCTGCCGCCGATGCTTCATCAGCTTCCGCCACGGCCGCTCTTGCGGCGCGCTGGCGCTCCACGAGTCGGGCGCAATAGATGGCAATCTCGTAAAGAATGATGGTAGGCAGCGCAAGTCCGATCTGGGAGACCGGATCCGGCGGCGTCAGGATTGCGGCCGCGATAAAGGCTGCGACAATGGCATATTTGCGTTTGTCGGCCAGACCCTGGCTCGTCACCAGTCCGACACGCGCCAGCAGCGTCGTCACCACCGGCAACTGGAACACCAGGCCAAACGCGAAGATCAGCGTCATGATCAGCCCGAGATACTCCGACACCTTGGGCAGCAGCATGATCGAGGCTTCACCGGTGCCGCCCACCTGCTCCATCGACAGGAAGAACCACATCACCATCGGCGTGAAGAAGAAGTAGACCAGCGCCGCGCCAAGCAGAAATAGCAATGGCGAGGCAATCAGGAACGGCAGAAACGCGCCGCGCTCGTTCTTGTAGAGCCCGGGCGCTACGAACTTGTAGACCTGTGCCGCAATCATCGGGAACGCCAGCACCAGACCGCCAAACATGCCGATCTTGATTTGCGTGAAGAAGAACTCCTGCGGCGCGGTATAGATCAGCTCGATCTTCCTGTCCGTCATTCCCGCCCAGTCGACAGCCCAGGTAAAAGGCTGCACCAGAAGGTTAAACAGCGGTTTGGCGAATGAAAAACACAGCAGAAACGCAATGAAGAAAGCGCCGATCGCCCACATCAGGCGATTGCGCAATTCCAGCAGATGCGCCAGCAGTGGCTGCGGCTTGTCGTCGATATTGTCGTCGGTCACGCCTGGCCCTCGCCTTTAGGTTTTTTGGCGCGAGGCGCACTTTTCGCTGGGGCCGGTTTTGCCGGCGCTTTCGCCTTGGCGGCAGAAGTCGTAGCTTTCGCGGCGGATTTCGGCGCTGCAGTTTTCACGGCAGCGGCCTTCGGAGCAGCAGCTGTCTTGGCTGCCGCGGGCTTGGCTTTTGCCGCCGAAGTCTTGGCCTTTGCAGGTGTGGGAGCCTTGACCGTTTTTGCTGCAGCGGGTTTTGCAGCAGGCGTCTTTTCCGCGGCAGTTGCTTTCGGATCGGGTTTTGCCGCTGCTTCGGCAGGCTTGCTCGCTGGCCAACCAGCAGTGAACTCCGGCGGACCATCATCAAGCTTCATCGTCGGCTCGGGGGCTTCCATCTTCGGCTGCTCTGCAGCAGCCGAAGATGGAGTTTTCACTGATTTTTCCAGATCCGCCTTGATATCCTTTGCCGTATCCTTGAGCGGATTTACGGCATCGCGAAGGTTCTGCATTGGATTGAGCTTGCGGGCATCGTCAAACGTCTTCTTGACGTCGTCAAGTTCGGCTTCCCGCAACGCATCGTCGAACTGCCCGCGGAACTCGGAGGCCATGGCTCTGAGTTTCTTGGTAGTTCGCCCGAAGGCGCGCAGCATTGGTGGAAGGTCCTTCGGACCAACCACGACGATCAGCACAATGGCTACGACCAGAAGCTCTGGCCAACCGATGTCGAACATTCAGACGTCTCCTCACCCGTCAGGGCAACGGGATTGGGATATCAGCTGCGATCCTTGGCTTCTTCAGCCTTGCTCTCGACTGTCTTGGTCTCAGGTGCGGTTTCGTCCTCACCCATGCCCTTCTTGAAGCTTTTGATACCCTTGGCGACGTCGCCCATCAGTTCCGGAATTTTTCCACGACCGAAAAGCAGCAGAACAACGACCAGAACGATCAGCCAATGCCAAATACTAAATGAACCCATGATACTCTCCTGTATGCATTCCACCCTGATTTAGGGTGTTTATCCGTTTCTTTCAAACACCAAAATGTCACGCGCGTTGACAGTGACTGAAACATCGCGGACGCCGACCCTCAATTGCCCTGCGCGAATTCGCGCGTCAATCGGGTTATCGCCCCCCGCAACCACCACCGTCACCAGCTCCTCCACACCAAGGAACCGCCGCGCCACAATCCGTGCCGAAACACCGCAGGGCGTTTCTGTAACTTCCACACCCGGAAGCCTTATGGCAATCGAGACGTTAGCACCATGTCTAAATCCCTTTGCCTCGACCGGGCCAAGCGGGGTCGAGGCAACCTCATCCGCAACCACACTATCGAACACATTGATTTCTGAGAAGAAACCCGCTGCAAAAAGATTGGCCGGGCGGTGATACAGGTCTTCAGCCGTTCCCACCTGCTCAAGCGCGCCGTCTTTCAGCAAGGCAATCCTGTCACCCATACGCATGGCTTCCTCGGCGTCATGGGTAACCACGATGGCCGTTGCCCGCGCTTCGCGCAAAATGGCCAGTGTTTCCGCTCTGACGCTGTCCTTCAGCCGTGAATCCAGGCCGGAAAACGGCTCATCCATCAACAATACCGCAGGGCGCGGCGCCAGTGCGCGGGCCAGCGCGACGCGCTGCTGCTCACCGCCGGACAGCGCATGCGGATAATTGTCGGCGTAATGAACCATGCCGACGCGATCCAGCGCAGCCAGCGCTTCGCGCTTGGCGTCAGCCGAAGAAAGCGCCGTCAATCCAAACCGGACATTGTCGAGGATTGTCAGGTGAGGAAAAAGTGCGAAGTCCTGAAACATCAGTCCAATGCCGCGCCGTTCGGGCGGCAGGTTGACCCGCGGCCCGGCAATCTCGCGGTCATTGAGCAGCAATCGCCCGCTTCCCAATGGCTCGATTCCCGCGGCAAGCCGCAAAAGCGTGGTTTTCCCCGATCCCGATGGCCCGAGCAGGCACAAGACTTCGCCCGGCTCCGCCGCCAGCGTGACGCCACGCAAGGTCGGCTCATCACCATAGGCATGGTGGACATCCTCAAACGCAAGCCGCGCTGCGAATGTTACGCCGGCCGTCCTGCGCGCGATTGCCGCTCTTGTCTGCTGTGTAACGATGGTCGGAACCCTTGTAGTCAGCAACACCTGTTCCGGAACTCACCGGAACCGGATGCTTAGTCCTCCGCTTCACCCATCGGTGTCAAGAGACCAAGCTCTTCCAAATCCAGTTGAGTGATCGGATCTTCGTCCTCGCCAAACTCATCACTCGACGACGGAAGCGGTGGCTGGAAGTTCGAAGGGACACGTCCGGAGAGCAATCCCGCTCCCTTGAGCTCGTCCATTCCGGGAAGGTCCCGCAGATCTTCAAGCCCGAAATGGTCGAGAAATGCCGTGGTTGTCCCGTAGGTCACGGGACGCCCCGGCGACCGCCGGCGGCCACGCATCCGCACCCACCCGGTTTCGAGCAGGACATCAAGCGTTCCCTTGGATGTCGCAACGCCGCGAACATCCTCGATTTCCGCCCGCGTCACCGGCTGGTGATAGGCAATCGTCGACAGCACTTCGAGACCTGCACGGGACAGTTTCCTGGCTTCGGTCTCGTCCCGCCGGATCAGGAAGCCCAGATCGGCGGCCGTCCTGAAGGCCCAGGCATCGCCGACGCGGACCAGATTGATGCCGCGCGCCGCATAGCGTTCGGCCAGCCGTTCCATCACCACCCGCACGGGTGTATCTTGAGGCAGCTTGCCCAGGATCAGTTTTTCCGCCACCGGTTCACTGGAGGCAAAGACCAGCGCCTCGGCAATGCGTTCAGCCTCATGCAGGGCACGCTCCTTGAGCGCATCCAGTGCATCCGACCCCATGTCGTTCTCCTCTGCATCTGCCGTCAGGGCAAAAGCTGTATTGTGACCAGGATCCATTGTCATGCCTTGCCTCCTGCGCTGGCAACCGCCTGTGGCGGAAGCCGCATGAAGATAGGCTGGAACGCGCCATCCTGACGAATTTCCAGCCGCCCTTCCCGCACCATTTCGAGACTGGCCGCAAACGAACTGGCGATCGCAGTCGTCCGTTCTTCCGGATCAGAAAGGTAACGGATCAAATATTGATCCAGCGCCGTCCAGTCCTTGAGTTCGCCAATCAGCCTGAAAAGGATCACCCGGGCATCACTGAGCGACCAGACGCGCCGGCGCGAGATCGTCACCTGGGTTATGGTCTGGCGCTGTTTCTGTGCTGCATAGGCTGTCAGCAGGTCATACAGCGTCGCCTCAAAACTGGAGGTCTTGTCGATTACCATCGGTTCAGGTGCGCCGCGGGCGAACACATCGCGGCCCAGGCGGTTGCGATTGACCAGCCGTGTTGCCGCTTCCCGCATGGCTTCCAGCCGTTTGAGCCGGAATGCAAGCTGCGCCGCCATTTCCTCGCCGCTGGGCTCATCGCCTTTACGGCCCTGAGGGATCAGCAACCGTGATTTGAGATAGGCAAGCCAAGCGGCCATCACCAGATAGTCTGCTGCAAGTTCCAGCCGCAGCGCGCGCGCCTTCTCAACGAAAAGCAGATACTGCTCGGCCAGCGCCAGAACCGAAATACGCGCCAGATCCACACGCTGTGTTCGCGCCAGATGCAACAACAGATCGAGCGGACCTTCGAAACCGGCAACATCTATGACCAGCGACGGATCGCCGGTGGCCCGGTCCGTCTTGACGTCATCCCACATGACGTCCATGGGTGTGCCCTGTGGCGCCTTGCCAGCATTGCCACCGCTTTGACGGTTGTTGTTGCCCACTCCTGCCGCCTTTCTGATGCCTGGTTAGGAGGTTGCCATCAACCCCTCGAATTCGTCGCGCAACGCAGCCTCGTCGCTGTCGTCGGGAGCGCTGAAGGCTCTCAACACGTCTTCCGCCCGGCGCAGAGCATCTCCTGACAGGACCGGCGTGGCCGATGCCACAGCCTCCATTTCCGCCCGAACGCCGTTACAGTGCAATGTGACATCGCATCCCGCGGCAAAAATTGCACGGGTCCTTGTGGCGAAATCCCCAGAAAGCGCGTTCATCGACACATCATCAGACATCAACAAGCCGTCAAATCCGATTTCGGAACGAATAATCTCACCCACCACCCGGCGCGAAGTTGTTGCCGGATGCTCCGCATCGATCGCGGTAAACACGACATGGGCCGACATTGCCATCGCTTCCCCGGCCAGCGCCTTGAAAGGCAGGAAATCCCGAGCCGACAATTCCGCGTGGGATGCATCCACATGGGGCAGTTCGAAATGCGTATCAGCCCCCGCGCGTCCGTGACCGGGAATATGCTTGATTACCGGCAACATGCCACCGGCTTTCAGCCCCTCTGACGCAGCGCGGCCCAGAACCGATACCACTTCAGGTGTGATGCCGTAGGCGCGGCTGCCAATCACCTCGTGCCCGCCCGGGGACGGCACATCCAGCACCGGCAGACAATCAACATTGATGCCCAGCGGAAACAGGTCGAAAGCATGCAGGCGCGACATGATCCAGACCGCCCGCAAACCGGCCTCCGGACTGGCCAGATAAAGTGCACCGAGATCAGCGCCCGAAGGATATTGCGGCACCAGCGGCGGCTTGAACCGCTGCACCCGTCCGCCCTCCTGATCGATCAACACCGGCGCATCCGGCCTGCCAACGCTTTCCCGCAGACTGGCTGTCAGATCCGCCACCTGATTAAGGCTGACGATGTTGCGGCCGAAAAGGATAAATCCCCACGGCTTGGTGTCGGCAAAGAAAGACGCTTCACTGGAGCTGAGTTCA
Source organism: uncultured Hoeflea sp. (assembly GCA_963975635.1). Taxonomy (GTDB): domain Bacteria; phylum Pseudomonadota; class Alphaproteobacteria; order Rhizobiales; family Rhizobiaceae; genus Hoeflea. The sequence continues at coordinate 36,808 of CAXBIE010000022.1, read as the reverse complement.
GCTCCCGCACATCCGAAAATTACTGCTTTTGATTCGCTCATGGCGCAATGGTAGTCGAACTGTTGTCATTTGACAGCAAGCCCTTGGCTGATCTGCAAACGAGAAAAGGCCGCACCCGGCGTGCGGCCTCCCGGTCCAGTTCTGATTCGTGTCCGGCTATTAGCGCGAGACGAAACAACTGCCGCCGGCAGCCTTGTAGCGGCTGCACAGGGCGTTGGCCTGATCTTTCGAGCCGGCAGGCACACGAACCCGGTGAAACACGCCCTTGCCCGGAATATCAGCACGCTGGATGTCCACGCTCTGGCCACCCAGCACCGAGCTGTAGCGGCTTGACAATGTGCGCCAGGATGACTGCGCACCCTCCACCGTGGGCTGTGATGCGATCTGCACATAATACCCGCCCGGATTGGCAACCGGAGCAGCGGCTGGTGCTGCAGGTGCGGCTGCCACCGGTGCAGATGCGACCGCGACGGGTTGAGGCGCAGCCGGTGCAGCGCTGACGGCGGGTGCCGCGTCAACACGGCCAGCTTGAGTAACGGTTCCGACAACATTGACCGGCTGGTCCGCCGGGCGCCCCTGCGGCACAGGTGCATTGGCCACAGGCCGAATGGGTTGCGTGGTGACAACCCGAACCGGTGCAATGGTACCTTCTGTCACCGGTGTGCCGGCCACTTCGGGTTGCTCTTCAACAGGCTCGACCGGTGCTGCCGTTGGCTCAGCGACGGGCTCGGCACTCTGCGCCACTTGCGCCGGTGTATCGATTGCGGGCTCAGCCGATACCGGAGTCTGCGGTGCTTCTTCCACGGCAGCTGCGGCTTCAGGCTCTACGACTTCCCGCGCAACGATGGATCCATCCGGCTTGACAATCATCGTGCGCACCTTGCGCGGCGAAATCACCGGCGCAACAGCTCCGTTTGTCGCCACGTCCTCGGTAGAGGTCTCTGCAGACAATCGTTCCTCGGATTTTTCCGAGAAGTCCGCGCGGCCTTCAAGCGGCAATATCTCCGGGTCCAGCGTCCGCTGGACGACATCCACCGGCTCCTCGGCCGAGTTCACCAGCGCCGGCTGCCCCGTTGAGGCCCCGGTTCCGCCAGCGACGCGATCATAGACCGCCTTGTCCTGGTTCGGCACGGTGACGCCTCCGGGGTTTTCCGGCAGCACCTTCACCGGATCCTTGTCGGCCCGAATGATGCGCGGCCCGCCATCATTTGTAGCCTCACCACCCGAAAGCATGCTCCAGCCGAAGGCACCAAATCCGGCAAGCAATGCGATTCCAAGAACGGCAATTGCCAGAACCGGCCCGCGTGAACGGTTTTCCGCTTCACGGTGGTCGACAGCCAGCTCATCGTTGATATCGTAATCACCGTCCGCAAAAGCCGCACCATAACCTTCGTCATGGGTGCGAGTGCTTTCATCAACGCCAACACCGAGTTCACGCTCGAGTGCGATGTACTCATCGGACACTTCCTGTGCGTGGGGTGTTGCGGTGCCGCGGTTCCACCCTTCCGCTACCCCCAGAGTAGCGCCGATGCCATCTACCGAACCATTGTCGGAGTGGGCATCGGAACGTTCCGCAATGCCGGCAAATTCCCGTTCAATTTCAGTATCGTAATCCGGTTCAACCGTCACAGGCTCGTCATGGTGCAGCTCAGGCACGTCAATATCGGCAACAACTTCGAGCGTTTCATCAGCTTCCGAAATCAGACCGGCGTCAAAATAGTAATCGGATTCGTCTGGTTGCGCGCTGCCCTGCTCAGACGTTTCGAAGCCGTCGAGCCAATCACTCTGCACAGGTTCAGCCGCTGCGGCACGCGCAGAGGCGTGTACAGATGCAGCCGCGGCAGGTTCCGGCGCCGGATTCTCTTCATCAATATCTGCGGCCAGTCCGCGGAAGGCTTCGGACATTTCGTCGTGTGAAACCTCCTGTGCAGGCGCCGGGCTCGCGGCCAACCAGTCATCGCTTTCCAAGACTTGTTCAGTTTGAAGAGTGGTGGCAGTCACCTCCGCCGGTTCGACACGGTCTTCTTCAACATCATCATCGAAACTCTCGGCCAGAAGCTGCTCCAGGTCGAGATCAAGCTCATCGGGTGCTTCTGCTCTCTCCGACGATGTACTAACGGCGCGTTCGGGCAAGCCGAACATATCGTCCAGCTCTTCATCGAGTTCCTCGGCAGCCGCCTCTTCTATATTGTCGAGGGACCAAGGATCTTGCCCATCATTCTGGGGATCATTGTCGATGCCGCTTTTCTGGTCATCGTCTATGGCAGCCAGCAATTCTTCGGCAGCCTCATCAAAAACAGCAGCCTCGTCATCAAGACCACTGTCATTCAACGCATCGAGAGCCGTCTCGACAGCCCGTTCGGCATCGCTGTCGGCAACATGAACATATTTGGCAGCGTCAAGATCGTCACGGCGACCGCTACCACCCATCGCCACTTCCTGCTCGAACACATCAAGCTCGGTGGACAGGTATTCCTCAAAGTCCAGCGATGCCTCATCGGCTTCTCTGGCGATCTCCGCATCTGACTGACCGTTGTCTGGTGCTACCTGCGACGCCGCATCAGCGGGTCCACCCGCTTCTGCCGGATCGGTGCGCTGCACCGAAGGCAGCTCAAAACGGGCCATGTCGGCAAAGACGTCATCGTCAAGCACATCGCTGGCACCAAGATTCTGTGCCGCGACCTCTGGAGCAGCCGGCGCTTGTATGTCGTCAGGAGCAGGTGCGACATTCCTCTGGGTGCCTTGATCCGCGACGTCCTGCTCTTCGGTATAGGGACCCGTGACTGCGTCATCAGCATCGAGCGTCATCATCCAGTCGTCGTCGATACCGGTCTCATCGCCAACACTGCCCGGTTCATGATCAAAACGCGTTTCGTTTTCAATTGCCCTGAGCAATTCTCCGGACGAACGCCCTTCGACGTTCGTGAAGTCGACTTCATCGAGCTGCGGTGCATCATCGACCGGAACGTCAGCATGCTCATCGTGAAAAGCAGGTTGAGCGGCTTCCGGCAAGGTCTCGCCGGCTTCCAGATCGAAATCGGTGTCGGCCAGCATCACGTCAAGCGCCTCTTCGGCTTCGATGCTGTCGATCTCTTCGTCGGAAGGAGCCAGAGGCACATCGAGCTCGCGCATCAATTCAGCCTCGAGATCAAACTCGGCAGAATCCGAAGACTCCTCTTGAGCCGGCGTCACCTCGGATGGCCGTTCGTAGCCAATAATCCTGGCAAGCTCCGCCAAAGGATCATCGACTTCGGAATCCGGGTGCGCAGACCGCGCGGTGCTTTCGAATTGATCAGCCATGCTTCACTCACATACTCTCGCATACTCTACTGCCAAAGCATTGTGCGGAAAAGGTGACGTTCAGCGCATTTCTTCCGGAGCATCAGTTCCTGTAATCTTAAGACCCGACTTCAACACCGACGCTACTGCGTACACCAATCCCAACCTGGCAATTGTTGATTGTCTATTTTTATCGTTAACAAACCGCAAACCGGGCTCATCGCGCCCTTTGTTCCAGTGCGCGTGCAAAAGACTCGCAAGCTCATAAAGATAAAACGCCACTCTGTGCGGCTCCTGCCCGGATGCCGCGGCCTCGACCATGCGCGGATACTCGCTAAGCTTGGCAATCAGCGCCAGTTCACTTTCATGCGAGAGATCCGACAGATCGGCCGATGCCAGAGCCTCAGGCGATAGATCCAGATCAGGGAATGTCTCCAGGGCCTGCCGCATCACCGATGCACACCGGGCATGGGCGTATTGCACGTAGAAGACCGGATTGTCCTTGGAGTGCTCCGTGACCTTGGCAAAATCGAAATCGAGCGATTCAGAACTCTTGCGGTAAAGCATCATGAAGCGGACCGAATCCACACCAACTTCATCAACGACATCGCGGAGCGTGATGAAGTCGCCCGACCGCTTTGACATCCTGACCGGCTCTCCGCCGCGATAGATCTTGACGAGCTGGCAGAGCAGCACCGTCAACTTTGCTTCACCCGCTGAAACTGCCCTGGCAACCGCCTCCAGCCGCTTGATGTAGCCACCATGGTCGGCACCGAGCACATAGATCATCTCGGAGAAGCCACGTTCGAACTTGTCACGGAAATAGGCAACATCGGCTGCAAAATAGGTATAGCTGCCGTCGGACTTGATCAGCGGACGGTCAATGTCGTCACCCACATCGGTGGACCGGAACAGGGTCTGTTCCCGGTCTTCCCAGTCTTCCGGCGACTGGCCCTTGGGTGGCGGCAGCTTGCCCTTGTAGACATGGCCCTTGAAGGTCAGGTCATTGATCGCATGGCGGATTCGCTCTGCCCCGTTGGCATGCAGGCTGCGCTCGGAGAAGAACACATCGTGCTCGACATTGAGCGCCTTCAGATCCGCCCGGATCATGGCCATCATCGCATCAATGGTCCGCTCCTTGATGATGGCAATGCGGTCGGCCTCGGGCATCACCCTCAGGCTGGTCCCGAATTCTTCCGCCAAAGCCTTGCCCACAGGCACAAGATAGTCCCCCGGATAAAGACCGGCAGGTATTTCTCCGATTTCCTCGCCCAGTGCTTCGCGGTATCTCAGATAAGCCGAGTTCGCCAGCACGTCGATCTGCGATCCGGCGTCGTTGATGTAATACTCCTTGGTCACCTGATAACCGGCAAAGCCCATCAGATTTGCGAGAGCATCGCCGACCACTGCCCCACGGCAATGCCCGACATGCATCGGCCCCGTCGGGTTGGCGGACACATATTCGACATTGACCTTTCGGTCCGCGCCCAAGGTGGAACGGCCGAATTCAACACCCTGCCGAATGATGACTCTCGCCAGCCTTTGCCAGAAGGCCGGAGTCAGCCGGAAATTCAGAAATCCCGGACCGGCAACAGACGTCTCCAGAACGTCGGCATCTCCAGCAAATTGCGCGGCAATCATGTCGGCCAGCGCACGCGGGTTCATACCAAGAGGTTTTGCCAGAACCATGGCTGCATTGGTGGATACATCACCATGTGCGGCATCGCGCGGCGGCTCCACTGTCAGCCGTTCGAATCCGACCTCGCCACCCTTTTCCCGCACGACATCAAGTGCTTGCACGGCAAGCTTGATTCTGTTTTCGAAGTCCTTGAATACATTCATGGCAAAAGTCCGGATATGACGGGGAAACAAGGAGCGAAACCAGCCTTCGCTCAAGTGAGCGCTGCCTATCGCAATTCAGGCGTATGGTCAAACAAACGGCGGTGCGCTGTTACCGCGTAAGTGTCTGTCATGCCGGCCAGATAGTCTCTGACCTTGCGCGCCCGCAGCTCAACCGCCAGGTCTTCGATCCCCGCATGGCTGTGCTTGTCGCCCATGGCTGAAGGATCCGCCATGAAGGCTGCAAACAGGTCACGCACAATCCTTGTGGCGGACGCCCTCACCCGCATCACATCCGGATGCCGGTAGAGATGGCGGTACAGGAACGCCTTGATCTGGCGATCAGCCTCGACGAATTCTTCGGAAAAATGCGCCATTGTCCGGCCCGCATGGCGAACATCGTCGGCCGATTGCGGTTTGATCGCCTGGATATTTGCCTGGGCGACGCTGATCACGTCCTCGACCATCCTGGTAATCTGCCGCCGCATGACCTCGTGGATCAACCGCGGTTCCTCGAGACCTGGATAAAGCCCCCGGACTTCGGCAAGCAGCCGGGCGATCAGCGGCAGTTCTTCAAGCATTTCGAGTGTAATCAACCCCGAGCGCAGTCCGTCATCTATGTCATGGGTATTGTAGGCAATGTCATCGGCAATCGCGGCCACCTGGGATTCCAGGCTGGAATGGGTCGCAAGCCACAAATCGTGACCGGCATTGTAAAGCGCGATTGGTTCAGGCACCGGTTTGCCGCCCTCCACGATCAGCGGGCCATTGTGCTTGACCAGGCCTTCAAGCGTTTCCCAGGTCAGATTGAGACCGTCAAAATCGGCGTAGCGCTGCTCGAGCTTCGTGACGATACGCAGCGACTGGGCATTGTGGTCGAAACCGCCGGCGCCGGCCATCAGCTCGTCCAGCGCCTCTTCACCGGTATGACCGAACGGCGTGTGGCCGAAATCATGCACCAGCGCCACGCCTTCGGCCAGATCTTCGTCGAGCTTCAGGGCGCGCGCAAGTGCACGTGCAATCTGCGCCACCTCGATCGTGTGGGTAAGCCGGGTGCGGTAGTGATCGCCTTCGTGAGCGACAAAGACCTGTGTCTTGTGCTTCAGCCGCCGGAAAGCGGTCGTGTGAACGATCCGGTCACGGTCGCGCTGGAACTCCGATCGCGTCGGGCTGACAGGCTCCACCACCAGCCGCCCGCGGCATGACCAAGGGTCAACCGCCCATGGCGCACGTGTCCCGGTTCCAAACCCCAGCAGTTTTGTGTCAATTTCCATGCCTATCCCGTCAACAGGCGCCAATCAGTGTCCGACTCACTCAGTCCAAGCATTGACGTTGGGCCAGCGCCTTCATACCTATATGGCAAGTGATTTGAAACATGTCTCTTCCGGACCTTGACCCCGGCAAGGAGGTACTATGACTGAAACCACATCTGTAACACTCTCGGATTCCGCCGCACGCAGGATCAGGGAGATCGTCTCCGCCGAGACCGGCAAATCGGCGCTCCGCGTCTCTGTCGAAGGCGGTGGCTGTTCAGGCTTTTCCTACAAGTTCGACCTCGCGGATCAGGCCGGTGAAGACGACATCGTGCTTGAGAAAGACGACGCCCGGGTACTGATCGACCAGGTTTCGCTCATTTATATGGCCGGTTCGGAAATCGACTTTGTCGACAATCTGATGGGCCAGGCCTTCCAGATCAGGAATCCCAACGCTGTTGCCTCCTGCGGCTGCGGAACCAGTTTTTCAGTTTGACCAGCCCGTCTGATCCGCGCCTGAATGGATCGCTTGCCAAAGGATGCACGCCTTGAAAATCGCCACATGGAACATCAATGGCGTCAAGGCGCGGATCGACAATCTCCAAGCCTGGCTCAAGGAAAGCGATCCGGATATCGCCTGCCTGCAGGAGATCAAGTCAGTCGACGAGGGATTTCCCCGGCTGGAGATCGAGGCACTGGGCTATCACGTTGAAACCCATGGCCAAAAGGGATTCAACGGCGTGGCAATCCTGTCCAAGCAAAGCCCGGATGAAGTCAACCGAGGCCTGCCCGGTGACGACACTGACGAACAGGCACGCTTCATAGAGGCGGTGTTTTCGACCGAAAAAGGCGTTCTGCGTGTGGTGTCGCTCTATCTGCCCAACGGCAACCCGGTCGACACCCCGAAATTCCCCTACAAACTGTCCTGGATGGAGCGGCTTGAAGCCTTTGCAGCGGACCGCCTGGCGTTCGAGGAGCCGCTGGTTCTCGCCGGTGACTACAATGTCATACCCGAGCCGGTGGATTGTCATGATCCAAAGGTCTGGGAAGGTGATGCCCTGTTCCGTCCGGAATCTCGCAACGCCTTCAGAAAGCTCGAAAACATGGGCTTCACCGATGCGTTGCGCGCGGTCAACGACCAACCCGAGACCTATACGTTCTGGGACTATCAGGCCGGTGCCTGGCCCAAGAACAACGGTATCCGTATCGACCATCTCATGCTGTCGCCTGAAGCTGCCAATATCCTGCAATCAGCCACGGTCGAAAAACATGTTCGCGGATGGGAAAAACCGTCCGATCACGTGCCCGTGGCCATTTCACTCGCTGCCTGACCCAGCTCCGCAGACGCCGCCTCGGACTGCGATTGTGCTCAAACCTTGTCAAACGGCCAAAACAGGCGCATCATGATGCGATGAAACGCGCGCTGACACGGCAATTGGCCTTTGGCATCGGTTTTGTGACAGTCGCATGGCTGTTCACGCCCCCCGCGTTCGCGGGCCAGGATTGTGAATGCCTGGGCAATGGAAAACGGGTCAAGGAAGGCAGCGTAATCTGCCTGCAGATTGGCTCGTCGCAACGCTACCTCGCGCGGTGCGAACGCAATCTTAACAACACAAGCTGGAAGAAGATCACCGACGGTTGCCCGGTGTCGCAACTTTCGCCCTGGACGGCAAAAAAGGCGGCCCTCATTCAAGGCTGACCGCCCTCGTGTCCTCTTCAGATCGTCAATGGTTTGGTGTGCTTGACGAAGCCCGCCAGACAAACCGGGCTGCGTCGTCAGTTCAGGCCTTTGGCCAGCATATCCTGCGCCAGAGCGATGGCTGTGCGGCGGTCGGCTTCATCTGCCAGCGAAAATGCCCGCTCCTGCATAGCCCTTATCCAGACCTTGTCAGACACGGTTGAACGTTCAAGAGCCGTTGTCATGAAGGCCAGACCGCGCACCGTCTGCCCCTCTTCAAACACCACATTACCAAGAACCGCAGCCGCAGCGGGATGCCCGCTGACCCGGGCGCGGTTCAGCCATTTTTTGGCCTGTTGAATGTCGTTGGCGCCACCCTCGCCTTCCAGGATCATACGTCCGAGCCGGTATTGCGCTTCGGGAACACCAAACGCGGACGCAGCCTGGAAATAGAGTTGCCGGGCCGCGCCGAGATTGGCCTGAACCGGGCTGCCGGGAATACCCTTCTGATAGTAAGTCGCCAGCGACAGAAGCGCGTTGACGAAGTAACCGGTGTCCTGCGATCCCGGCTCTACACCCTGGCGCGCAATATCATCATAGATCTTGAACGCTTCGTAGTCGTTTTCGACCACACCGTCGCCATAGGCATACATATTCGCAAGCGCCCAGCGGGCACCGGGATGGCCTTTTTCCGCAGCGTATTTGTAAGCTTCGACCGCTTCGTCCTTGCGGCCATTCTTGTAAGCCGAAAATCCAAACCGGAAGAGGTCGAAAGGCCCCGATTCGCGCGTCACACCGGCATTGGGATCAAGCGCCATAGCCGGCGCGCCCAAGCCCATGGCTACGGCGAGTACAACACCAAAAAGCCCCGTCCGGGCAAGCCTAGATGTCTGCATAGCAGTGCTTTTCTTTCGCTCCGCCCGGATGGGTAACTGCGCCGAAGCGCGCTGATCCCACCGTCTGGGCGTATTTCCAAAGCGCGCCCGATGCATAATCGGTTTCTCGCGCTATCCAGTTTTCCCTGCGTGCAGCCAGGTCCTCATCGGAAAGCTGCACATTCAATGTACCGGCAACCGCATCGATCTCGATGATGTCGCCATCCGCGAGCAGGCCGATCGGCCCGCCTTCCGCGGCTTCCGGTCCAACGTGACCGATGCAAAATCCGCGGGTCGCACCGGAGAACCGTCCATCGGTAATCAGCGCAACCTTGTCACCCATTCCCTGACCGTAAAGCGCCGCGGTGGTGGACAGCATCTCGCGCATTCCGGGGCCGCCCTTGGGACCCTCATACCGGATCACCAGGACCTCGCCCTCTTTGTAATCCCGATTTGTGACCGCATTGAAGCAATCCTCTTCAGAATCGAAACAACGCGCCGGGCCGGTAAATTTCAGCTTCGACATACCCGCAACTTTAACAATGGCTCCGTCTTCCGCCAGATTGCCTTTCAGGCCGACAACACCGCCGGTTGCGGTGATCGGCTTGTTGGCCGGCAGCACGACATCCTGCTCATCATTCCAGCGAACATGCTCCATGTTTTCAGCCAGAGTCCTGCCCGTCACGGTCATGCAGTCACCATGCAGATAGCCGTGCTCAAGCATGGTCTTCATCAACACCGGGATGCCGCCGGCCTCGAACATGTCCTTGGCGACATATTTACCGCCCGGCTTCAGGTTGGCGATATAAGGCGTCCGCTCAAAAATTTCGGCAACATCGAAGAGATCAAACTCGATCCCGCACTCATGTGCGATTGCCGGCAGGTGAAGCGCCGCATTGGTTGACCCGCCTGTGGCCGAAACCACGGCGGCAGCATTTTCCAGTGATTTGCGGGTGACGATGTCGCGGGGCCGGATCTGCTTGGCGATCAGCTCCATGACCTTTTCGCCGGCCGCATAGCAAAACTTGTCCCGCATTTCATAAGGTGCAGGCGCGCCGCAGGAATATGGCAACGCCAGACCGATTGCTTCAGCCACGGTTGCCATCGTATTGGCGGTAAATTGCGCACCGCAAGATCCGGCCGAAGGGCACGCAGCCTGCTCGATTTCCAGCAGGTCTTCATCCGACATATCGCCGACCGAATGCTGGCCAACGGCCTCGAACACGTCCTGAATTGTGATTTGCCGGCCACGGAAAGTACCGGGAAGAATCGACCCGCCATAAATGAAGATCGATGGCACATTGAGCCGGACCATGGACATCATCATGCCTGGCAGCGACTTGTCACAACCGGCAAGCCCGACAATGGCATCGTAACAATGGCCGCGCATCGTCAGTTCCACCGAATCGGCAATCAGGTCACGGCTGGCAAGCGAAGCCTTCATGCCCTGGTGTCCCATGGCAATGCCATCGGTGACGGTAATGGTGCAGAATTCGCGCGGCGTGCCCTTGGCCGATGCAACGCCTTTCTTGACCACCTGCGCCTGACGCATCAGCGAGATATTGCAAGGGGCCGCTTCATTCCAGCAGGACGCCACACCGACCAGCGGCTGCGCTATTTCTTCACTCGACAGCCCCATCGCGTAGAGAAACGACCGGTGCGGTGCCCGTGTCGGCCCTACCGTTGTGTAACGGCTTGGAAGCTTGGATTTGTCGAATGGTGTGGCGCTCATAAAATCCTCAGACGCGTCGTCCTGCCGGGCAAACCGCGGGACTGACCTCTCCTGCCGTGCGCCACGTTTGTGGCCGGAAATGGGCACATTGCGCCCTCGCAAAACTCATAACAGATGCTTTCACAAAAAGTGTTGCGGAATCGTCACATTACGTGAACTCCTGCATCTCCATTCCGCGAAATTTCTTCGCCATTTCAAAGCCGAACACATCAGATCTTGAAAATGAGGCAGCCAACTCCCCCAGCTCACCGGATGCGTGATGAATTCTTTGCAAACAAAAACCCCGCCACGAGGGCGGGGTCTGATAAGTCGACTAACCCAATTTCAGATCAGAACTTGACCTTGGCCGACAGCGACAGTGCAGCAACAAGATCGTTGCCGTAATTATAGCTGATCCTAGCATCGGAAGAAGAACCCGATGTGAGAACACCAAGCGCACCACCTAGCCGAATTTCAACATTCTCGTTGGGCGTGTAGGATCCACCAAAAGCAACCGTCCATGTGTCAGACTGCGTTCCAACAGTTGTGGCGGTACCCCTGTCCCAAGTCAGGGCAACAAGGCCGGAAAGGTTGTCATTGAACTTGTGACCGACACCACCGGTGACAGTCCAGCCATCGCGATAGTAAAGATCAAGAGAAGTCGCCTGAGTCGCTGAAGAGCACCCCACTGCAGTCGTACACAGTGCTATTGACTGGAGGACACTCCAATCCACCCATTTGACAGAACCAAAAGCCAGCCAACCTGGGGCAATCCCCGACTGCACCTTGATTTCGAAAGCCTGCGGCATGGTCGCCGAACCAAAAATCGGGGTTACTGCACCACCGAGACCCGGTGCGAAAGGGTTCTGGGTGAGATCAAGAACTCCGGTGATGCTGTCCAGCTGCACTTCCGAATAATATACCGCGCTGGCTCTAAATGCTATTTCCGGTATCTCGTATGCCAAGCCTGCACGCCAACCAATACCTGAATCTTCGAGAACCACCCGACCAATTCCGGTGCCGTTCGCAGGTGGAATTACCGCAGTCAGGCGCTCCTTGAAACCGCTGACCTCCAGATGAGAGACACCACCGATGACCCTGAGCTGACCCTTGCCTGCCTGGAACTTCACAGAACAAGTTGCTGCATAACCGTCGGATCCGATATCTGTTTCCGTATTCGAGTTGGCACCCGCCCAGTTCCGTCCAGGATTGGAATGCGCGCCGTAAGGCTGGCTATAATCCGCCATGCAATCCACATACTCACCAATGCCAACTTTCGCGCCGAGACGCGGCACCAAATAGTACTCCGTATCCTTCACTCCGTTGGCTGGGCCTCCGGGCGTACCGTCAGCTGCACTGTTATCGACCACATTGTTAAGTTTGCGCTGCGGCATCACATAGGTACCCACCGCCTCCGTCGCAAATCGGGATGTGTCAAACAACAGGTCGATGTTGTAGCCGCCGCGCTCAAGCCCACCGGCCATCGCAGATGAAGTCAACACAACGCTTGCGGCCAGTCCGGCAACAATCGATTTCAAAGGTACACGGTTCATGAATCCCCTCCAGGACGAAAAAAGCTTACCATTGACGTGATTAGGTAATGAAACTGAGGGGTTTGTAAACAGCTCCGCGACTCACACCCCGGCGACGATAGTGCCAAGGGTACAATGAAACCCGCAAAAAACTGCCATTTTTTAAAGGAAGTCGCCATTTTCCATGACGGAGAAACGTGAGAACGCTCAAAATGTCATAAAATTGGTATCTAGACACATATTTGTTGCATTTGCGCCACAATTGCCCTGATTTCAACCACAAAGCCCAAAACATGTGCCCTGTTCATCACAAGCAGATAAGGCGGCCCGATTGACGAGCCGCCTAATTATCAGCAGCCACTTTCGTATCGACTCAACCAGCCTGGTTCAGACGTTCAACAGCGGCAGTCAATTTTTCCATTTGCCCAGTCAAATCGACCAGCTTTTCACGTTCCGCCTCAACGATTTCCGGCTTGGCATTGGCAACAAATTTCTCGTTGGCCAATTTGCGTTCGATTTTTTCGACGTCATCGGCCACCTTCGATCGCGCTTTCTCTAGCCGGGCCTTTTCTGCTGTCAGATCAATCAGATCACCCAGCGGCAGGCAGGCTGTGGCCTCTCCCACCACAATCTGCGCCGATCCGGCCGGCGCAGCACTCTCCAGCACAATGTCGGTCACACGGGCCAGCTGCTTGATCGCAGGGTCGTGGCGAAGCAGCCTTGCTTGGGTGGTCTCGTTGGTCCCCACCATCACAAGAGGCGCTTTCGCTGATGGTGGAACATTCATTTCCGCGCGGACTGAGCGCAGACCCGAGACCAGATCAATCAGCCAATTGATCTCAGAAGCTGCCGCCTCATCGTCAAACACCGGCTGCGGCCACGCGGCATGGCAGGCAAGCCCTGCACCGCTTCCAGCCAGATGCTCGAAGAGCTCTTCCGTCATGAACGGCATGAACGGATGAAGAAGTTTCACCGCTTCGGTCAAGACATGCGCGGCACAGGCGCGTGCTTCGGTCTTGGCGGCTTCATCCTCACCGTTGAACACCGGCTTGAGCAATTCCAGGTACCAGTCGCAAACCTGATTCCAGACGAAGCGGTAGAGCGCACTCGAGGCTTCATTGAACTTGTAGGTTTCGATTGCGGCTTTCACCTCATTCGAGGTTCGCGTCAGTTCGGTCAGAATCCAGCGGTTGATCGTCAGCTTCGCCGACGACGAATCGAACGCCGGATCCAGCACTGCGCCATTCATGTCGGCAAAGCGTGCGGCATTCCAAAGCTTGGTGCCGAAATTGCGGTATCCGGCAATACGGGAAGGATCAAGTTTCACGTCGCGACCCTGCGCCGCCATGATCGCCAGTGTGAACCGGAGCGCATCCGCGCCGTATTCATCAATCAGCTCAAGGGGATCAATGACATTGCCCTTGGACTTGGACATCTTGGCCCCGTCCTTGTCGCGGACCAGCGCATGAACATAGACCGTGTGAAACGGCTCTTCCTTCATGAAATGCAGACCCATCATCATCATCCGGGCCACCCAGAAGAAGATGATGTCAAAGCCGGTCACCAGCACATCGGTCTGATAATAACGCGCAAGTTCTGGTGTCTTGTCGGGCCAGCCAAGCGTCGAGAACGGCCACAAAGCCGATGAGAACCAGGTGTCGAGCACATCCTCGTCGCGGGTCAGGATTTCGCCGGGCTTGAAATTCTCCAGCTTCTCCTCGACCCACGCCTTCCAGGGCCCTTCATGGGCAATGTAATGCTGGATGGCTGCGTCGAGCGCCGTTTCCTCATCCTTTTCAACGAAAACCTGACCGTCAGGCCCATACCAGGCCGGGATCTGGTGTCCCCACCACAATTGCCGGGAAATGCACCAGGGCTGAATGTTCTCCATCCAGTCGAAATAAGTCTTTTCCCAGTTTTTCGGCACGAAATTGGTTCGGCCCTCACGAACACTCTCGATCGCAGGCTTGGCCATTTCGGCGGCATTGACATACCACTGGTCTGTCAGGAACGGCTCAATCGGTACACCGCCGCGATCACCATGTGGCACCATGTGGGTATGCGGCTCGATATGATCGAGAAGCCCCAGCTCGTCCATCTTGGCAACGACTTCCTTGCGCGCGGCAAACCGGTCCAGGCCATCGAGTTCTTCAATCACCTCGATCAGCTTGCCTTCAACCGACAGGCCATCAAGAAAGTCTTCGTTCTCCTTGAGCACCATACGGCCATCACTGGTCAGTATGTTGATGGCCTTCAGATGATGCCGCTTGCCGACCTCGAAATCGTTGAAATCATGCGCCGGCGTAATCTTGACGGCACCCGACCCGGCCGTCTCGTCAGCATAGTCATCGCCGACAATCTTGATCCGGCGTCCAACCATCGGCAGGACAACGTCCTTGCCGATCAGGCCCTGGTAACGGCTGTCCTCGGGATTGACCGCCACAGCCGTGTCCCCAAGCATGGTCTCGGGCCGCGTGGTCGCAACAATGATGTAATTCCGGGTCTCGTAAGTGTGAGTGTCGCTATCCTCGTCATAAGAGACAGGATGCTCGTAGGTCACACCATCGGCCAATGGATAGCGGAAATGCCAAAGATTGCCCTGCACTTCGACCTGCTCGACCTCGAGGTCGGAAATCGCCGTCAGCAGCTTCGGATCCCAGTTGACCAGACGCTTGTCCTTGTAGATCAGGCCTTCCTTGTACAAAGTGACAAACACTTCCAGCACGGCACGTGAAAGCCCCTCGTCCATGGTGAACCGCTCGCGCGACCAGTCACACGATGCGCCAAGCCGCTTGAGCTGGTTGAAGATCATCCCGCCGGATTGATCCTTCCATTCCCAAATCTTTTCGACAAAGGCTTCGCGGCCTATTTCACGGCGATGAATCTGCTGCTGGGCAAGTTGCCGCTCAACCACCATCTGGGTTGCGATGCCGGCATGGTCCATACCCGGCTGCCACAGAACATTCTGACCCAGCATCCGGTGATATCGCACCAGGATATCCTGCAAGGTGTTGTTGAGCGCGTGGCCCATATGCAGTGATCCGGTCACGTTTGGCGGCGGGATCACGATGCAAAACGAATCCTGCTCCGGCTGCGCGCCAGCACCGGCGGCAAAGGCATTCGCCTCCGCCCAGCGTGTCGCAATTTTGGGCTCTACAGCCGCGGCATCATAGGATTTTTCAAGCATTATCGGGTAACCGTTTGCATCAGAAGGGACAATATTGGCATAAACCGGAACGAAATGGTGGAGTCAACACGACCCGCGCAGGACAAAGACATCGCCCGCAAGCGGTATACAAGCCCGCATCAAGCCGCGCATCCTGTCCACACCGCAATGTAGACCGGCTCGAAACCATATCATTGTTCTGGATCAAGAACGCCGTCAAATCGCCATCGGTTCCAGATCAGCCCAGATACCGCGCCAAATTTTCTATCGCATCGCCGGCCGCAAGACGAGACTCATGGTTCTCCGCAGGCAGTGCACTGAAAAAAGCGCCCTGTCGCGGGTACTTAGCCCACCGCGACAACAAGAACATATTCGGGCGAATGTTTTTAACGGCGATTGCCGCGCGAGACGCGTTCAATCTCTTCCCGCACAAGCCGCTCAACCAGTGTTGGCAGATTGTCGTCAAGCCATTGAGTCAGCATCGGCCTCAGCATCTCTTCGGCGATCTCGTCAAAAGAACGGCGCTGTCCGGCGGCAATCGCAGCATCAAGCTCCCCAAATGCAGCGGCAACCTTTTCGCCGGTTTGCAGGGACACCAACTGGCTTCCGCTTTCAACATCAGGCTGAGAATCCTGATGCTCGGACGACACTTGCGCGGTTTCAGGCTTGGCTTGCTGTTCAACCGGCTCTTCCGCCTGCAACTCTTCCACCACAGGCTCTTCATCGGCAACAACCGTTGCCTCCGCCGCCTGAACAGGTTCATCGGCGGTCAAGGCTTCCCGAAGCCTCTCGGCGGCCATGTCGTCAAAGCCAGGCTCCGCATCGGAGACCTCGGCAACTGGCTTTGGTGCCGCCGCTTCCTCGAAATGGGTATTCGGAGTGGCGCGTGCACGTGCCGCAACATCGGCCAGTGAAACCGGCTGCGCAACGGACACATCATTTGCTGCTGTCCGCTGGCTCTCTGCTTCCTGTTCCGCATAATCAGCGTCGATGCGCTCTTCATCCGCTTCATGCGGCACGAATGCTTCGCTATTGCCAACTGCGTGACCATCTGGTCCAGGCTCGTTGTTTTCAATGATCCGGCGAATGGAAGCCAGAATTTCTTCCATTGACGGTTCGCGCTGTGCGCCGGCCTGTCCCATGATTACGCTCCGTTACTCTCGTCGCCAGGCTCATGCCAACCGGCGAATCACTCAACCAGTCTAGGGCATAGCTTTTGATTTGAGAATCGCACCTTTGGAAGCTTCGCCATTCATACACAGGAATTCACGTCAAGCGGGAAACACCATGCGCAGATGCTCGATTGCTCAGCGGCCGTCCACAGTGCGCAGACCGAACCAGCGGTCCTTGGTGGCCTCGTAGTGCACTTCAGGCCGGTAATTGGCCACATGCAAACCGAGGCGGTCAATCGTCAGCTTGCCGGTTGAGGCAAGCACCGAGAAACTTGCAACGATCGCATTGCGCTCCGACTGGGCAATGGCTTCCTTGGTGGTGAGCACAGTTTGCTGGGCATTGAGCACATCAAGTGTCGTCCGCTGACCAACACGGCGCTCTTCGACCACACCGTTCAGCGCGAGATTTGCGGCAGAAAGCTGGGCCCTGTTGGCCTCAATGGTCGCGATCGCCGCTTCCATCTGGGTCCATGAAGAAACCACCGACTGCTCGATCGAGCGGCGGGCAGAATCAACAAGAATGCGTTGCTGGCCCAACCGCTCCTTGGCCTGGCGGACGGTCGCTGAAGCTGCTCCGCCCTGATACAGCGGAACCGTAATCTTGGCCTGAATCTGGCTGGTGGTTATGCCGCGGTCGGCTTCCGACACAGACCCCGACACCGTAACGCCCGGAAGGAATGAGCCTTCCGCACTCTTGACGGTGTAGTTCGCCGAATCGACGCCATAAAGAGCCGCCAGAACCGCCGGATGCTCCTGCGTGCCCTGTGCCACTGCCACATCAAGCGTGCCGGGAAGCAGTTTCCGCGGCAACGGAACCGGCTTGAGGTTCTTTGGGACTGTCCCGATGATCTGGGCATAAACCGCGGCACTGGATTTGGCCTGGGCCACCGCAGCAGTCAAGCTGGCCTTGGCACCGGCCAGCTCGGCTTCCGCAAGGCTGACATCCGTCCGGGTGCTTTCGCCAACATCGAAACGCGCACGGGCTGCAGAAAACTGTTCCTGCAGGAAGGCAATGTTCTGCTTGCGGTAGACGACGATCTGGTTGTCCCGATTGACGTTTGCATAAGCCTGGACGGTTGCCAGCAGGATATCGATTTCGGTACCGCGCAGATTCTCGCGTCCGGCAAACACCTGGGCTTCGGCTGCACGAACCTTGTTGCGCGTCTGGAATCCGTCAAAAAGTGTCTGGGTGATCGAGACGCCGACACTTGCGGAATTGGTCACCCGCCCCTCGGTATTCGAAGATGAGGTCGAGAATTCCGCTCCGACTTGTGGCCGGTAACCCGATTTCGCCAGCGCCACCCCCTCATCCGTTGCGCGCAAACCGGCGCGTGCCGCATTCAGATCAGGGTTGTTTTCATAGGCCTTGGCCATGGCCTGGTAGATTGTCTCAGCCGACACCGGCTGTGCGCCAACCACCATCATTGAAATGACAGCAATTGAAGCGAGCGAATTCTTGAAACGTGACACGAGTACATACTCCAGCATACGCGAGGACGGTGGCCCGGTCCGAGCGCAGGACACCGTCATGATGTTGCATCAACATATGATCGCTGGACCAGTCAGACGCAATCGCACAGACCGCACAATCGCGCACTAATCCCCATCAAGTTGCCAACGGGCAACAGCGCGACAATTGGCTGCATACCGAAATAACGGTTTTCGCACTGTTCAGAAGACGAATTCTTCGACCTTGCGGAAGCCTGGCAGAGGCTTGACCGACAGATTGAACGCAGGCCGGCTCGACACAACGCCACCCTCCTTGACGAAAAGATGCGCCTGGGCAGCAAGCCCCAGACCGATGGCCGCGACAAGCCGTCCACCTTCGCGCAACTGGTCAAACAGCGCCTCAGGCACAAACTCCACGGCACCGTTGAGGAAGATCAGATCATAGGGACCTTCCGAAGCGTAACCCTTTTCGAGATCGCCGGTCACAACCGCCACATTGTCATAGCCACTGTCGCTCAGCCTCTCGCTGGCTGCGTCCACGAGGCTCGAATCGCTATCCACCGCAACAACTGATCCCGCCAGCAACGAAAGCAGCGCGGCGGTGTAGCCGGATCCGCACCCGATCTCGAGCACCACGTGATCGCGGGTGATCTGCGCCAGTTGCAGCATTTTCGCCAGCGGCGACGGCTCCATCACATAGCGGCCGACACCGTCCTCGCCGGCAGCTGAAATCTGAATATCCGTGTCGATATAGGCCAGTGGCTTGAGCGGAGTCGGAATAAAATCCTCGCGCGCCACCGTCAAAAACGCTTTCAGCACCGAATGCGATGTCACGTCCGTGGTGCGGATCTGGTTGTCCACCATCTTCTGGCGTGCGGCTTGATAGTCGGTGCCCATCCGGTCTCTCCGATGCATCTGTTGTGTCGCTTCAATAAAGCGCTGCAACGCGAGATTCAAGCTGAACCGGGACCAAGGCGGTCGAATTACGGGTTTTCAACCAAACATGTCATCGAGAAAGCTGCGCCGGCGAACAATATGCCCCTTGCGCCGCCGCGATTCTCCGTCTATTTGCCAGCCGTCCGGTCGTTGATCGGCATGAGGCCTCGTGGCGGAGTGGTTACGCAGAGGACTGCAAATCCTTGCACCCCGGTTCGATTCCGGGCGAGGCCTCCAAATCTCCTTACAACTCGTTGTTGTCTCCCCGGTTCACGCCATCCGGCCGCGTGCGCTCAGCTCGCTTTCGCCCGCGTCGCTCGATTCGGACGGCAAGTGATCTGCGCCAGCGCCGCACTGCCGGTAGGTCCTGCGACAGCACCAGCAGACCCAGCGGCAGCATCCAGAACCCCAGAATGGGAAGGAAACCGAGTATGCCGCCGGCAATCAGGGCTGTTCCAAGTGCGATTCTCAACGGCGCCCGGCGCGGCAGCCGCAAAAGCCTCGATCCGATGTGGATTTCGCCCCGCCCCGCATGAAAATTGAAAAAACGATTTTGCGACATCGAGCAGGGTCAGCCTTTGGCGGTTATGCGGGCCTTCTAAGGCCCACTTGATACGATCCTCAGATGGGCTTTGGGAACCTTCTTGGCAAGATCGACACATTTTCTTCAAAAACCGCTTGGCAAATCAGAGAGGCATTTGTTATAGGCCCCCCACGCTGCTTAACGCGGTGATCCCCGGTAGCTCAGTGGTAGAGCAATCGACTGTTAATCGATCGGTCGCTGGTTCGAATCCGGCCCGGGGAGCCAGATTACAGAAAGACCGCATCCCTTTGGGGGATTGCGGTCTTTTTTGTTCCGGATCGAATGTCCGCAACACCGTAAAAGATCAGCATTTTTTCGTGAAACTTTTGATCCGGCTTGATCGTAGTTCCGTAAGACGAGTTCAAAAGGCCCGGCGACTTTCGCCAAAACGGAAAAAATGCATCGAATGGAACGCGACACATCCCATTTACAGGATCCGGCAATCGTCTGGTTTCGCAACGATTTGCGAATTCAGGACAACGAAGCCCTGGTTTCGGGCGCCCAGCACGGCTCGGTCATCCCCGTCTACATCAGGCAAACCGATGGCCTGGCCCGCGCTCAAGGCGCTGCGCGGGACTGGTGGCTGCATCACTCGCTCGCAAGCCTTTCGCTCAGCCTCGACAGACTTGGCACACCACTCATTCTTCTCAGCGGCGATCCGGCAGATCTGATTCCGGAGCTGGTCAGAACCACCGGGGCATCGGCGGTGTACTGGAATCGACGTTATGACCCGGCTTTTCAGGCTGCTGATTCGGCGCTGAAAGCTGAGCTTCAGGCACAAGACCTCATCGCGGAAAGCTTCGCCGGGCAATTGCTGCACGAGCCGACCAGGCTGCGCACCGACTCCGGCACATTCTACAAGGTCTATAGCCCGTTCTGGCGGGCGCTCGAGCCCGACGTCGAAAACCGTCAGCCGCTTGATGCCCCCGAATCCCTGACCCTATACGCCAATCTTTCCGGCCTCCCCGGCGAGCCCCTCGACAGCTGGGGGCTGCTGCCAACCAGACCCGACTGGTCGGGTGGATTGGCGGAGGCATGGACGCCCGGGGAGACCGGTGCCCATGAGCGGTTGTCTGATTTCATCGAAGACAGAATGCAGGGCTATGACGACAGGCGCGATATTCCCGGCGTCGACGCCACCTCGGGCCTGTCCCCGCACCTGGCCACTGGCGAGATCACACCGGCGCAGATTTTCGAAGCGCTGAAAAGCACCGAAAATGATGCAGCGCCCGCAGACCGGACCAAATTCCGCAAGGAAGTTGGCTGGCGCGAATTTGCCTGGCATCTGCTGGTCAACAACCCGGCATTGCCCGAGAAGAATCACAATCCCAGATTCGATGATTTTCCGTGGCTCGACAATTCGAAGTCACTTGATGCCTGGCAGAAAGGACTGACCGGCTATCCGGTGGTTGATGCCGGCATGCGTCAGCTCTGGCAGACCGGCTGGATGCACAACCGTGTCCGCATGATTGTCGCCTCGTTTCTGACCAAACATCTGCTGATTGACTGGCGCAAGGGCGAAGACTGGTTCTGGGATACGCTTGTTGATGCGGATCCCGCCTCCAATGCGGCCAGCTGGCAATGGGTGGCGGGCTCCGGCGCAGACGCGGCTCCCTATTTCAGGATCTTCAATCCGGTGCTGCAAGGCGAGAAGTTCGACGCCGAGGGCGATTACGTCCGCCGCTTTATCCCCGAGCTGGCGCAGATGCCGAAGAAATTCATCCACAAGCCGTGGGCTGCACCGGAGCAGGTTCTGGCCGCTGCCGGCGTCCGCCTCGGCGACACCTACCCTCACCCGATTGTCGACCACAAGCTGGCGCGCGACCGCGCACTGGCTGCCTATCAGCAGATCAAGGAAGCCGCATGAACGTTCACCTGAACGCCTTTCCAGTCACCACCGGGCCGAAACGCTTGAAGGTCGCCATCGTCGGCTCCGGCATTTCCGGCGCCTCGGCTGCCTGGGCCATGCGTGATCTGCATGATGTCACGCTCTATGAAACCGGCAAACGCGCCGGCGGTCATACCGCCACGGTCGACATCGATTATGAAGGCACTCCGGTGTCCGTCGACACCGGGTTTATTGTCTACAACGAGCTGAACTATCCCAATCTGACGGCACTGTTCGCGCATCTTGGCGTCAAGACACATGACAGCGACATGAGTTTTGCCCTGTCGCTGGATCACGGCAAGATGGAATGGGGTGGCGACAATCTGTGGACGCTGTTCGCCCAGAAACGCAATCTTCTGAGGCCATCCTTCCTGTTGATGCTGCGCGAAATCCTGCGCTTCAACAAGATCTGCCTGCAGGATCGCGCCCAGGGTCATCTGGCTGCCCGCTCGATTGGCGATTACCTCAACTGGCGCGGCTTCTCCCCGGGCTTCATGAACAATTACCTGGTGCCGATGGCCGCCGCCATCTGGTCGACGCCGGCCAAGAAAATGATGGAATTCCCGGCCACCTATTTCGTCAATTTTTTTGAAAACCATCGCCTCATCTACCTGGAGCGGCCAACATGGCGCACGGTAACAGGCGGCAGCCGCAATTATCTGACCAAACTGCTGGCGCCGCTGGGCGACCGGGTCCGGCTTGATACCGGTGTCGTCTCTGTCCGCAGAAGCGCCGATGGCGTCGATATCCTCGACACCACAGGCACCACGCAGACCTATGACCGGGTCATTCTCGCCTGCCATACAGATCAGGCGTTACGCATTCTCGACCGGCCGACAGACGAGGAAAAATCGATCCTTGGCGCGATTCCCTACAGCCCGAACCGGGTGGTGCTTCATCGCGACGACCGGCTGATGCCAACCCGCAAGAAGGTCTGGGCCTCCTGGAATTACTTACGTTCGTCAGATCAAAGCAGTGATGCCAATGTTGCCGTCTCCTACTGGATGAACCGCTTGCAGGGCATCGATCCTTCCAAACCCCTGTTTGTCACTCTCAATCCCGACCGCGAGCCGGATCCCAAACTTGTCTTTGGCGAGTACAGCTACGATCATCCGCAGTTCGGAACCGATGCGATGGAGGTTCAGGCCCGGCTGCGAGAGATCCAGGGTGACAACAACACCTATTTCGCCGGTGCATGGACAGGCTACGGCTTCCACGAAGATGGGCTGACCTCCGGCATTCTGGCCGCCGAAGCGCTTGGCGCCACCCTCCCCTGGCGCATGAACGCCGCGCAATCTCCGGAATTGGCAGCATGACCATGACCGCGGTCCTGAACAAGGATGCTGTGCCCGGTGAGACCATCAACCAGGCCTCCGCTTGCCTGTATGCCGGCGATGTCATGCATCAGCGCATGAAGCCGGTTGGCCACCGGTTCCGCTACAAGGTCTTTTCCCTGTTGATTAATCTCGACCGGCTTGCCGAGGCTGATCGCCTGTCGCCGCTGTTTTCGGTCAACCGGCGAAACGTCATGTCCTTTTACGAAGCCGACCATCTGCGCGGCACGGAACAAACGTCGCTCCGCAAATACATCGACGCGCTGCTTGCCGAAGCGGGCGTCGAGCAGCCGGCGGCGCGGGTTGAACTGGCGTGCTATCCACGTATTTTTGGCCACGTGTTCAACCCTTTGTCGGTTTACTACGCCTATGACCGGAATGAGCAGCCATTGGCCCTGATCTATGAGGTGAGGAACACATTTGGCGAGAACCACACATATGTCTGCAAGGTCGAAGACGGCGACATCACGCCGGCCGGTATTCGCCAGAGCCGCTCCAAGGTTTTTTATGTGTCGCCCTTTGTCGAAATGGAAGCGCGGTACAATTTCCGCATGAACCTTCCCGCAGAACAGTTGAAGTGGCGGATTCTGGAAACCGACCAGTCCGGCCCGCTGCTTGCGGCCACCTACAACGGCAGCCGGCGGGCTATGTCGACCGAATCAATTTTGGCCTGCCTCTTGCAGATTCCATTTTTGACGTGGAAAATCGTCGGCGGCATCCACTACGAGGCGCTTAAATTGTGGCTCAAAGGGATGCGTTACGTGCCGCGCCCGGCGCCGCCTCCCAGTGCGAGCTTTCGCGATCAGGGAAAGTTCGAACGTCAGGTGGCAAGACCGTGACGGATGAACCATTGGCGATACGGAGGAGGCTGCGCTCATGAAGACTGAAGCCACCTGGAATGAACATCAATCAGTAGAGAAGCTGTCGACGGACAATTTGTCGACCTATTTGCGCGGGCTCCCGGCGAAGGCCAAGATGGCATTGCGCGGGCTCTTGCACATGGGGCACGGACGGCTTTCGATCCGCATGCCGGACGGCCGCACCGTGTTGATCGAAGGCCGCGCGGACGGGCCGGAGGCAACGCTGATTCTGCACAACTGGAACCTTGCGCATCGCGCCCTCACCGGCGGCACCATCGGCGTGGCGGAATCCTATATCGATGGCGATTGGGAAAGCCCCGATGTGACGGCATTTCTCGAGCTGTTTCTGGTCAATGTCGAAGTTGGCGACACGCTGGCCGGTGGCGCACGCGGTATTGCCCGCGTCATTGAACTGGTTCGCCACTGGCTCAGATCCAACTCCCGCGGCCAGGCCAGGAAGAACATTTCCGCCCATTACGACCTCGGCAACGAATTCTATTCGAAATGGCTCGACGAGACGATGACCTACTCGTCAGCGCTCTACAGTGATGGCGCCAATGATCTGGAAAGCGCGCAGACCGCCAAATACCGGGCACTTGCCCAGGCGGCAGGTCTGAAATCCGGTGATCACGTTCTCGAAATCGGCTGCGGCTGGGGCGGGTTCGCCGAATACGCGGCAAGCGAAATCGGCTGCCGGGTCACAGGGCTGACCATTTCCAAAGAGCAACTTGCCTTCGCCCGGCAACGCATCGAGAAAGCAGGCCTGTCCGACAAGGTCGAGTTCCGCTTTCAGGATTACCGTGACGAAACCGGTCAGTATGACGGCGTTGTCTCGATCGAGATGTTCGAGGCGGTCGGCGAAAAATACTGGCCCACCTACTTCTCCAAGGTGCGTGAATGTCTCAAGCCGGGCGGCAAGGCCGGCCTGCAGATCATCACAATCAAGCCGGAAGCCTACGAAACCTATCGCGCCAATCCGGATTTCATCCAGCGCTATGTGTTCCCCGGCGGCATGCTGCCCACCGAAAACCATCTGACATCACTGGGCGAAGCGGCCGGTCTCGAGATGGTCGGCCACCGTGCCTTTGGCCCTGACTACGGCCGAACCCTCGCCGAGTGGCGGGAACGCTTCTGGAACGTCTGGGACGAGGTTCAGCCGATGGGCTTTGACCTCCGCTTCAAACGGCTGTGGGAGTTCTACATGTACTACTGCGAGGCCGGTTTCCGCTCAGGACATATCAACGTCCGGCAGGTGGTTTACAGCTGAACAGCCGATATCGTCATGTTCACCCTGCCGAGCCACATGCTCGGCAGGGTGAACCGTTTCGGCGATGCGGGCGTATGAAGTCTGCAGCTGAACTCGCGCGGATAGCAGTGACGGGGTTTTGGCCAACCACCGGGTACAAAATTGGCCCCACGCTCTGACCTAGCCTCCGATCAGCAGACAGCATCCCGGCAAATCGCTTTGCCGCACATCATCGCCTATGCGCTGCCGGCCATACCACTGGCAGCCCTCACACTGCCGCTCTATGTGCTGGTTCCGACCTTCTATACCGAGACGCTTGGGCTCTCTCTCGCATCGGTCGGCTTTGCCTTGCTGCTTGTCCGGATTTTCGACGCGGTCAACGACCCGCTGATCGGCTGGGCTGCGGACCGGTTCCGGCCCCGCTTCGGCCGCCGCCGCACCCTGTTCGCCATCAGCCTGCCGCTGACGGCAATTTCCGCCTTCATGCTGTTCTGGCCGCCGGTGGACGCGTCAGCCCTGTGGCTGGTGGTCTGGGGTCTGTTGCTGTCACTGGGCTACACCGCCGCGCTGATACCGTTTTCGGCCTGGGGCGCCGAACTGGCGACCGATTACCATGGCCGCTCCCGGATCACCGCCTGGCGCGAGGGGCTGATCCTGGTTGGAACGCTGATTGCCATCGCCCTGCCCTTTGCCGTTGGTTTTGATCAGGCAGGCGGACTGCACGGATTGGCGGTCCTCGGCCTTGGTATCTTGATCGGTCTGCCGCTGCTGGGTGCGGTGGCGATCTTCGCCACGCCGGAACCGGCCGAACATTCACGCATGCGCGTCGATTTCAAATCCGGACTGGCTCATCTCGCCGGCAACCGGCCGTTTGTCCGCCTCATCGCAGCATTTTTCCTCAACGGGCTTGCCAACGGCATCCCTGCGACTTTGTTCTTGTATTTTGTTTCGGCGCGCCTCGGTCTGCCGGATGCGCGTGGTCCGCTGCTGTTTTTCTATTTTCTCTGCGCCATTGCCGGCGTGCCGCTGGCGGCATGGGCAGCCCGCCGCGTCGGTAAGCACCGGGCCTGGTGCTACGCCATGCTCGCCGCATGCGCGGCCTTCGCCCCGGCGCCGCTCCTGCCCGAAGGTTCGCTCATCGCCTTTGCTGCAATCTGCGGAGTGACCGGCCTGCTGCTCGGCTTTGATCTTTCCCTGCCGCCGGCGATCCAGGCAGACGTCATCGATGTGGATACGGCGTCATCCGGCGAGCAGCGTTCCGGCATCTATTTTGCTGCCTGGAGCCTGTCGACAAAGCTGTCGCTGGCCGGTGGTGTCGGGGTCATATTCCCGGCTTTGGCGTTGCTGGGATTCGATCCCGGCGCAGACGAGGTGTCCGCGGAAGGATTAACAGCTCTGGCCATCGCCTATGCCTGGGTGCCGATTGCTGCGAAGCTCGTCAGCGTCGCCATCATGTGGAATTTCCCGCTTGATGAAGCCGCGCAAAAGTCACTGCGCAACCGCATCGAGACCGCCTGACTCCGGATCAGCGGCTTTCCAGCGGCCGCTTCTTCCAGCCGGTTGCGGCATTCATCAACCAGAAATACGCTGGATATGGCAAAAACTGCAGCGCTTTCAGCACATAGGTGAAGCGGCGCGGGAAGGTGATCTCGAAAGAACCGGACTTGAGCCCTTGCGCTATCCGCCGGGCCGCTTCGTCGGGCTGCAGCAAGGCCGGCATTTCGAACGCATTGTCCGCCGTTGCCGGCGTATCGACAAATCCGGGATTGATCACCTGGATTCGCACGCCAAACTTGTCGAGATCGAATTTCAGGCTTTCCGCCATGTTGATCAACGCCGCCTTGGTCGCGCCATAGGCCGCACTTGTTGGCATTCCGCCGTAACCGGTCACCGATGACACAATGGCGATCTGTCCCCGACCGCGAGCTTTCATGTGGTCGATCGCCGGAACCAGACCATTGACCACGCCGGACAGATTGACGGCAAAGGTCTTGTCGAAATCCTCAACCGTGAGGGTTTCACCGTGAACCGGGAGATAGACGCCGGCGTTAAACACAGAAAGCGCAAGCCCATTGCCTTCCAAATCAATCTGCCTGACGATTTCCGCCATCGCTTGCGGGTTGGTGACATCGCCCGGAGCGGCGATGATGCGCCCCTTGAGCCCGTCGGACTGCTTCGCCAGCTCGTTCAGGGCATCTTCGCTGCGCGCCGTGACATGGACGGTGTACCCCTCGCCTGCCAGGTCCAGTGCCAAGGCCTTGCCGATACCGCTCGAGGCACCGGTCACCCAGGCTGATCCATCGGCTGGCGTGGCGGTAAAAATGCTCATGCGTGTCTCCAATCAAAAAGGCCGTCTGGAACATCATACGTTCCAGACGGCCTGTTGGTTCAGATTCTCAAACGCTATCGCGGTTCAGCCGATGATGTCGCCTATCAATTGCCGGAACGAGCCGGTCAGCTTCAGCGGTGCGTCCATCACTGCAAAACCGATGCAGGGCCGCCCCGTGTCGGCGCTCGGCCGGTGATCGACGGAATCGTCCGCCACCGAAATATCACCGCGGCCATAATGCCCGCGCGCATCGCTGAAGGCGCCATCAAGAACCAGCGACAATTCACTGCCTTCGTGCGTGTGGGCCGGCACGGTTCTGCCCGGCTTGATCCAGAACAGATTGACGTGACATCCCTCGATGTCGCCAAGCTCATATTCCTTGAACCCCGGCATCCGTGTCCGCCAGGGAACATCGTCAGCATCGAACCCGACAAAATCATAAAGCGCCTTGGGAAATATTCTCGCTTCACTCTGCTGCACCAGACCGGACGACTCAGGCATTCGGGAGCCCAGGACAGCAGCGAGCATTGCGTCACGGTCATCAAGCGCTACAGGATCAATTGCCGACAGCTCCAGACCGGCCATCGCCTCAAGATTTGCGACCTTGATCCGGTTGTCCGGCTTCAATTCCAGATGTGCTTCGACCAGAACCCGCGCCGGGGTCGGAAGAGTTCCGGCAACGTAGCGGGCCAGAAGAGAGTCAATCGTGTCGATGTGTTCACGCACCATGCGTATCAAGCTTTCCACCAATTCAACGGACGTTCCACGCGGATACGGGATACAGCCGCTCATTTCGATTCCAAGTCTTAGTCCTTACGCCCGCTGGCGCAATACGGATCACCCGATCATGCCATTTCTCATTTTTGCCGTTTGAAGGCAAATTTTCCCTTATACTCAGACAGCGGGAGATCGGGTTTCTTGCATCAGCCCCCTTGAGAAGCCAGAACGGGCTGCCTAGTCTCATGTAGCCTGTGACTCCACAGCCAAAAACAGGAAAAACCATGCCAGCCATCAATTCGGTTCTCGACGCCATCGGCAACACGCCTCTCATCCGCCTCAACGCCGCGTCGGAGGCCACAGGCTGCACAATTCTTGGCAAGGCCGAGTTTCTCAATCCCGGCCAGTCCGTCAAGGACCGCGCCGCGCTGGAGATCATTCGCGACGCCGAAGCCAAGGGGCTTCTGCGCCCGGGCGGAACAATTGTTGAAGGCACGGCGGGAAACACCGGCATCGGACTGGCGCTGGTTGCCCGCGCCCTGGGCTACAAGACCGTCATCGTCATCCCCGAAACACAGAGCCAGGAAAAGAAGGATGCCCTGCGTCTGCTTGGCGCCGAGCTGGTGGAGGTCCCTGCAGCGCCCTATCGCAACCCCAACAATTACGTACGGTTGTCGGGCAGGCTTGCCGAGCAGATCGCCAAATCCGATCCCCGAGGCGCGATCTGGGCCAACCAGTTCGACAATGTCGCCAACCGTCAGGCCCATGTTAAAACCACGGCTCCGGAAATCTGGCGCGACACCGACGGCAAGGTTGATGGCTTTATCTGCGCGGTCGGTTCCGGCGGCACCCTTGCCGGCGTCGCCGAGGGCCTTCGCGGCTATTCGAAATCGGTCAAGATCGGCCTTGCCGACCCCGATGGCGCCGCCCTGCACAGTTTCTACACCACCGGCGAGATGAAATCCTCGGGCGGCTCGATTACCGAAGGCATCGGCCAGGGGCGGATCACCGCCAATCTCGAAGGCTTCACGCCCGACATGTCGTTCAACATTCCTGATTCCGAAGCCATTCCGCTGGTGTTCGATCTGCTCGAGAACGAAGGCCTCTGCCTTGGCGGCTCCTCCGGCATCAATGTCGCCGGAGCCATCCGCATGGCCCGCGAAATGGGGCCCGGGCACACCATCGTCACCATCCTGTGCGATTACGGCAACCGCTACCAGTCGAAGCTGTTCAATCCGGAGTTTCTCGCGTCCAAGGATCTGCCGGTGCCCGAATGGCTGACCCGCGAGAGCGACATTTCCGTACCTTACATCACCGAATGAGCCCCAATGACCGCCCTTTTTCTTGAAGACGCCTATCTCTCGACCGTCGAAGCCCATGTCACCGGAGTGAGAGAGGATGGCGGCATCCTGCTTGACCAGACCTGTTTTTACGCAACGTCGGGCGGCCAGCCCGGCGACACGGGATTTCTCGAGCGCGAGGACGGCACCAGGATCGAGATCGCAGGCACGGTCACCGGCGACACCAAGGCCGAGATCATTCTCGTTCCGGCTCCGGATCAGGCAGTGCCTGAGATTGGTGAGAAACTCGTGCAGCACATCGACTGGGACCGGCGCTACCGGCTGATGCGCATGCACACCGCCTGCCATCTTCTTTCAGTGGTCTGCCCCTACCCGATTACCGGTGCCTCTGTCAGCGAAACCGACAGCCGCATAGATTTTGACATGACCGACACCATCGACAAGGCCGAGGTGACGGCCAGACTGATGGAACTGGTCAATGCCAATCATCCGATTTTCAACCAATGGATTTCCGAAGACGACCTCAACGCCAACCCGGGCCTGATCAAATCCAAGAATGTGCGCCCGCCCCGCGGACAGGGCGACATCCGCCTGGTCTGCATCGGTGAAGACTCATCCATCGACAGCCAGCCCTGTGGCGGCACCCATGTCGGTGAAACCGCCGAAGTCGGTGAGATCCACATCGGCAAGATCGAGAAAAAAGGCAAGGAAAACCGCCGGTTCCGCATTCGCTTCGGCCCGCTTCCTGCCTGAGCGCCCCGGAACCAGCCCGCTGCCAAATCGGACCGGCACCTGGATCTTCGATGACTCCGAGCGATCGTGACCTATTCAGACAATTTTAAAGATGCGTTTTACAGCTCGTTAAATCGACCACTGTAAGTATCGGCTTGCGCCAGAAGGGCCCTGCTCCTCATGGCCTGTGAATGAACGCCGTGATCGAGGCCACTCCGGTTTCGAGCCGAACAGTGAAAAGCCATCTGATGCCATCCATTCAAGCCACTTCCTACCCGGTTTCTGCAATGGTGCCCAGCACGTTGCCCGTTCAGCCTGCAGCGAACACCAACAAGACCGCTGCACAGAAAACAGATGCAGTCGCACCAACCGGCTCGGGCACTTCGGTTTCCGATCGGGTTTCAGCATTCCTTGCCAGCGACACGACGACCGAAAAAACCAACAATCGGACCTACCGCCAGCCGCCGCCTCCAGCTGCAGGAAAAGGCGCCGAAGGGTCCGGTGGAAGCGAATCATCCAGCCAAACCGCAGCGCTGTTCCAGGCCGATACGGACAACGACGCCGATCAGGTTGATGCAGACACCGACACCCAGTCTCCTGCAGTCCTGTTCGATGAAGCCAAGACCTACTACCCCACATCAATCTACTAGGTTGGTAGAATCCGGGTTGCAACGGGCCGGTCATCGGCCCGTTTTTGTCTGTAATACCGGCGTTCCTCATTGCCGCAGGCATTGGCCATCGCATACCATGCCAGCCGGACAGCAATTCACAGGCTCCAGGCCTTGCCCCCGCACATGAGGATTATTCTATGACCACCGCGCCCGATCAAAGTCCATTCGTCGTGTCCTTCGACTGGCTCAAAACCCGGATCGGTGAACCAGGCCTCAAGATTGTTGACGCATCCTGGTATCTTCCCGCCCAGAACCGCAATGCGGCCGCTGAGTATGCCGCTTGCCGGATCCCTGGCGCAGTGTTCTTCGATCAGGACAAAACAGTCGATCCGGCATCCGATCTGCCGCACACAATTCAAAATCAGGCCGATTTCGCCAGCGCCGCCGGTGCGCTCGGCTTGTCCGAGACCGATACCATTGTGGTCTATGATGGGCCTGGCATGTTTACTGCGCCGCGGGTCTGGTGGCTGTTGCGAATCTTTGGCGCAGGCAACACCTATGTGTTGGACGGCGGCTTCGACAACTGGGCGAAACAGGGCCTGCCCACCGAGACAGGCGCCCCGGTGAAACCGGCACCCGCAAGTTTCAGCGCGACACTCAATTCCGGCGCCATCACCAGCTTTGACGAGATGCGGTCAATTGTTGAAACCGGCAGTTCGCAGATTGCCGATGCGCGCGGACCGGGACGCTTTACAGGAGTCGAGGCAGAACCACGCCAGGGCATGCGGTCGGGTCACATGCCCGGCGCCCGAAATGTTCCCTATCCCGTCCTGTCGGAAGGCGGAAAGCTCAAATCGATCCCGGCGCTGCGCGAGGCCCTGGAGGCCGCAGGTCTCGATCTCGACAAACCGGTTGTGACCACCTGCGGCTCGGGTGTGACGGCAGCGGTGATTACCCTTGCGCTGCAATCTGTCGGCCACAACAACACCACGCTTTACGATGGATCATGGTCGCAATGGGGTGGCCGTGATGACACGCCAATCGTCACGGGAGACGCTTGAGATGGCAAAGCCGGCAAAACCAAAATCTCTCAAGGCAACGGTCACGCATCTGCAAATGACGCGCCTGCCCCGCACCAGCACGCCGCTGCCGGTCAATCTCCACGCAACCTTGATGAAGGCAACCGACATACCGCTGCATTTCTACCGGTATTTGCAATGGCAGGTCGGTCGGGAATGGCACTGGGTCACGCGGCTGCGCTTGACCGACGCAGAGCTATCAAAAATCGTTCACGCAAAGACCACGCGGATATTCGTGCTCAGCGTTGATGGCGCGCCGGCCGGCTTTTTCGAACTATCGGATATCGACGACTCAACGGTTGAGCTGTCCTATTTCGGCCTGATGGGGCATGTGCGCCAACGCGGCCTCGGGCAATGGATGCTTGGCCAGGCGCTGAGCACCGCCTGGTCCACAACCCCTGCCAGCGTCATCGTGTCGACCAACACGCTCGATCACCCCGCCGCGCTGCCGCTTTACCAGAAAATGGGATTCGAGCCGGTAAGCCAGAACGGGGCCATCATCCGGCCGCTGTCGGATGAGGAAATCCTGACCATGGTGAAAGCTCCGCCTTCGGGCAAACAATAGCATCACGAGGCTGGAAACGGGTGGCGGACGGCGCCGGCTAAATGAGATCAGGAGGTGCAACAACCATCAGGAGCACCTCCAATGAGCATTCGATTTGTAGCCCTCGACACCACCATCACGCATCAGCTTCAGCACGGCGGCAGGGATGCGAACGGCCAGGTCCCGCAGCGCGCCGTATCTGATGGCGGAGCCATACCTTGCCGGCATTGTCTGAAGCCGGTCGAAAAAGGCAGGGAATACCTCATCCTGGCCCATTGCCCGTTTCCGGCAGCCCAGCCCTATGCCGAAACGGGACCGATATTCCTGCATGCGGACGAATGCGTCCGTGCTCCGGACTCGGCCAAGCCGGCACCGATGTTCAGCCATGGCCGAGGATACATTCTTCGG
Source organism: uncultured Hoeflea sp. (assembly GCA_963975635.1). Lineage (GTDB taxonomy): Bacteria > Pseudomonadota > Alphaproteobacteria > Rhizobiales > Rhizobiaceae > Hoeflea. The sequence goes on along the minus strand of CAXBIE010000022.1, from coordinate 4,286 downwards.
GGATATCGAGACACCGGCTGGATCAATTACAGCGCAGCTGAAGTGGTGACGCCTGACAGGATCGAAGAAACCGCGATCGGCCTGCTTGCCCGTGACGATGTCGCTTATGTCCACATGCGCTCATCACACATGAACTGTTATCAGTGCCGGATCGAACGGGCCTGACGTAAAACCCGCCGGATCGACCAACCGGCGGGTTTGTATTCAATGCCATGTAAGCCCTGACACCGTCATCAGGCGACTTTCAGCACCTGCTCCATATCGGCCAGTTCATAGCCCAGCGCCTCGGCAACCGGGCGGCTGGTGATACGGCCCTTGTGCACATTCAAACCGGCGCGCAGGTGACGGTCCTCGGCAATGGCCTTGAGCCCCTTGTCGGCCAGCATCAGGCCATAAGACAGGGTGGCATTGTTAAGCGCATGCGCCGACGTGATCGGCACGGCGCCCGGCATGTTGGCGACGCAATAATGGATGACACCGTCGACCTCATAGGTCGGCTCGGCGTGGGTGGTAGCGTGCGAGGTCTCGAAACAGCCACCCTGATCGATTGCGACATCGACGATGACAGAGCCCTTCTTCATGCCCGACAGCATCTCGCGGGTGACAAGCTTTGGCGCGGCAGCACCCGGGATCAGCACGGCGCCGATCACCACATCCGCCGAAAACACTTCGTCTTCCAGCGCTTCAATGGTCGAGTAGCGGGTGTGGATACGGCCGTTGAAAATGTCGTCGAGCTGGCGCAGGCGCGGCAGCGAGCGGTCAAGAATGGTCACGTCTGCCCCGAGGCCGACAGCCATCTTCGCCGCGTTCAGCCCAACCACACCGCCGCCGATAACGGCGATCTTGGCGGGCAGCACGCCCGGAACGCCGCCGAGCAGAATACCGCGTCCGCCATTTGCCTTCTGCAGCGAGGTCGCACCAGCCTGGATGGCCAGGCGTCCGGCCACTTCCGACATCGGCGCCAGCAGCGGCAGACCCCCGCGGTCATCGGTCACGGTTTCGTAGGCCACTGCGGTGCAGCCCGAAGCCAGCAGGCCCTTGGTCTGTTCGGGATCCGGAGCCAGGTGCAGATAGGTGTAGAGAAGCTGACCTTCGCGCAGCTGCGCCCACTCGGAGGGCTGCGGTTCCTTGACCTTGACCACCATATCGGAACGCTCGAAGATTTCCCTGGCGCTGCCAACTACCGTGGCACCGGCGGCCTGGTAGGCTGCATCGTCTTCGCCGATGCCCATGCCTGCCTTGGTCTCAACGATCACATCATGGCCATGCGCCACATATTCACGCACCGCGCCCGGCGTCAGGCCAACACGATATTCATGGTTCTTGATTTCCTTGGGGCAGCCGACGCGCATTGATGTTTCCTCCGGCGGTGAATGACGCTGCCAGCGTCATCTGGGGTTTCAATGCAGCCGATTGAAACATCGCTGTATCGAAATGTCCTTGCGAACCATCCTTGCCCAAATCACGAAATTCGAATAATCTTGCGCAAATGGCCACTTATTTCGGATATTCTTCACATGCATGAGCTTGATGCACTCGATATCGCCATTTTGAAAACGCTCCAGAGCGAGGGGAGAATCTCCAATGCGGCGCTCGCCGAGCGGGTTGGCCTGTCAGCATCCGCATGCTCGCGCCGTCTCGATATTCTCGAGAAATCCGACGTCATCAAAGGCTATCACGCGCGGCTTTCCCACAAGGCGCTTGATTACCGGATGATCGCCATTGTCCATATTTCGCTGTCCGGCCAATTCGCCAAAACCCTGTCCGAATTCGAAGCAGCCGTGAAACTCTGTCCCAATGTGCTGGTCTGCTATCTGATGAGTGGCGAGTATGATTACATCCTGCGCGTAGCAGCTCGCGATCTCGAGGACTATGAACGCATCCACCGCGACTGGCTGTCGGCCCTTCCCCATGTGGTCAAGATCAACTCGAGTTTCGCCCTGCGCGAGATCATCGACCGGCCCAATGTCGGGCTGGGGTGATACATGACAAAAAAACTCATGTTAATTTCGATCAGACCTGTTAGATAACTCTGACGAAGCTGACTTGAAGGAAAACGACCATGGCCCGTCCCGAACCACGCGAACTGGATGTCATCGGCAAACAGAGAGTGACGCCGAACATGCTGCGGGTCACACTTGGCGGAGCCGGGCTGGAAGGGTTTCCCGAAGACCAGACCAGCGCCTATATCAAGCTCCGGCTTCCGGACGCCGCCAGCGGGCGCGACGTGGTCCGCACCTACACCGTGCGCACACACCACGCGGAAACGATCGACGTCGATTTCGCCCTGCATGAAGAGTGCGGACCTGCCACTGCTTGGGCAATGAACGCGCAGGCCGGCGACACCATCATGGTCGGCGGCCCGGGACCGCGCAAACTCGTGCATGACAATGCGGACTGGTACTTGCTGGTCGGAGACATGACCGCCCTTCCCGCGATCTCCGGCAATCTTGAACTGCTGCCCGACACGGCGCGCGGCACCGCCGTGATCGAGGTCATGGACGAGGCGGACATCCAGGATCTCAAAAAGCCGCCGCATCTTGCCATCGAGTGGGTGATCAATCCCCGGCCCGGCCATGACAGCGGTCTTCTGATCGAGCGAATCAGGAGCCTGCCCTGGCAGGATGGCAATCCGTCGGTGTGGGCGGCCTGCGAGTTCTCAAGCATGCGCAAATTGCGAGAGTATTTCCGGGGCGAACGCGGTCTCGACAGCTCCAATCTCTACATTTCCAGCTACTGGAAGGCAGGAAGCAACGAAGACAACCACAAGATAGCCAAGCGCGAGGATGCCGCTACAACGGCTCCATGAGCGCCGCAAGCAGCGCATGTATATACCCCTGATTCCACTGGACCGTTCGATGCCTTGCCGCTACGAATGAGCCAGGGACGACGACGTCACCAGGGGGAGAAGCCCATGACACTCATCAAGACATCCGCGGCACTTCTGTTTACCGCTGCCATCACCGCAACGGGCGCCTTTGCCGGCACCGGCGCTGATGGCGTATTCACCATTCACAATGACACCGAAACCAATGTTGTCTCGGGCTTTTACACAAGCGAAGACGACGGCGACAGCTGGAGCACCAACTGGCTGTCCATCCAGGTCCGTCCTGGCGAATCCGCCGAAGCCCGCTTTCATGCCAATTCCGGCCCCTGCGAGCAGGTCTTGCAGGTCGGATGGGTCGGCGATGGCGGCGGCGAAGTGCTTGATGAGCCGATCAGCATCGACATCTGCGAGGCCAGCAACGTCTATCTGGAAGACAACGACGTCAGCTTCGACTGAAATCGATCGGCCCGATTGCATGTATGACAGTGTCTTTGCGCATCCAAACGGATGCGCGGCGCTGCAGGTAGATCGAAAACACAAAACGGCGCGGCCCCATCAGGTTTCGCGCCGTTTTGTTGTGACATCGCCCCAAGCGCGTCAGTCGCTCCACCGCACATCTACCTGAACAGCGCAGCCCCCTGCTCATCGATAATCTGGCGGGCCTTGCGCAAGGTCGCGGCTTCCACCTCATCGCGGCTTGAAAAAATATCGGCACGTATGAACTTGTGCTCTTTTGCAGCCTCTCCATCGCCTTTGACGATGCGTCCGGCCAGCCGCCACTGTCCACCTTCCGCCATCGGCTCGGCATAGATCAGACAATCCTTGTAGGTATCAGGCTCATTGGCAGCCTGCGGTGGCTTGGACATTGCCCCTCCACCGAACAAATTGCGGATGCTGTTCATAATACCTGCCATGCCATACTCCTCACGTTCGCAACAAACCGGATGCCGACGTGTACCGAACACCCCCGGCCCGCACAGCACCACTGCTGAATTCGGTTGCACAAGTGTCATGTCGGGATCACACTTGCAATTTATGCCTTGTCGCCAAGGGTGACAAAAGGCCCGGATGCGGATGCGCATCGGCAGACCCGCCATGTATCCTTTTTAGGTCAATCGCAGGGAGAAAGTCCATGAACGGCCAACGCAATTTCGACATGCTGCATCCAATCTCGCGGCGATCCCTGCTGGGTGGCCTTGCCGCCACCAGCGCGCTCGTCATGGTGCATCCCTTTACGGCCAGAGCCAATGCCAATCAGGCGCATCTGCGGATCATGGAAACCACCGACCTGCATGTCCATGTGTTCGCCTATGATTATTACGGCGACAAACCCAATGACACCATGGGCCTCGCCCGTACCGCGTCGATCATCGATCAGATCCGTTCTGAGGCTGAAAACTCGATTCTGGTCGACAATGGCGACTTTCTGCAAGGCAACCCGATGGGCGATTACATCGCC
>CAXBIE010000021.1:0-57713 GCA_963975635.1 uncultured Hoeflea sp. | reverse complement strand
CCGCGATGTGCTGTCGCGCGACATCACGACTGTTGACCTGCGGCTCGAGGACCGGGTGACACTGCGGCTCAGCGAAGCCTCTTATGACCGTCGCAAGCAGGCTCTTGAAGGCCGTGCAAAGCTGATCAAGGCGGGGCATAAATCGTGAGCCTGTTCCGCCCATCTTCCATGTTGCCACGGCTCAAGCCGCTGTCTTCCAAGCGTGTCAGCATCGTGACCGTACTGGATATCGGTTCGTCGAAGGTGGTCTGCATGATCGGCCGGCTGACGCCTGTTGAAGGTTCCGAAGTGCTGTCGGGACGGACCCACAGCATCGAAATCCTCGGTATCGGCCATCAGAAGTCGCGCGGCATCAAGGCTGGCGTGATCTCCGACATGGATGCAGTGGAAAACTCCGTGCGGCTTGCTGTCGATGCCGCCGAGCGGATGGCCGGCGTGACGGTTGAAAGCCTGATCGTCAATGTCACGGCCGGACGGCTGAACAGCGAGACCCATTCGGCATCGGTCAATCTTGGCGGTCATGAGATCGCCTCGGGCGATCTGGCCAAGGTGGTCAATGCCGCAACACGGCAAAGCCAGCTCAATGAGCGCGCCATCCTGCACTCTCTGCCGTCGAGCTACACGCTTGATGGCGAGCGCGGCATCCGTGATCCGGCCGGCATGTATGGAGACCTGCTTGGCGTCGACATGCATGTGCTGACCGCTGACCGGGCGCCGCTTAAGAATCTCGAGCTGTCGATCAACCGGGCGCACCTGACCGTCGAGGCGATGGTGGCGACACCTTATGCTTCCGGGCTTGCCGCGCTGGTGTCCGACGAGGCCGAGATGGGTTGTGCCGCCATCGACATGGGCGGCGGCACCACCACGATCTCGGTGTTTTCGGAAGGCAAGCTGGTTTATGCCGACGCGATCGCGCTGGGTGGCCACCATGTGACCATGGATCTGGCGCGCGGGCTGTCGACGCGGCTTGACGATGCCGAACGCATCAAGGTGGTGCACGGTTCGGCGCTGCCGCAGGCGGGCGAAGACCGCGACGTAATTTCAATTCCGCCTTTTGGCGAAGATGAACGTGATTTGCCGACCCATGTGCCGCGCGGGCTTGTTTCGCGCATCGTGCGCGCCCGGGTCGAGGAAACACTGGAAATGCTGCGCGACCGGATTCAGCAGTCGGGCTACGGCTCGCTTGTCGGAAAGCGTGTCGTGCTGACCGGCGGCGCAAGCCAGATGACAGGGCTGTCCGAATCTGCCCGGCGGATACTGGCGCGCAACGTGCGCATCGGCAGGCCGCTTGGTGTTTCGGGACTGCCGGCCGCGGCGAAGGGGCCGACATTTTCGACTGCTGTGGGCCTGATGATTTATCCCCAGGTTGCCCACCTTGAATCACACGGCGCGGGTGAGGGCGGCTTTGCCGCCATGGCCGGCGCCGGCGGACGCCTGACCCGTATGGGGCAGTGGCTTAAAGAGAGTTTTTGAATTCACAGAATTGGCCGACGCGGCGGTGCGGCCATGCCAAAGGAAGGAACGGGTGCCATGACCATCAATTTGCAGAAGCCGGACATCACCGAGCTGAAGCCCCGCATCACGGTGTTCGGGGTCGGCGGCGGCGGCGGAAACGCTGTCAACAACATGATCAATGCCGGACTGCAGGGCGTTGATTTCGTTGTCGCCAATACAGACGCGCAGGCCCTGACCATGTCGAAGGCGGAGCGGATCATCCAGCTCGGCGCCGCCGTGACAGAAGGCCTTGGTGCCGGATCGCAGCCGGAAGTCGGCCGTGCAGCCGCCGAAGAGTGCATCGATGAGATTCTCGATCATCTCAACGGCACGCATATGTGCTTCGTCACCGCAGGCATGGGCGGCGGCACCGGCACCGGTGCGGCACCGGTCGTCGCGCAGGCCGCGCGCAACAAGGGCATCCTGACTGTCGGTGTGGTCACCAAGCCGTTCCACTTCGAAGGGCAGCGCCGCATGCGGCTGGCCGAATCGGGTATCGAGGAACTGCAGAAATGCGTCGATACGCTGATCGTCATCCCGAACCAGAACCTGTTCCGCATCGCCAACGACAAGACAACCTTTGCCGACGCTTTCGCGATGGCCGACCAGGTCTTGTATTCAGGGGTTGCCTGCATCACCGACCTGATGGTCAAGGAAGGCCTGATCAACCTCGACTTCGCTGACGTTCGTTCGGTGATGCGCGAGATGGGCCGCGCCATGATGGGCACAGGCGAGGCGTCCGGCGATGGCCGCGCAATGGCTGCCGCCGAAGCGGCAATTGCGAACCCGCTGCTCGACGAGACCACAATGAAGGGTGCTCAGGGTCTGTTGATCTCGATCACCGGTGGCCGCGACATGACGCTGTTTGAAGTTGATGAAGCCGCAACCCGCATCCGCGAGGAAGTCGACGCCGACGCCAACATCATTCTCGGCGCGACCTTTGACGAAGCTCTCGAAGGCCTTATCCGGGTCTCGGTTGTTGCCACCGGAATCGACCGGATTGAAGGTGCTGTTGAGCAGCGTCCTGCTGCACCGCGCCCGGCGGCTCGTCCTGCCGCCGCTGCCCAGCCGCAGGCTGCCCGTCCGGCAACGCCTGCCACGCAGACTGCACCGGCAGCCTCTGCCGATCCCGTGGCTCAGACCATTCTGTCCGCAGAAGGCGATCTCGAGCGGGAACTCGATATTGCCAGCGAGATTGAGCTTGCGGCACAGAGCCAGGCCGCCAAAGCCACACCGGTTGCGCAGCCTGGTTTTCAGCCAAACAGCAAGCTCTTTGCTGATACCGGCGCACCCAAGCAGCCCGCTCCGGCGCCGCAGCGCCCGGTGATGTCAGCAGCGCCTGAGGCAGCACCGCAGCAGCCCGTGCGGACTCCGCCCGAGATGAACTCGGAGATGCAGGCCACACGGATGCCACGCGTTGAAGATTTCCCGCCGGTGGTAAAGGCCGAAATGGAACATCGCGCAGCGCCGCAGGGCCACGCCGACGAGCGCGGTCCCATGGGTCTGCTCAAGCGGATCTCGAGCACACTGGGTCGTCGCGAAGAGGAAGAAGCTTCTCATGCTGCTCCGGCAAGCCCGGCACCGCAGGCTCGCCGCCCGCTGTCGCCGGAAGCCAGCGTCTATGCACCGCGCCGCGGCCAGCTTGATGATCAGGGCCGGGCCACGCCGCAGCAGGCCCGCTCGAATCACGAAGACGAACAGCTCGACATTCCGGCCTTCCTGCGCCGGCAGGCCAAATGAAGCCGGGTTGAGTGACAGAGAATACGGACATGGCGGCCATCAGGTCGCCATGTCCTTTTTTAAGCCCTTGTTTAGCATCGGCTTTCGAGTGTTACAAAATGTTACAACTTCGTAACAGATGGAAAAAAAGCGTGATTTGGAAAGTCGGGCTCATCACCGTATCTTCCCCCACAACAACTAGGGGCTGGGGTAGTCGCCAGAGCTGGGGAAGCTCAGGACTGCTTCTGACATTTGGGGACAGAACGGTCTTTAGAGGCTGTGCCAGATATTGCGGGAAACGGCGACATTCATGAGTAGCGATGTAGTAGGCTTGCAGACCACGATTTCGAGGTCGATCTCTCTTTCTGGGATCGGAGTCCACTCCGGTGAAGCGGTCTCTATTTCCTTCCACCCGGCAGACCCCGATACGGGCATCGTTTTCAACCGTTTGCTTCCCTCCGGCGACGTGGTCAGCGTTCGCGCCGTCTCTTCGCAGGTTGGCTCTACAGATCTTTGCACACTTCTCGGAAAGGCTCCCGATCGCTCGATAGCGACGGTTGAGCACCTGATGGCCGCGCTTTATGCGCTCGGCGTCGACAATATCAGCATTGAGCTTGATGGCAGTGAAGTGCCGATCATGGACGGCAGTGCCGCCGTGTTCATCGAGGCGCTCGACGCAGCTGGTCTCGTCAATCATTCGGTCAAACGCCGCTATATCCGCGTCATCAAGCCGGTCCGTATTGAAATGGGCGGCTCCTGGGCTGAATTCAGCCAGCACAACGGCACCCGTTTTGAAATCGATATCGATTTCGACACGCCGCTGATCGGCCGCCAGTCCTGGAAGGGTGAAGTGACAGCCGACACGTTCCGTCGTGAACTTGCCCGCGCCCGCACCTTTGGTTTCATGCGTGATGTCGAGCGGCTTTGGGCGTCCGGCCATGCGCTGGGCTCGTCGCTCGAGAATTCCGTGGTGATCGGTGATGACAACAAGGTCATCAATATTGAAGGGCTTCGTTACCGCGACGAGTTCGCCCGTCACAAGACCCTTGACGCTGTGGGCGATCTGGCGCTGGCCGGCGCCCAGTTCATTGGCTGCTACCGCAGCTATCGTGGCGGCCACAAACTCAACGCACTGGCACTCAGGGCGTTGCTGGCCGACCAGTCAGCCTATGAAGTGGTTGAAGCACCGGCTCGGCGGAACACTGTTCGCCATGGTGAGCTGGTTGCTGTCAATGCGGCGCTGTTCGCACCCTGGGCGCTTTAACCACTCGGCCACGCTTTCCTGTCACCATCAGTTGCTAAACTCGTGATATTGAAGAGGATCATTGCCACAAAATTGCGGCAAAGCGTCTTCATGACGTTGCGAAGTTCGGTCATTTCCGGGTAGAAACGCTGGTCTGGTTCTGCGGGACAATTGTTTTCGCAGCTGTTGAGAGGTTTGCAGGATGGATTCTTCGGTCAAACATGGGCGCGGGCGCGCGTTTCGAGTTGCGCTCATTGTCGCCGGGTTGGCTGGCGTATCGGCGGGAATCAGTGGCTGCCAGTCCGATCCTGACATCGATATCACCAATTATGCCCAGTCGGTCGAGCCGGCTGATGTGCTCTACAATCAGGGCCTTGCAAACCTGCAGGCCGGTCAGCTGACCGAGGCGGGCCGAAAGTTCGACGCTGTCGACAAGCAGCACCCCTATTCCGAGTTCGCCCGCAAGTCGATGGTGATGAGCGCGTTCACCAACTATCGTCAGGGGCAGTACGCCGAGGCGATCAACACCGCGTCGCGCTATCTCAGCCTTTATCCCAATGATGAGGACGCGGCATACGCGCAATACATCGTCGGGCTTTCCTATTACCGGCAGATTCCCGAAGTCACACGGGATCAGCGCACCTCGGCGCGCGCCATTGCCGCTTTCACCGAAGTGATCGAGCGCTATCCCGAATCCGAATATGTCGAGGATAGCCAGGCCAAATTGCGCTATGCGCGCGATCAGCTGGCCGGCAAGGAAATGCAGGTCGGGCGCTATTACCAGGAGCGCAAGGAATATGTGGCTGCTGCCAACCGGTACCGGCTGGTGGTCGAGCAATATCCCAATACCCGTCAGGTCGAAGAGGCGCTGGCGCGTCTGGTCGAGACCTATTATGCGATGGGTTTGGAAAGCGAAGCACAGACGGCGGCGGCCGTGCTCGGGCATAACTATCCCGACAGCCAGTGGTATGCGGATTCCTACAAGCTCCTGAAGTCCCGTGGCCTTGAGCCGCGTGAGAACAAGGGTTCCTGGATTTCGCGTGCCGGGTCTGCCCTCGTCGGCTCCTGAAACGGACGGCAATGCTTGTCCAGCTGTCGATCCGCGATATAGTTCTGATCGAGAAGCTTGATCTCGAGTTTGACTCAGGCCTGTCGGTTCTCACCGGCGAAACCGGTGCCGGTAAATCCATCCTTCTGGACAGTCTTTCACTGGCGCTGGGCGGCCGTGGCGATGGCAGCCTTGTGCGCCATGGCGCAGACAAGGGCCAGGTAACGGCTGTCTTTGATGTCGGCACCGACCATCCGGCGCGAAAGCTCCTGCGCTCCAACGATATTGATGATGATGGCGATCTGGTGTTCCGCCGGGTGCAGTCGGGCGATGGCCGTACACGGGTGTTCATCAATGATCAGCCGGCGAGCGTGGCGCTGATGCGTCAGGCGGGCCTGCTGCTGGTGGAAATCCACGGTCAGCATGATGACCGCGCCCTGATCGACACCGACGCGCACCGGGCGCTGCTTGACGTGTTTGGCGAGTTGACGGACCGGGCTTCCGATGTCGGCCGCCTGCATGAGAGCTGGCGCGAGGCCGAGCGGGCGCTGAAGGCCCACCGTGCCAAGGTCGAAGAGGCGCGGCGGGAGGCCGACTGGCTGCGCTCCTCCGTCGATGAACTCGAAAAGCTTCATCCCGTTGAAGGCGAGGAGGAAGAGCTTGCAGTTCGCCGGTCGCTGATGATGAAATCCGAGAAGATGGCCAGCGACATCAACGAGGCCAATGAGGTGCTCAACGGCCAGGGCTCGCCAATGCCGGTGATCAGCGGTCTGGTGCGGCGGCTCGAGCGCAAGGCGCAGGAAGCGCCCGAACTGCTCAATGACACCGTTGCAGCGCTGGATGCGGCGCTCAACGCGCTGGCTGACGCGCAGACGGCGGTCGAAACGGCGCTGCGCATGGCCGATTTCAATCCGCGCGAGCTGGAGGAAACCGAGGAGCGGCTTTTCGCGCTCAGGGGAGCTGCGCGCAAATACAATGTGCCGGTGGAGGCTTTGCCCGAGCTGGCAGCCAGAATGGTTGCCGACCTGTCGGATCTCGACGCGGGTGAAGAGCGGCTTGAAGCGATGCAGGGCCGGGTTCGCGAATCCAGAGCCGCGTTTCTGCATTCGGCAGAGCAGCTTTCCGAGCGGCGCCACAAGACCGGGGAGGCGCTGGCCGCGGCGGTGATGGCCGAGCTGCCGGCGCTGAAGCTTGAGCGTGCCGAATTCCTTGTCGAGATCGCCAGTGATATCGACCATGCGGGACCGTCGGGCATCGATGCTGTTGCCTTCCATGTGCGCACCAATCCCGGCTCGCGTCCCGGACCTATCATGAAGGTGGCGTCAGGCGGCGAGCTGTCGCGGTTCCTGCTGGCGCTGAAAGTGGCGCTGGCGGATCGCGGGTCCGCGCCGACACTGGTGTTCGACGAGATCGACACCGGGGTGGGCGGAGCCGTGGCCGATGCCATCGGCAAGCGGCTCAAGCGGCTGGCCTCGGGCGTTCAGGTGCTGTCGGTCACCCATGCACCGCAGGTCGCAGCCCGCGCCGCCACGCATCTGCTGATCGCCAAGGGTCCGTCCGATCCGGGATCCAAGACCGTATCGACACGGGTGAGCACAATGGATGCTGATGCGCGGCGCGAAGAGATTGCCCGGATGCTGGCCGGCGAGCATGTGACCAACGAGGCGCGCGCTGCCGCGGCACGGCTGCTGGATGCGGCGGACTGAAGACGTTCGGCCTACCAGAAGACCTTGTTGAATCCTGAAGGGCCTTCGAGCCGGGCCATGATGCTGCTGACGCGAGAGGTGGAGTCGCGGGCACTGTCGGTGCTCCACTGCAGCCTGGCGTCGTCAGGCGATTCGGCGGATATCATCTCGACAACGCTCCTGAGCTGGTAGGCGGTGTCCATGAAGCTGGCCGCCGTTTCCATATCCTGCGTGTTCAGTCTTGCATTGACCGGGGTGGTCTCGGACAGAATGTCGAGATAGGCGGCGGGCAGAGGATTGTCTGCAGGCTGTTCCATCTTTGACGGCTGCTCCAGCCCTGCCAGTGTCTTGAAGGCCGTGGCAAAGTCGGTCGCCGCGGATTCAAGCTCCTTGGCCATCCGGGCGGTGTGGCCCGCCAGGAAGCCGGGCGCGAGGTTGAACAGCGCCAGCGTGTTCATCTGTTCCTTGAGATGCTTGAGACGGTCTTCGGCGAAGGCCTTGCGGCTGAGCGCTGCCGATTCAACGAAATTGTCCAGTTTGGCCAGCGCGTCGGACGCATCGTCCTGCGCCGGCGTGTCAACTGACGCACGGGCCGGAGCTGGCCGCTCCACCGGCGTGGACTGAATCGAGACAAGATGTGAGCCGACGATCATTTGGCCATGGGTCCTTCATCGCAGACTGAAAGCTGCTGCTGCCGGACAGCATACACATCAAGTCTTAACCGCCGATTGATTGCGGTCCATCGGCTTCGTCTGCCTTTTCATTCCCGCCGATTGCGCTAAAACACTCACGATTCCGGAGTGCTGCAAATGACCGACGAAACCAAGCCCGTTGACGGACTGAGTGAAGCCGAGGCGAAGGCCGAGCTTGAGCGGCTTGCCGCGGAGCTTGCCCGGCATGACGAGGCCTATCACGGCAAGGATGCGCCGATTATTCCGGATGCTCAGTACGATGCGCTGAAGCGCAGGAACGAGCAGATCGAAGCCCGGTTTCCGGCGCTGGTGCGGATCGACAGCCCGCGGTTCAAGGTCGGCGCTGCCGTTGCCGAAGGCTTCAGCAAGATCACCCACAAGGTGCCGATGCTGTCGCTCGACAATGCCTTCAATGACGAGGACGTGCGCGATTTCGTCAATTCGGTCTATCGCTTCCTCGGCCAGCTTCCGGACCAGTCGATTGCCTTCACTGCCGAGCCGAAGATCGATGGCTTGTCGATGTCGATCCGCTACGAGCAGGGCAAGCTGGTCACCGCCGCCACCCGTGGCGACGGCACCACCGGCGAGAATGTCACCGCCAACGTCAAGACCATTTCCGAGATTCCCAACACGCTGCCCGCAGGCGCGCCGTCTGTGGTGGAAGTGCGCGGCGAGGTCTATATGGCGAAGGAAGATTTCCTGGCGCTCAACGCCCGCATGGCAGCCGAGGGCAAGCAGACCTATGTCAATCCGCGCAACACTGCCGCAGGCTCGCTCAGGCAGCTCGATTCGTCGGTGACGGCCAGCCGCAAGCTCAAGTTTTTCGCCTATGCCTGGGGCGATATGTCGGACATGCCGGCCGACACTCAGCACGGCATGATCGAGACCTTCGAGGCCTGGGGCTTCCCGGTCAACCCGCTGACCAAACGGCTGGGCAGCATCGAGGCACTGATCGAGCATTACAACGCCATCGGGCTGGCGCGTGCCGAACTGCCCTATGATATTGACGGCGTGGTCTACAAGGTCGACCGGCTCGACCTGCAGGCGCGCCTCGGGTTTCGCTCGCGCAGTCCGCGCTGGGCCATTGCCCACAAGTTCCCGGCCGAGAAAGCCACCACGAAACTCACCGCCATCGACATCCAGATTGGCCGCACCGGGGCGCTGACGCCGGTGGCGCGGCTTGAGCCGATCACCGTGGGCGGCGTGGTGGTGACCAATGCGACATTGCACAATGCCGAGGAGATCGAGCGGCTCGGGGTTCGCATCCACGACACGGTCGAGATCCAGCGCGCAGGCGATGTCATTCCGCAAATTCTGCGGGTGGTCGAGTCTCCTGCGAATGCGGTTTCGTTCGACTTTCCGAAAATCTGTCCGTGTGAGCTGAAAACGCCGGTGATCCGGGAGGAAACCGCGGGCGGTATGGAAGGCGTCATCCGCCGCTGTTCGGGTGAATTCGCCTGTCCGTTCCAGCGCAAGGAACATCTCAAGCATTTTGTCTCGCGCAAGGCTTTCGACATCGACGGTCTGGGCGAGAAGCAGATCGAGTTCTTCTATGGCGACAAGACGCTGCCGATAAACCAGCCGGCCGATATCTTCACGCTGAGGGAGCGCGACGAGGCCAATGGATTGCAGCGGCTGAAAAACCGCGATGGCTATGGTGACACCTCGGCGCAAAAACTGTTCGATGCCATCGAGGCGCGCCGCACCATTGCACTTGACCGTCTGATTTTCGGCCTCGGCATCCGTCATGTCGGCGAACAAACCGCCAAGACGCTGGCGCGGGCCTATGGTGACTGGGCATCGGTGCACGAGGCGGCACTGGCCATTGCCAATGGCGACAAGGCGGCGATCGAGGAGATGGACGCGCTCGATGATATCGGCCCGGCGGTGGTGGAAGCCATCGGCCGCTTCTTCGGCGAGCCGCACAACACCGGGATGGTCGACAATCTCACCGCACAGCTGACCATCCTGGAAGCCGAAAAGCCGGCGCAGGATTCCCCCGTTGCCGGCCTCACGGTGGTGTTCACCGGCAGCCTCGAGAAGATGACCCGCGACGAGGCCAAGGCGATGGCCGAGCGGCTGGGCGCCAAGGTTGCAGGTTCGGTGTCGAAAAAGACAGACATTCTCGTCGCCGGCCCCGGCGCGGGCTCGAAGCTCACCAAGGCTCAAGAGCTCGGCGTCCGGACCATGGACGAGGACGGCTGGTTCGAGCTGGTGGGCGTCACGCCCGGCGGCTGAGAGGGCATATCCCCGTTTCCGCCACTTTCTACTTTGCCGGTTTGAGCGTCCGGTCGAAGGCCGAGGTGATCAGTGTCACCAGTTCTGCGTGGATGTCAGCGCGCGTGCGGGGTCCCGGGTCATCGCAGATCGGGTCGGTTTCGTCGACCGATTGCAGGAACGGCTTAGCCTCCGGCGTGCATTGCGGCAGGAAGCTGTAATGGACGGCATCTGCAACATAGGCATGCGTTCCATTCGGGGTCAGCCGCGCAAGGTCAGCCGCTTCGACTGACACCGGCACCGTGCCGGATTGGCCGAGATTGATGAAGCTCATGGGAATCTCGATGTTTTTCAGGCTGTCGGCATCAAATGCACGGGCGACCGAAGGATCGACCAGCACTGCGGATTTCAGACGGCTGTCGCGGTTCGACTGCTCGAACCGGGCCTTGTCGACGGTGCGCAGGTCAAGTGGATCGACCGCGACGAGGGTCTTGTCGACATAGGCCGTGCCCCCGGCAAACCAGTTGCAATCGGCCATGGCCGGATAGGTTTCGCAATACCGGGCATAGTCTTCGAGGCTTGCGGTTGCGCCGGCAAATTCCATCGCCGCCGCCCCGCCGAGGGAAAATCCGACAACGCCAATGGCGCTGGTATCGATCAGCTTGCCCCATTGCGGATCGGCCTCAAGCGCCGAGACCAGCGTTGACAGGTCGTCTGTCCGCTCCCAGATCTTGGGGGTGTCGGCGGGTGTTGAATGGCCACTTGTGGTGCCGGGGTGGTTGGGTCCGGCAACGACATAGCCGGCACTGGCGAGGGCGCCCGCCAGCCAGGCCATGCCTTTTACAGTCGAGCCGGAACCGTGTGACAGCACCACAAGGGGATAGGAGCCTTCCGCAGGCTTCGCATCTGCCAGGGCCGGACTGCCGGCGAACACGCGGTTTTCCCCAACCATTACACGCTCACCACCGCCGGCTGACGGATACCAGATTGTAACCGCCAGATCGCGCTGGCGGCTCTCCGACGGGACCAAGATATCTCTGGTCCCGGCCTCTCCGGCTGTTGCAGGGGACAGATGCAGTGCGGCGCTTGCCAGCAGGGCGGAGAGGATTGGCAGGGCTTTTGTCATTGTGGTCTCGCTTTCGGGCTTGATTGTCGATGACCGAAGTTTTTGGCGGTTTCTGCTTCCAACGCGTCCTTGAACATGATTGAGGTCGTCCTCGATCATGATCCGGGTATGATCCGGATCGATTCTGAAATTGTCCGGGAGGCGCCAGTTGCTGTTTGTACCGCTGCCGTTCGTGGTTGCGCTTTTGCTCGTCATCCTGCTGGGTGGCATCGTCCATGGCCGGGACGACAGGCCCAACTTCCATTTTGTTGCGCTGATCGCGCTGTGCGCTGTGCAGTCGGTGATGGTCGGCTTGCGCTGGGGCTACGGCATTGCCGAGGTGCGGCACATTTTGCCCGCGCTTGCCGCCTGTCTGCCACCGCTGGTCTATGTCAGTTTCCGCAGCCTGGTGCATCGCGATGAACCTGGTCGCCGGCTCAGCGACGCGATACATGTGGTACCGCTGCTGTGCATTCTGGCGCTGCTCGTCTTCGCGCCGAGATTGATTGACCCGGTCCTGATCACGGTTTTTGTCGTCTATGCACTGGCCATCATGCGTCTCGGGCGGACCGGGCCGGACGGGCTTGACGAGGCCCGCTTCGACAGTGCTGCCGATGCCTATCGGGCGCTCAACATCGCAGCGGCCGCACTTCTGGTTTCAGCCGCTTTCGATGTCATCATTCTTATGGATTTCGAATGGTCGCTGGACGTCAATGCAGCAGCGGTGGCCGGTGACGCCAATATCCTGATGCTGCTGTTCATCGGCTGGGCGGCAATGGCGACGTCTCGTGTGCGCAGCGAGAGTCAGCAATCGGTCTCACAAGGCGCCGATGCAGACACGGTTGCACTTGACCAGGAGGTGCTGGACCGGGTCGAGGCGCTGGTCTCCGGGCAGAAACTCTATCGCGACGAGAACCTGACATTGACGCGGCTGGCGCGCCGCGCCGGGCTTCCGGCACGCGCGGTATCCGGTGCCGTCAATCGTCTGACCGGCGGCAATGTCTCGCAATATGTCAACGGATTCAGGATCGGCGAAGCCTGCCGTTTGCTTGCCGACACGGAGATGTCTGTCACCCAGGCAATGCTGCAGTCAGGCTTTCAGACGAAATCCAATTTCAATCGCGAGTTCCTGCGGGTCACCGGTCTCAGCCCGGCCGCCTGGCGTCAAAGCCGCAGGCAATAGTCTGCCTGTTGCCGAAGCCGGCCTCAGACCACAACAGCCCGCAGGAGAACAAACAACACGACCGAGGGCACTGCTAGGGCGGGATCGGTGAAGAAGACAAGAGATACCCCTGCCGGTCGCGCCAACATGGCAACACCGAACCTTGAACTGGAAAAGGCCGGTGATCCAGGTATCCAATTGCAACGATCTCAAGTGATGAGTTTAAGAACGTCTTCCATCAGAAGCGGCAGATACAGCAGTGCTGAGCCGGGAGTGAAACTTGTCAGCTGTCGATGGCGCCCTGCATTTCTGCCCCGAGCGCCTCGCACAAGCCACACACTTTGCCTGCATCCAACTCATGACCGGAGATGAGATAGGTTTCCAGATCAATAGCTCTGGCGCTCAACGCATCGAAACCAAAGATTCCGCCCGCTCCGGCCAGCGAATGGACTGTTCTTACAATCTCAGCGTGAAGCTCACCGCGCTCCAGTATCCGTGCGTCATCTCCGGCAGCTTTGATATTGCCGATATTGGAGCGGCATCGCTCCAGGAAGCGCAGTTTCAGATCATGCAACGAATCATGTGCGATCATGCCGGTCTCTTTCGCAAACATTGATGCAAATCCCGTACGGCACTCACGACCCCGCATTCCAGCACCAGCCAAAAATACATCCGCCAACGGTCACTTTCTGTGTGACCGCAAAGTCATTGCCTTCCGGTATCGAGATCCGGACCAGCCGGCTGCGGTCGCGCGGGCGGAACATGTTCTGAAACTCGGGTGGAAGAGCGTCGGCGACGCCGAGTATTTCCTCAACAGTTGCCGGAGAGCTCGAATTGCCTGACCTGGCGGTCACCGGATCGCCCGGTCGCACATCGAAGAGATAGGTGTCCGGAAGGAACGCCAGAATGTAAGCTTTGTTGCCATTGATCTTCAGCAGTTCGTCGCCGACTTTCGCAACCTCACCGGAAACGGGAACATGTGAACCGACCACACCTGACCGGGGCGCCCGTACATTTCCGTCGCTGTAAAACTCTTCCAGCTTGATAAGGGCCTCTGCCGATCGTGCGACTGAAAGTGACAAAGCGGGTATGCTTGACTGAAGTAAATCTGCTTCGCCGGCAAGCTCCGCAAGCAAAGCTGCGGAATCAAAGCGGGAGGCGAGGGCTTCGTCCATTCGGGTGGATGCGACCAGGCCCTGGACCGAAAGCTCGTCGATCTTGGCGATCGATCGCATGTTTTCATCAGCGCGTCGTTCGGCCAGCGGCAAAATAACTCCAATCGCACCGGAGCGCACCTTCATCTGGCTCAATCGCTGATCGAGATCGGCGTTGCGCGCCGCCAGATCGGCAATGCTGCGCAGCATATCCGGGGATTCCATCCGCAAGAGAATGTCTCCCTCAGCGACGGCTTCTCCTTCGCGAACGCGCACGTCTGCGACGCGGCCCTGATATGTTGCGGCTACAACATTTCTGTCGGAAAGAACGATCCCTTCCGCGCGCATGATGAGCATATCGCCAACAAGATAATTGCCAATTGCGAGGAGCAGAACACCAAGCAGGATGAAATAGATACGCCGGCTCCAGGATGATGTTTCCACCCTTTGGTGATTGGTCATCGCATCGATGCTGGGCCGTTTTTTTATCCGTTGCATTCTTACCAACTCCGCACTGAACGCACACGCGCAGGAATGTAATTGTCTTCGCGCGAAGACGAGAAAAAGATCTCCTGATAATAGGCAAGGAGTCGAATGCTCTTCATGATGTAGCCGTTGAAGAACGAGAAACCGGGGATCAGGAACACCAGCCGGAGAGCGTCGGTGCGGCCGGTTACCAGCGCAGCAATCGCCATGGTCAGGAGATCAGCCGCGGTAATAACTATCTGGATGGCAAGAAGAATGGAAAACGCGAAGCTGCCATAAGTTCCAAACAGCCACAAAGTGTAGATCGGAAAAATAACCGCAGCCAGCACACCGAACAGCAGGAAATCCCACTGATGCAGGGCTTCCCTTAGCTGAAAACGCGTATGGAACGGCGACATGGCGCGCCAGTGCTTGCGATAGCGAACCCAGATAGAATCCCGGTCCCACCTGAGCCGCTGTCTGGCCAGTGCCGAAAAACTCGTCGGAACATCTGTGTAGCAGACGGCGTTTTCCGCAAAGATGACGCGCCAACCATGATCGCGCAGGCGCATGGTGGCGTCCAAGTCTTCCCCTCCGCCGACATCAAAAAAGCCCACGCTTTCAAGCGCGCTGCGCCGGAAGGCGCCAAAAGCACCGGAAAGGCAGATCACTTGATCAAGTGCGTTGCCAATTCGCTTCGACATGGAGATCGTCAGCAGATATTCAATCTCCTGGAAACCTGACATAAGGCTTACATCTCCATTTCTGGGAACGATGTCGCCGCATGTGCCGCCGACTGAAGGATCGGAGAGGGGCGCTACCAGGGCCTCGATTGCGTAGCGATCGAATGAACAATCGCAATCCACGACTGCTATGAGATCGCAACTGGTGAATCGAACTGCGAGGTTCGTGCCTCCGGATTTGCCGCCACGCTTGTTGGTGCTGAGAACGCGTGTTGCTTGTCCCTCCCGCACCAGCCGGGCCGCGACTTTCGCCATCTTGTCCGAGGAGCCGTCGCTGACAATGACAATTTCGTCCGGGACACGCGTCTGCTCTTGCAGTGACCGTACGCATCGTTCGATCTTGTCCGCTTCATTGTGTCCGACAATGAGAACGCTCAACGTGTCGCGGCGCGCTTGCTCGTAGCGGTCCGTCTGGCTCGGGCCCGGCAGTGCATGATTGGCGAGCGCGCCCAAGGCCGCTGAGCCAAACGTCAACGAGTAGCGGGGCAGCTCAAAGATCAGCGCATACCAGAAAATGTAAAGCAGGCTTGAGCCGGTCTGGGCGCTGAGAAACTCAAAACCGTTGCGCAAAATCTCCATCAACCGATGGCTCTCGGTGTGGTGCCAAGCATGATCCGCGTTTGCGGAATGATGTCCTTGCCCAGCGTCTTGCGGCATTCATCGATAAGCGACCGGGAAAAGTCTGACAGGGAATGTGAATTTCCGGAATCAACGACGAGGTAGTCAAGGTCTGTAAGCTGAACAACGACGCCATATTCATCGAGCAGGTTTGTCAGGTTTTCAACAAACAGCTGACGCAGCTTGACGAACATACCGGTCCCGGATTCCCTGATGACAGCGTCCCGCCCGGCATAATCGATTTCAATAACTGCCAGAGAATTGACACTTACGTTCATGTCTTCGGACAGTCGCGCCAACTCCGCCTTCAAAGCGCGCGGCAACCCGACATGTTCCGGATTGGCCTCCAACTCCCCGGCGATTGCTGGTGAAGTGAGCACCGCCACCGCAGCTTCGGTCAGGTCATAGGAATGCACGTCTTCTGTCGCCACTGCGTCGCCATCCGTGTGCAGTCCGCAATCGACACAAAGAAATCCGATGGCCGGTTCTGAAGTCCACTCGGCGCATTGCCCGCAGCTCATGACCGACCCCGGCTTTTCGTAGTCGCCCCCATAATGGCGCAGATGGGCGCTGCATTTGGGACAGACGAGCCGCGTTCCTTCTTTAAAATCGGATTCGGGGCCCTGATAGGCGCATTTGAAATGATGGACAATCGGCGCTTCGGTCAGATTGGACGACCGGCAGGACGGGCATTCCTCCCGCACGTTAAGGCGGCGCGAGGCGCAACCGGGGCAACAGTGAAACCGCTCGGCAAAGGATCGCTTCAGCAATCCCTTAGCCACCAGGGACCCGGCTTCCGAGGTGACGGCCTTGTGTCCGCGAAACCCTGAAAAACAGATGAACATGCTGTTGTCGGGATCGAGTATCGGCCTGATCCCGGTGCCGGACACATACAGACTGGCCAAAAGGCGCATTTCCGGGTTTCCGGCAACAACACTTTGATTAACGGTTTCCCGCCGGGCTTCGTAGGACTTCAGGGTTTCCGCCACCGATATCCAGCTTTCCGTGTCGCCATAGGCCAGCGATGCATCGGCGGCAAGGGAAACGCCGCTCGTGCAATTGATAACGGGAACCTGCCCGGCACGGTCGATCATCGCACGAAGCGCCACGACCGCGTCGGTCCCGGCCTGGTCCATCAGCAAGATGGCTTCAAAATCATCGGAACGGTCAACGCATTCGAATGCACTCGCCAGCAAGACGGTCATTGGGGAAGAGGCTTCGGGGATGCAGATCGCCTTCGGGCGTTTCGGCAAACCCAGAAGCCTCCATTGCGCGTCGGCACTTCTTGCACGCTCTTCGTCCTCCGCCGGCCGCAATGCTTTTGCCACAAATACAGACAGTTGACCGGGAAGGAACGGTTTGGGAAGCATGTCATCGAAGACATCATCGACACCAACACGTTCGCTCAGCGCGTTCGTGTTGCCGGTGATAGCCACCAATTTGGTTGGGACCTGCCGGGTTGACATTGAGCGGATAAGCCGACCGGAAGCAAAACCGTCAATTTCGGGCAAGTTGTAGTCAATGAGCGCCAGATCGAAGGAACCATTCTTGGTCAATTCAACGGCTTCTATGCCGTCCCCGGCAATTACGACCTCGTAGCCGTCCGCAATCAACGTCTGCTCCAGGACCGCGCTGACAATAGGGTCGTCTTCAACTATGAGGATACGTGGCGCCAAAACAAAATGCCTCCATTCGGAGTCTCGCATATTAGGCTTTGGGCATTAATGAACGGTCAACGGTTTTGCTCATCTTGTTGATATCTGTTCTCTCTCCAGGCCATCCGAATGCGGTTTCGAAGACATGTCTGAGTGTTTGCCGTTAGCGACAACGGCTCGGATTTGAGGTTGTTGTTGTTGACGTTTTTGTCTGACCTCAGTGACGAGGCAATGAGATCAGACAAAACACTCGTGCGCCAGGAAGCCTTCTGAGCAAATATTCAAAGACATGCGCCGTCGGCGCGAGGGCGTCGAATATCCGGCATCACTATTCTGAATGCCGTAAGTTGAACGCCTCAAGCCTCTGAAATTGTTACTTTAGACCCGTCGCCAGCAGTGTCCGCTTTCAGGAAAAGGTAAGATTCGTCTTTAATGGCGCAAAGCGGCGATTGGGCGAAATGGATTTCAAAGTTGGCTTGGCGCAACCGGCTTGAGCCAACCCCCAGCTCAGGCCAAAACCGACCGCAGCACCACGAACAGGAAGCCCGAGAGCACAGCTGCGGCGGGGACGGTGATCACCCAGGCGGCAACGATCTGCAGGAAGTGCGAGCGGCGGACCAGCTTGCGGCGCCGCTGTTCGGCGAGCCTGCTCTTGGCATGTTCCGCACCCGGCTCGTTGATCCGGTGGCGCGCCACGTACTCGGCCCGGCGGCTGGATTTTTCAGTGTACCATTCGCGGAAGAAACCAACGCCGAACACTGCCCCCACGGCGATGTGGGTGGAGCTGACCGGCAGGCCGAGCCAGGAGGCGACAATCACGGTGATTGCGGCTGACAGCGCCACGCAATAGGCGCGCATCGGGTTGAGCTTGGTAATCTGGTTGCCGACCATACGGATCAGCTTCGGGCCGAACAGCAGCAATCCCAGCGAGATGCCAACGGCGCCGACCGCCATCACCCAGAGCGGGATCACCACCTTGGGGGCGACTTCGCCAAGCTCGGCGGTGTGGACAATCGCCGCCAAGGGGCCGACCGCGTTGGCCACATCATTGGCGCCATGGGCAAAGGAGAGAAGCGCAGCGGAGAAGATCAGCGGCAGGCCGAACAGCTTTCTCAATGACTGATTGCGGTTCTCAAGTCCGCGCGCCTGACGGGCGATCACCGGCCTGGCGATGAGCCAGCCGGCAATTGCAGCGCCGAGGCCGATCAGCAGGGCGGTGCCCATCGGGATCTTGATCAGCGCCTTGACGCCCTTGAGCGACAAATAGGTGGCGAAAGCGCCAACCATGATGGCGATCAGCACCGGCACCCAGCGGCGTGCGGCGGCAATCTTGTCGTCCTGATAGATGATGGCGGTCTTGATGAAGGCAAGGAAGCTTGCGGCGATCAGGCCGCCGAGGAAGGGCGAAATCACCCAGCTTGCGGCAATCGAGCCCATGGTCGGCCAGTTGACGGCGTCAACGCCGGCTGCGGCAATGCCCGCGCCCATGACGCCACCGACAATCGAATGGGTCGTGGAAACCGGCGCGCCCAGCCAGGTGGCCAGATGGATCCACATCGCAGCCGAAACCAGAGCCGCCATCATCGCCGAGATGAAGACATTGGGGTCGGACACGGCAACCGGGTCGATGATGCCTTTCGAGATGGTCGAGACCACGTCGCCGCCGGCAATCAGGGCGCCGGCACTCTCAAACACGGCGGCAATGGCCAACGCCACACCCAGCGTCATTGCCTGCGAGCCGACGGCCGGGCCGACATTGTTGGCGACGTCATTGGCGCCGATATTGAGCGCCATATAAGCGCCGATCATGGCGGCGGCGATGATCACCACCGCGCCCGGATGCCCGGTGACGAAAACGGCCGCGATGATGGCGCACAGGAAGATGAAAACGATGGCGAGACCCGGCGTGACAAAGCCGCGATTGAGGAGGCCGGTGGCCTCTTCCATCGTTGCAAACTTGTCGAGATCCTTGTCGAGGGTGGGCTTGCGGTAGGTTTCAACCATGTGCGGTGAGGGTCCCGTGTTCCGGCCCGATAGGGCGTTGGCCGACTGTGACAGTCTCGTGGCTATTTGCTTGTGTGGATGGACGTCCGCTGCCGTTGCGTCAAGCCGGGGCAGGCGGGTATCAACGGCTTTTCGTGGATCTTGCCGTTTTGCATGCCGGAAGCACACTGTTTCAACCGCGAAAGGCCATTTTGTGATCCTGCGCGGTTTCCGGCTTGACGCGTAATTCGAATCGTAACATATAAAGTTACATGAGACACGACAGCCGCCTTTCCTCTGTTCTGCACGCGCTATTGCATATGGCCGAGCACGACGGTCCGATGACGTCCGAAGTTCTGGGCCAGTGCCTGGGCACCAATCCGGTGGTTGTTCGCCGGACCATGGGGCTGTTGCGTGAGGCCGGGCTGGTGACGTCCGATCGCGGCCACGCCGGCGGGTGGCGCATTTCCGCGGATCTTTCGACCGTCACCTTGCGGCAGTTGCATGAAGCGCTCGGTGAACCTGCAGTGTTTGCGCTCGGCAACCGCAATGAAAGACCGCAGTGCCTGGTCGAGCAATCGGTGAATGCCGCGCTCGACGAGGCCTTCATGGAAGCCGAAGCCCTGCTGCTGGAGCGTTTCTCAAACATCACGCTTGCCACGCTGGCCGCTGATTTCGCACGGCGGCACGCACAGTGGCGGGCCCAAAAAGGATAGATATGATGCATGATGTGATTGTTGTCGGGGGCAGCTATGCCGGAATGGCCGCTGCTCTGCAGCTGTTGCGCGCGCGCCGCGACGTGAAAGTGATCGATGCCGGCCAACGGCGCAACCGCTTTGCCGATTATTCCCATGGCTTTCTGGGGCAGGACGGCGTCAGTGCCGCCGAGATAGCGTCCAATGCACGACGGCAGCTTGAAGCCTATCCCACGCTGACATGGGTCGACGGGCGCGCCATCACGGTGAGCGGTGAAAGAGACAAATTCGCAGTTACCACGGCGGATGGCCAGCTGCATCAGGGCAAGCGCCTGCTGTTTGCAACCGGGCTTGCGGACCAGTTGCCGCAAATCCCGGGCCTGGCCGAGCGCTGGGGCAAGGCCGTGTTTCATTGTCCCTACTGCCATGGCTACGAGCTTGATCAGGGCAAGATCGGCGTGATCGCCGCCGGGCCGATGTCTTCTCACCAGGCGGAGATCGTATCGGACTGGGGGCCGGTGACATTTCTGACCAACGGCGCCGTAGAGCTTGATGCGCCGGCACTCCAGGCGCTGGAAGGCCGCAACGTGCAGATCGAGGCTGCGCCGATTGACCACATCGATGGTGCCGCTGATGTCGTGCTCGCCGATGGCCGGCGCTTGCAGTTTGCCGGACTGTTTACCGCGCCTTTCTGCGTTCCGGCGAGCAGCCTCGCGGAAGAGGCCGGCTGCGCTCTTGAGGAGACCATGATGGGAATACAGATCCGTACCGACGAGGCAAAGCAGACCTCGATTGCCGGGATATCTGCCTGTGGAGACGTGGCACGGATGCCGCATTCGGTGACGCTCGCGGTGGCGGATGGCGCCTGGGCCGGCGCGCAGATCCACCGCTCGCTGCTCTGGCCGGATGCGTGAATTCCGCCTGTGATGAGAAAAGTGTGACATGACAGGCTTTTCCGATCGCAAGGCCGTTTCCTCCTATCGGGCCCGGACCTTGCAACTGGTGCCCGGACTTCGCGATCTGCACAGGATGACCGGGGTCCTGCTGGCCGAACGGGCTCCGGGCGATGCTCGGATCCTGGTTCTCGGGGCCGGCGGCGGCATGGAGCTCGAAGTGCTGTCGCGGATGCAGCCCGGCTGGCGTTTCGTGGGCATGGATCCGTCAGCCGCGATGCTGGATCTGGCGAAAACCAGCCTCGGGGAGGCAGTCTCGCGGGTGGAATTCCACGAAGGCTATATCGACACCGCTCCCGAGGGCCCGTTCGATGCGGCCGTCTGCCTCTTGACGCTGCACTTCCTGCAAGCGCCGGAGAGGTTGACCACGCTGCGGGCGCTCAAAAACCGTCTTAAGCCTGGAGCGCCATTCGTCTGTGCCCATTACAGCTTTCCTGCCGATGGCGCAGCCCCGGACACATGGCTCAGCCGTGCTGCCGCATTCGCGATTGAGTCCGGCGTCCCTGCATCCCAGGCCAGCCAGAACATTGCAGGACTAAGGGAGCGATTGCCGGTGCTGTCTCCGGATCGGGATGAAGCCCTGCTTGGCGACGCCGGATTCTCGGACATTGAACTGTTCTATGCGGCTCTCGCATTCAGGGGGTGGGTTTGCGTCCGATCCGGGGCATCCGGCAGAACTGGCGACGCGGTTCCGCATTGATCAACATCATGCGCAAGATTGTGGTGCTGTCCGCGGCTTGTCAGCGTAGAGCAAAACGCCGATAAGGCCTGAGCGCGGGGCTTTTGCCTTGTCTACGCAGAACGCCCGCCGAGGGCGCGGGGGCCCGATGAGCAGACTGTTTGAAGAACTCGACTACCGGCCGACTCCGATCGGGGCCCTTGTGCTCAGGCGGCGGCACGAGGCGCGGCTGGGTGTCGATATTCTTGAGATCAAGCTCGGCGAAGAGCATCTGATGTCGGACCTGTTCACGGCGTCCGAAATCGCGCTGGCCAATCTGGGATTGGCTGCCTGCACCGGCGAGGGGCTTGATGTCGTGGTCGGCGGCTTGGGTCTCGGTTACACCGCCAGGGCCGCGCTGGACGAGGCACGCACCGGATCGCTGATTGTTATCGAGTATCTCGAAGCGGTGATCGACTGGCACCAGTCCGGTCTGCTGCCACTCGGCGAGGGCCTGACCGGTGATCCGCGGTGCCGTCTGGTGGAAGGTGATTTCTTTGCGTTGGCGCGCGGCACGGACGGGTTCGACCCGGATGCCCCGGGGCGCAGATTCGACGCCATTCTTCTTGATATCGACCATTCGCCTGATGCATTGCTTGATGCGCGCAGCACCAGTTTTTACCAGCCGGAGGGGCTGGCAAGGCTGGCCGCCCATCTCAAGCCCGGCGGAGTTTTCGGGCTCTGGTCCGACGAGCAGGCGGATGATGCATTCACCGAGCGGCTGGCGAGCGTGTTTGCCGAAGCCTGGGCCGAGCCGGTGACGTTTCACAACCCATTGCAGGACAAGCCGTTCACCCAGACTGTGTATCTGGCGCGCAAGGGCTAGGCCCCGGCGCTCCAGCTCCGCGGCTTTAGGATGTGGCGCAAAATGAGCGCCACCGGATTGCCGTGAGCCAGGCTTCCGGATCGGGCCGGAAATCTTCCTGGTTTCTTGCCTGCCGTTTCCCGGATTGTCGATTTGACGTCCTGGCAATTGGCAAAAGCGTCCGGCCGTTTCTCAGATCTCCGTCCTGCTTGGGTCATGCCCCTTCAGGGTTGCGACTTCGGCTTCAAGCGCGGCGATGCGTGCGTCACGCGCGGCGAGCGCTGCAACCACATCAGTGGCCTCGATTCGACGCGGAATGTGCTGCGGGCAGTTCATGTCCCAGGCCGCGACGGTGAACAGCAGTACCTGCTCGGGCCGGGCTCTGTATCCCGCCGGCATCAGCCTGCCGATCAAGTCGGCGTCTCCCTCCACCACCGCAGCGCTGCCCCAGATTTTCACCCGGTTGCCGTGGGCATAGTCGATCAGGAAAAGGAAGGCCTGCGGGTTGTCGGCAAGATTGCCTTGCGAAATAAACTGCCTGTTGCCCGTAAAATCAACGAACCCCAGCGTCGTTGCATCAATCACCCTGAGGAAGCCTGCCGGACCGCCCCTGTGCTGGATATAGGGCTGGCCCTGGGCGTTGGCGGTGCCGAGAAAGACACTCGTCTGGGCTTCAATGAACTTGCGGATATCGGGTGTGATGAGGGTTGCCCAGGAGCCCGATGCTTCCTGATTGGCGTAGGCGCGCCGCGATCCCTTGCGGGATTGGATCTGCTTGACCGTGGGCGTGAAGGCAATGTCGCTGGAAAAGCTCATGGTAATGATCCTAGAGTTCGAGATCGCTCAAGCCCGGATGGTCATCGGGCCTGCGGCCCAGGGGCCAGTGAAACTTCCGCTCGGTCTCCGCGATCGCCAGATCATTGATGCTGGCATGACGGCGTTGCATCAGGCCATCGGCATCAAACTGCCAGTTTTCGTTGCCATAGCTGCGGAACCATTGGCCTCGGGCATCGTGCCATTCATAGGCGAAACGGACTGCTATGTGGGAGTCATGGAATGCCCACACTTCCTTGATCAGGCGATAATCATGTTCACGCTGCCATTTGGCCGTCAGGAAAGCTTCGATGGCGGCGCGGCCGCTCAGGAAGTCGGAGCGGTTGCGCCACTGGCTGTCAGGCGTATAGGCCAGCGCCACGCGGGCCGGATCGCAGGAATTCCATGCATCTTCGGCCAAACGGGCCTTTTGTGCCGCGGATTCGGTGGTGAATGGAGGCAAGGGCGGGCGGGACATGGTGATGCTCCTGTGGGAGCGCCGCCCGGACCGGACAGCGCTCGGATTAGAATGGTTCAGGCGGCGAGAGATTCGGCCACCGGGAAATCGATCGCGGTCCCGGCGACTTCGTTGACGTAGTTGGTGAACGAGTTGAGGGCGATATGCAGAACAATCTCGACCACTTGCGCTTCGTCGTAGCCTGCCAGCATGACAGCACGCAGTTCATCGTCGCTGATGTGGCCGCGAGCCTTGGTCACTTGTGTTGCGAAATGTACCGCGGAATCGGCCTTGGGATCATTTGAATGGCCGTTGCGGTTGGCGAGGATCTCGGCGTCATCGAGTTTTGCCAGGTTCTTGCCGAGATAGGTGTGGGCCGAGAGGCAATAGGTGCAGCCGTTGATTTCGGCCACCGCAAGCGCAATTCGCTCGCGGGTCGCGGCGGGCAGGGTGCCTTTGCCAAGGGCCGCCGAAAGGCCCAGATAACCTTCGAGAGCTGCCGGGCTGTTGGCGACCAGGCGGAACAGGTTCGGAACCGAGCCAAGTTGCTTGTTGACGGCTTCCAGCAGGGGCTGCGATGCGGCGGGGGAACTGGCAACAGTGGCCGGCATGTTGAGACGGGACATGGGATTTTCCTTTCAGGGTTTAACCAGATTGCCTGGACGCCACAGATATACGTCCTTTCATTTTTTTCGAAAATATGAGAAAAACGAGAGGTAGCCTTCCAAAAAATGGGAAGAAGATGGACAGATTTGACGCAATGTCGGTTCTGCTGACGGTCGTTGAGGCCGGAAGCCTTTCAGCCGCGGGGCGGAAACTTGGCCTGCCCTTGTCGACCGTGAGCCGCAGGATTGCCGATCTTGAAACCCATCTGGGGGCACGGCTTCTGATCCGCTCCAATCGAAAGGTCAATCTGACCGAGGCCGGGCGCTCCTATGTTGCTGCCAGCAAACGGATACTGAGCGATCTGGCGGATGCCGAGCGGGCTGCAGCGGGCGAATATTCGAGTGTCCGGGGCGAGATGGTGATCACCGCGCCTGTCGTGTTCGGCCGGCTGCACCTGTTGCCCGTGATAACCGCGTTTTTACAACGATATCCGGAAACCAGCATCCGGCTGGTGCTGGCCGACCGGATCGTGCATCTGGTCGACGATCACGTTGATCTTGCCCTGCGCATCGGTACGCTGCCGGACAGCAGCCTTGTCGCGGTCAAGCTCGGGGAGATCCGGCGCATGGTCTGCGGAAGCCCGGACTATTTTGCCCGCCGCGGCCGGCCGGCGGTTCCAGAAGATCTGCAAGATCATGAATGCGTGACGTTCACGGGCCTCGATACAGGCGACAGCTGGTTTTTTCCGGAAGGCAAGCTGGAACGCTCGGTTCCGGTCCGGTCACGACTGGCGGTGAACACGGCGGAAGCCGCTATCGATGCGGCGATTTCCGGGGTGGGACTGACGAGGGTCCTTTCCTACCAGATCGCTGCTGCGTTGCGTTCAAACCACCTTCATACGGTGCTTGAAGCCCATGAACCGCCTCCGGTTCCGGTTAGCCTGGTTTATGGCGAGCAGGGAATGCTGCCCAGGAAACTCCGGGCTTTTCTGGATTTTGCGGTGCCGCGTGTCCGGGCGGTGCTTAGAGCGCTTCATGGCTAGATGGAACCATTCTGCCGCGCCGGTTTGGTTCAAGATCAAGGGGGCCGGCGAAGGTCGCACCCGGGGTGCGGGCAAGCCGGAACCCGCCGGTATTGGAGCAAACCGGCCCGGCCCTTCGGGTTTCCGCCTGACGGACACCCACTTTGTCAGGCGCCGTCGGACGATGCCCCACATCGTCCTCGCCACCTTCCGCGTGGATCGTCTCGTCAGGCGAGAAACAGAATTGATTCCATCTAGCCATGAAGCGCTCTAGGGATAAGCCGGAGTAAAGCCTGGGCAAAGCCGGTGATTTGACAGTCCGCTGCGGGACAAGCCGTTTACCCAGACTGCAAACTGCTGCAATCGTTCTTTAAGTAGTACTTAATGTAACCGTGCAACAACCACCGGCTAAGTGAACTCGGCTTAACGGCCTTAAAAGCGAATGTGGGATGTCCCATGATTACAGTACTCGGTTGCGTTGTTAACGAGCACAACATATGGCTGGTTCTTGTTGCGGCCATGGTCTGCGCCTTCGGCTCCTGGGCCGTCATTTGCCTGTTCGAGCGCGCAGCGCGCACCAAAGGCATGCAACGGGCTGGATGGCATTTCCTGACAGCCGTGGCTGCAGGAGCCGGGATCTGGTGCACCCATTTCATCGCCATGCTGGCTTACGAGCCCGGAGCACCGGTCACATTTGATCCGGTCTTGACGATCCTTTCCTTGCTCATCGCAATCGTCGGCACCGGCGCGGGTTCCGTTTTTGCAGCCAGCGGCCTGACCCGGTTTGCCCCGGCGCTGGGCGGGGCCATCACCGGCATGGCGATCGCGGTGATGCACTACACCGGCATGATGGCCTACCGGGTGCAGGGAACCATCGGCTGGGACATGGGATATCTGATTGCTTCCATTGTCCTTTCCGTGGGGCTGTCCGCCGCCGCATTCCATCTGGTCATGCGCAAATCCTCGCGCGGACACCGCTATATGTCGGCAAGTGTCCTGCTTCTGGCTATCGTCACCCTGCATTTCACCGGCATGACCGCATTCCAGGTGACGCCGATGCTCATTGATGACGGCTTTTCAAACCCGGCAGCGATGCAGGCACTGGCTCTTGCTGTCGCCATTGTTGCGCTGGTGATCGTCGGTGCCGGGCTTGCCAGCTATCTCATCGATGACAGCGCGCGCAGTGAATCGCTCGACCGGCTGCGTCACATGGCGCTCAATGACACGCTCACCGGCCTGCCCAACCGTGCCAGCTTTGCCGACCGGCTCGATCACGAGATTGATCTTGCCAGCGAGACCGGCGGCAAGGTGGTGTTGATCGGCATCGATCTCAACAAGTTCAAGGACGTCAATGATCTGCGTGGCCATGGTGTCGGCGACATGATGCTGAGGGTGCTGGGTGAGCGTCTGTTCGGCCTGACGAAAGAGGGGGAATTCGTCGCCCGGACAGGAGGCGATGAATTTGCCGCCGTTCAGCGCTATGTCGACCAGGCCACTCTCGAAGATTTTCTCGACCGGCTGGAGGAAGCGCTGTTTGCGCCCATCGTCGGGCATGATTTCGAAATTATACCAGGCGCCAGCCTCGGGGTGGCTTTCTACCCTGACAACGCAGACTCGCGTGAAATTCTGATCAACAATGCCGACCTGGCCATGTACCGGGCCAAGGCAAATGTGGCCCATAATGTCTGTTATTATGACCAGTCGATGGATGATGTGGTGCGGGCACGCCGCACTCTGGCAAATGATCTGCGCGCGGCGATCGAGAACAATGAACTTGATGTCTATTATCAAGTGCAGACATCGATTTCGACCAACCAGATCCGCGGTTTCGAAGCCCTGCTGCGCTGGAAACATCCGGAACACGGTTTCATCCCGCCGTCGGACTTCATTCCTCTGGCGGAAGAAAACGGCCTGATCCTGCAATTAGGCGAATGGGTTCTCAGGGAGGCCTGTGCCCGCGCTGCGTCCTGGAAGCCGCCCTACAAGGTGGCGGTCAACCTTTCGCCGGCGCAGTTCGTCCATGCGGATCTTACCAAGCTTATCATCGAAGTGCTGATGGCGACCGGCCTTCCGGCAAACCGGCTGGAACTGGAATTGACGGAATCGACGATCTTTCAGGACAAGGAGCGCTCATTCAGCGTCCTGCGGCAGATCAAGGCACTGGGCGTCAACATTGCCCTCGATGATTTTGGCACCGGATATTCGTCGCTCGAGATGCTGCGGTCATTTCCGTTCGACAAGATCAAGCTTGATCGTTCGTTTATCAGCGAGGCAGAGGAAAGCCTTCAGGCCAAATCGATCATCCGGGCGGTTCTGGCGCTGGGCAAGAGTCTGGATATCCCGATCCTTGCCGAAGGTATCGAAACCGAGGGGCAGCTGTCGCTGCTTGGCGACGAGGGATGCGACGAGGCGCAGGGCTATTTGCTGGGCCGGCCAATCCCGATTGAACAACTGCTTGAAACCGGCAAGATCAGCCTGATCGAAGCGGGCGCCGGCCGTCAACTCCCTAGGCCCGGGCAATCCGCCCTGGTCGCCGATGGCGATCAGGACCAGACCTCGCGAACTGCATAAGCCAAAGGGCCCGGGAGCTGCGCTTGCGCCGGTACCATCAGTTTGAATCATTAGAGGTTCAATCCTATTGAATTGACTGGTCAGCAGTGCTGACCTATCGATGAGGGCACAGGAGAGTCTCCCATGTCCCCCACCCGTTCGGAATTTTTTCAGGGCGTTCGCGTCAGCCTGCCGATTGTTGCCGCAGCCGCACCGTTTGGCATGTTGTTTGGCGCTTTGGCTGTCGAAAACGGCATGACCGTCGGCGAGGCGGTGTTGATGAGCGCGATTGTCTTTGCCGGCGCCAGCCAGATGGTCGGACTCGAAATGTTCGGCGCTAAGATTGCGCCATGGATCATTATCCTGTCGGTGTTTGCCGTCAATTTCCGCCACGTCTTGTATTCCGCGGCGCTCGGCCGGCGGATAGGGCTTTTTGCCGGCTGGCAAAAGCCGATCGCCTTTTTCTTTCTCACCGATCCGCAATATGCCGCATCGGAGGCACGGGCTGACCGGAAAATGCCGCTGACCATGAGCTGGTACATGGGCATGGCCTTGCCGGTTTATCTGCTGTGGGTGATCGAGGCGCTGGTCGGGGCCGTGTTTGGCAGCCTGATCACTGATCCGGCGGCGCTGGGGATTGATTTTCTGCTGCCGATCTATTTCCTCGGACTGGTTCTGGGCTTTCGGACACGGTCGAACTGGCTGCCGGTTGTCATCGCTTCCGGACTGGGATCGATCCTGGCCTTCTACACCGTCGGCTCGCCCTGGCACGTCAGCCTGGGTGCACTGGCCGGTGTGTTCGTGGCGGTGGTGATGCCGCCGAAAGCCGCTGATCCCGTCGAGGTAGCGCCATGAGCGAGATGTATCTTGGCGTTTCGGTCAATATCTGGATCATCATCGGCTCGGCTCTGGTGACCTATGCCACACGGTTTGGCGGCCATCTGGTGCTGTCGCGGTTCAGGCGGATTCCGCCGCGCGTCGATGCGGCACTCAATGCTGTTCCAGCCGCCGTGCTGACCACGCTTGTCGCGCCTGCCGCTGTTTCCGGCGGCCCGGCCGAAGCGTTGACGCTGGCCATCTGCCTGGTGATCGGCTTCCGGCTGCCGATGATGGCAATGTTCTGCATCGGCTGGGTGCTGATAGTCACGCTCAGGGCTACGGGGATCTAGGGGGCGGCGCAGATCGGGTTTTAGACACCGGTTCATCGACAATTTGAACTGGCAGTTGTCGTCCAGGCTAAGAGACTGGAATTGGAAAATCGTAATAGGATTTGAAAAACTCGTCGTGGATTGGTTGGGTGAGAGCACCGCAGAATTGGATCACACGCATATTGGCCGATTTTGCGGCTTGAATTCCTGCTTCACTGTCCTCAACCACCAGGCAGTTTTGCGCTGAAATGTTCATTTGATGGGCAGCATGCAGAAATATCCCAGGGTCAGGCTTCCATGATCCGATATCATAGGAACTGAATATCCGGTCTTTGAAGAACTCTGAGAGTTGAGTCTTTTTAAGAGCGTGCATTACTTTGGTGCGTGGAGCACTTGTAGCGATACAATAGGGAACTGTCAGAGTTGCAAGGACGTCTCGCACACCGGGGAAGGCGCAAAGATCAGTTTCGAATAACTCTGAGACACGCGTTCTGTAAATCTGCTCAATATTCTCGGGTAGGACACAATCAAATCTGCTTTCGATCTGATCAAACATCCAAGCCAACCTTCGGCCGCCAAACATGCAAATCAGTTCGTCAAGAGGGATGTTGATTTCGGGAATGGTATCCAGAAGGGCTTGATTGCACAGCCTTTCACTATCGAGCAGTGTGCCGTCCATGTCGAAAATTACACACTCAGCCACGTTGTTTTCCATGAATAGTCGAGCTGGAACTACAGATGTCTCGTCCAGTCGTGAATTGGTCAATTTCGATCTACAGCACTTCCGTCGCCGCCTTCAGCCATTCCAGCGCCTGATCGTCTGCCAGCAATGGTGAGAGTTCTTCGCGCACCCGTGCGTGATAGGCATTGAGCCATTCGATGTCCGTGGTGTCGAGCAGATCGGTGAGGATCAGCCGCCTGTCGATCGGGCACAGGGTCAGGGTTTCAAAGCCCAGCATCGGCGTGTCGCCGCCGGCGATGGGCTGCGGTTGGTGCACCCAGACCAGGTTCTCTATGCGGATGCCGAAGGCGCCGTCGCGATAGTAGCCGGGTTCATTGGACAGGATCATGCCGGGCAGCAGTTCCTGGCTGCCGCGCCGCGAGATCGATTGCGGGCCTTCATGCACCGAAAGATAGCTGCCGACGCCATGGCCGGTGCCATGGGCGTAATCGGCGCCGGATTTCCACAAGGCGATGCGGGCGAAGGCGTCGATGTCGAGGCCGCGCGTGCCTTCGGGAAAGCGCAGGCAGCTGATCGCGATCATGCCCTTGAGCACCAGGGTGAAGAAGCGCTTCTGCTCCTGGGGGACATCGCCCACGGCAATGGTGCGGGTGATGTCGGTGGTGCCGGCGGTGTATTGGCCGCCGGAATCGATCAGTAGCATCTCGCCGGGTTCAATGCGGCGGTTGGTGTCGGTGTTGACGCGGTAGTGGATGATCGCCGCGTTGGGGCCGGCGCCGGATATGGCATCGAACGACAGTGCCTTGAGCGGCATCTGCATGGCTTCGCCGGTCTGGCGGCGAAACTCTTCGAGCCGGGTTGCCGCGGTGATTTCATCGACCGAACCGGGCTGCTGGTCATCGAACCAGGCCAGAAACCGCACCATCGCCGCGCCATCCTGGCGATGCACGCTGGCGCTGCCGGCAATCTCCGCGGCATTCTTGCAGGCGCGGGGCAGGCGGGCGGGATCGGGCGCGTTGAGCACCGTGCCTCCCGCTTGCCCGATCAGCATCGAGACGGCATGCGGAGCGACGGCCGGGTCGACCATGACCTTGGCGGCGGATTTGCCCAACGCCTCGAGCGCATCGTCAAATCCGGATGGTGCCCGCAAATCTGCCAGCTGGGTGAGGTAGGCTTCGGCTTCAATGCCGGTCTTGCGCTTGTCGATGAAAAGTTGCGGCCGCCCCCTGGCGGGGATGATGGCGCGGGACAGCGGATGCGGTGTCGACGGCAGGTCCTCGCCACGGATATTGAACACCCAGGCGACCGAAGACGGATCGGCTAGGATCACCGCGTCAGCGCCACCCGTGGAGACGGTTTCGGCGATCATTGCCAACTTGTCGCGGGAGAGAGTTCCGGCAAGCTCCAGCGGTTGCAGCGACACGCTGCCCAGCGGCGGCTGTGGCTGCTGGTCCCAGATCCGGTCGACCGGGTTGCGCTCGAGGAACACCAGCTGGCCGCCCAGCGCGTCCAGAGCCGTTTCGAGCCGGGTCACTTCGCTTGACGGCCATGTCCAGGGATCGATGCCAAGCCGCAGTCCGGAAAGGCCGGAGGACTGGAGAAAGGTTGCCAGTGGCGTGGTGACGCTGTTCTGGTAGTCAAAGACTTCCCGGTCGGTCTGTGCCCGGACCTGGTTGGTGTAGCGCCCGTCGACAAAGATATGGGCCTTTTCCGCCAGCACCAGCACCAAGCCGGCGGACCCGGTGTAGCCGGTCAGCCAGGCGAGCCGTTCAGCGCAGGCGGGAACATATTCTCCGAGATACTCGTCCGAGCGCGGTACGGCGACAGCATCGACCCCCAAATCCGCAAAACCTGCGCGCAGGCGCGCCACGCGGCCTGCTGCCTGATCAGGTGAGGAGAGCACTTCGAAATTCTGGAACATGAACCGTTTCCCTTGGGCGACTGCTGCTGTGAAGCTCTGATTTGCCGGACCTTACAGCCTCGCGCCTGAAAGGGGAATCGCATCGGTGTCGCGGTTTCGAATTTGCGGTTCCTATTGCCGAGTTTGCAAGGAACAAGCGGCATGGCACCCCGCCGGCC
This sequence comes from uncultured Hoeflea sp., assembly GCA_963975635.1. GTDB lineage: Bacteria > Pseudomonadota > Alphaproteobacteria > Rhizobiales > Rhizobiaceae > Hoeflea. The sequence goes on along the minus strand of CAXBIE010000021.1, from coordinate 26,203 downwards.
ACGGTGACTGCGGACCGCAACCGGAAATGCCCAAATTTCTGCCGGAAGCGTAAAGATTAACAATGTGTTTGCACAAAAACGCATCACGCCGGGATGTTGCATGCATTTCTTGCATAGCTGCACTGCAGCATAAGCTCTCCACATTCTGCTGCGATGCACTATCTTGGTTTGCAGGGAGACAGCACAGTCACTTACCCAAAGGAACTATCACATGTCCGGTAACATCTTTCAGACCGCCTTCGACCGTCTCGTCAGCGCCCGCGAACGCCAGGTTCGCCGTTATGTAAACGGCGCGCTGCTGTCGATGGACGACGCGCAGCTCAAGTCGATCGGCCGTACCCGTGAAGAATTGCAGCGCGAAGGCGCGCAGGCCTACTTCTTCTAAGCGCGATCACATTGCGCCGGGATCGCTGACGCGGTTCACACGACGACGAAACGCGGCTCCTTCGGGGGCCGTTTTTCGTTTCATGCAGCCGCTTGTAGCGGGCTCTATTTGAGGTGAATTGTCACCCAGCCATTGCGCCACAGGGTCTGGACATGGCGCATGCCCTGGCCATTGAAGGCGGCAAGAACCTGCCAGCGCTGGCTGGCCAGAATGCCGGACAGGATTACCGAACCGCCGGGCGCCAGATTGCGCTTGATATCGGGCGCCATGCGCATCAGCGGACGGGCGAGGATATTGGCTATGATCAAGCCGAACGGGCCGGCGTCGCGGAAGGCAGTGGAGTGAAACCCGGTTGCGGTGACGCAATCGACCTGTCCGGCGGCATGGTTGTGGCGCACATTGTCGCGAGCCACCCGCGTGGCCACCGGATCGATATCGGTGGCCAGAATCTTTACCGGTCCCAGCATGGCCGCGGCGATGGCCAGGACACCCGAGCCGGTACCCAGATCCAGAACCGGGTTCACACCAGACGGGCCGCTCGGGTGTGCCCTCATGACGATCTCGATCATTTCAAGGCAGCCCGCCGTGGTGCCATGGTGGCCGGTCCCAAATGCCTGTCCGGCCTCAAGTTCAATCGCCAGATCATGGGCCCGCACTGCGCCACGGTCATGAGCGCCGTGGACCATGAAGCGGCCGGCGCGGACCGGCTTGAGGCCTTCGAGGGATTTGGCGATCCAGTCGGTCTCGGCAAATGTTTCCAGTTGGATTTCCGCGTCCGGGAAATCGGTGGCGACACATTCGGCGATGCGCTGCCTGAGCGCCTCGTCGGGGTCGCCCGGGGCGTAGATCGACACCTCCCAGATCTTCCGGTCTTCGTCGATCTCCATTGTGGCGACAGGCAGGCCTTCATCCTCGAACACCCGGTCGAGCAGGTCCAGCCCGCGGCTGGCGCCAGTCTCATCCGTGCAAAAATAGTATCGGTAATCGCTCACGGGCGCTTCTTTCCTTCATCTGCCGCCGCCTGGCTGGCGGAAATTTCTTCGGCCTTTCGGGCAGTCTTGCTTGCCGCTTCCTGGCGGGCATCATCCTTGGGCATTGCAAAGCTCAAGATACGATCATTCTGACCCGGCGTGCTCGATGCGGTGGCTGCAAACACGATTGCTCCCGATGGCTTGATCCACAAGAGGATAAGCGCGCCTTCGGGCCGCGACGCCTCGTAGGCGTCCCAGCTGAATTCATCGGTCAGGCGGGTGAGCTGGAAGGTCCAGCCCCTGAGCAGCTTTTCGCGCAGATCGAGAAAGCCGACCGGTTCCTTGGTCAGCGAACGGCCGCCGAGCGTGAAGCTCAGTGCCTGGCGCGCCTTCTCGTCGGGACGGCCGATCTGGTAAACGTGGCTGCGGCCCAGTTCCGGACCGAAATCGGTGCACACCAGCGCATTGTAGGCATCGTTGTCACCGGTGGCGATCAGGTTGGTAAAGCGCTTCGGATCAATGCTGTGGTGGGCGGATTCGGACAGAACCTCGCCGAAATAGACCGGAATGTTGGCCAGCCGCGCCTCGGCCAGATGGTTCCAGTTCTGGTCAGCCAGCATCACCGGAACCTCGGCTTCCTTGAGCTTGATGGCCAGCGCCGTGGACCAGCGTGACCCGCCGACAATCAGGATGCCGGGCTTGGAAGCCTTCTTGAGTTTGAGAAAATTCGCCAGCGGCGCCAGGGTGAAACCGTGCAGCACGATGGTGGTGACGACCACTGCGAAGGTGAAGGCGACCATGCGGCCGGCATCCTCGACGCCGACATCGGCCAGCAATGTCCCGAACAGGCCGGAGACGGCGACCGCAACCACACCGCGCGGCGCGATCCAGGCGCTGAGCAGGCGTTCCTGGATGGTGGCGCCGGAGCGGATGGTGGCGAGCATGATGGCGATCGGGCGGATGACCAGCAGCAGCGAGGCAACAAACAGCGCGGCACGCCAGTCGAGCGAGCGGATCTCGTCAAGGCTGAGTGATGCGGTGAGAATGATGAAGACGCCGGAGACCAGCAGGGTGGTGATGGTTTCCTTGAAGCGGCGCATGTCGGTCAGCGACGCGATGCGGCTGTTGGCCAGCACCACGCCCATCACCGTGACCGTCAGAAGCCCCGATTCCTCCAGCACCGTGTTGGTCGCCGCATAGATCGCCACGACCGAGGCCAGCAGCACCGGCGCCTTGAGATACTCAGGCACATGACCGCGGACGAATGACCAGACGATGAGCTTTGCGGCGACAAAGCCGGTGCCGATTGCGGAACTGAAGCCCACCAGCAGCAGCACAACCAGGTTTTCGGCCTGATGCAGCCCGATATAGACGAGAATGACCTCGAAGGCGACGACGGCAAACAGCGCGCCGATCGGATCGTTGACAATGGCTTCCCAGCGCAACAGCGAGGCGGGGCGGGCATCGAGCTGGGCCTGGCGCAGCAACGGCATGATCACCGTTGGGCCGGTGACCACGAGGATCGCTCCGAGAACAATGGCAGTCGGCCAGCTCAACCCGCCGATATGGTGGGCGGCCAGAGCGGCCATGCCCCAGGTCAGTGGTCCGGCATACATGATGATGCGCCGCACCGCGGTGGATGTCTCCCTGATCTCCTTGAAGTTGAGCGTCAGCCCGCCTTCAAACAGGATGATCGCCACCGCAATCGAGACGATCGGGCGGTAGATGGAGCCGAAATCTTCGGTCGGATTGAGAAAGCCCGTGGCGGGGCCGGCGATGAAGCCTGCTGCCAGCAACAGCACGATGGCGGGCAACTGCAAGCGCCAGGCAAACCATTGCGCGGCAATTCCTGCTGTGCCGATCACGGCAAGCTTGAGAACGATGTCGTCCATGTCAGTCCCCTGTCGCGCCGCCCTCGGCCGAAGTTTCAGTTGAGCAGATTTTGAAGTTTTGTCACCGCTGTTTCTGGATTTTCGCCCCAGGCAATGGTGCTCTTGAACCGGCCTTCCGCGTCAAGCAGAAACACCGATGCCGTGTGGTCCATTGTGTAGTCGCCATCCGGATTGGCGGCGTCGACCGGAACCTTCCTGGCATAGATATTGAAGCCCTTCACCACGGCCTTGACCTTGTCCGGCGCCCCGGTGATGCCGGTGATGCGGTCGCTGACGCCTGAAATGTAGGAATCGAGCAGCTCCGGCGTGTCGCGCTCGGGATCGACGGTCACGAAATAGGCGCCGATCCTGTTACCATCCGGGTCAACCTGCCTGAGCCAGCCGTCCAGTTCGAACAAGGTTGTGGGGCAGATTTCCGGGCAATGGGTGAAGCCGAAAAACAGCGCTGTCGGCCGGCCTCGAAAGGCTGCTTCGGTGATTGGCTTGCCTGTCTGGTCCACCAGCTCGAACGGCGTCCCGTAAGGTCCGCCCGCAAGCTGGTTTTCGGTGCGCTGCCATTCATAGGTGAGCCAGCCGAGCGCCAGCGCCATGGCCACAATGATGGCCCAGAGGACAAGGCGAAAAATCTTCATCGTAATCTCCAGCAAGGCTGCCGCTTGCGTTGCACTTCCGCCGGGGTCAGCCGGGCAAGGATTGGCGTTATCAGTTCAAAGGCACCAGGCAAGCCCGTTCGCTGCAAGCGCGTTCAGAAGCGCCGGGCCGTTTGCCTGCCAGGCAGCAAACAACAGCCCGGTCATGACTGCCGCAGCCATGAGCCCGAGCGCCCGGGGAAGAATTCCTCCGAACAGGCTCTGGCGAGGCGGTCTCGTTGAGCTTTGGGGCGCGGGTGCACTGGTCATGTGCCTTATCTAGAGCTGATCACGGCCAAAGGGAAGTGGCTTGATGAGCAGTCTTGGTCCCGCCGGTCAGGCTTCACCTGGCGGCGGCGCCCGATCGGTGGCCTGCAGCCTTGCAGGGTTTTCGAGAAGCCTGACAAGCGCTGAGCAGCGAGACAGGGCCGCGCTGCTTTGCCGGGGATCTTTCATTTGTCCTGCTCCGGCCCCATATCAGAATGGTCAGTTTCAGCCGTTGCGGCGCTGTGAGGAACCTCGCATCCTCTGGTGCGTTCACCGGACAAGGAGAATTTCAATGATCAAAGCCAAATCCATCCGTTCCACCGTTTCCGCCGCACTTGTCGCAGCCAGCTGTCTTGCCGCGCCCATGCTGGCGACTGCCGCCCATGCCGAACAGGTCGGAGAAGTCGGCGTCGACTGGTTAGGCAATGATATTCTCATCGACGCGGTGACTGATCCGGAAGTCTCGGGCGTCACCTGTCATGTGGCCTATTTCGATCGCGGTGTGATCGACCGGCTGCAAAAGGGCAACTGGTTCGAAGATCCGTCCAACGCGTCCATCGCCTGCCGCCAGACCGGCGCGATCACCATACGCGACATCGATCTCGACGAGGACGGCGATGTGGTGTTCAAGGAATCGCGCTCGCTGATCTGGAAATCGCTGGTGGTGCGCCGCATCTACGACAAGGCCAATGACACGCTGATCTATCTTGTCAATTCGCAGCAGGTGCAGGACGGCTCGGCCAAGATGAACATCTCCACCGTGCCGCTCTACGGCCAGGACGTGGTGTGGGAGAATGGCAAGCCGTAGTCTCTCCGTATTCATTTTGCGCTTGGGCGTCTATCCAACCCCGGTTCGGACCGGTTGATGGACAGGTCCGGGAGAGGTGATTATAGCTCAAACCGTCACACGACCAAAACGGCGAGCTGCTGCCCGCCTTATCTAAGGGGGACCGAAATGCGCGTGGCAGTTTTTGGCGATAGCCATGCCGAAGCCTTGTTCGCAGCTTTTCCGTCCGTACATATCTATTGGATTGGCCCGGTTACAATGCACAGGATTGGCCGGGATGGCATTGCCTCCATGTTGACGCCGCGCTGGGGATTCAGTCGCTTCAGGAGGCACATTCTACGGAGATATGATCATGTTCTGCTGTCATTCGGTGAAATCGACAGCAGAGAGCATATCGAACGAATAGCGCGGAAAAAGGCGATTGATATCGAGGTTGTCGTGGATGACCTGACCGAGCGCTATCTCGATGCTGTCGAAGACTATTTCGGCGTTTCAAAGGTCCCGGTAATTCTCTGCGTGCCCCCGGTTACACCCTATGCAAACACCACCGAGCAGAAAGACCTGCGCGACCGGGTGAATGCGTTGCTGGCAATGAAATGTGAAAGCAGGGGGATCAGTTTTCTCGATTACTACAAGGCCGCACCGTTGGATGACCGCCGCATCGCCGACGGCCATCATGACGGCAATGTACATTTCGATCCTGCGGCCACAGGGTTCTTGGCCCGCTATCTTGAAGCCATCACCTCACATGCGGTGGCCCACGATCCTTCATACCGCAAACAACCTGATCGTCTTCAAAGACACCGGACCGTCAGAGCCAGGCTGAAACAGGCCCTGTTGCGTCCGTTCATGTGACGCTGGCAAACTTATGTCTGTGGTCCCCGCGCTCAATATCCTACAGTCGCCGATCCCGTCCGGCGCGGGTCCGAGGCGCCGAGCAGCAGGCCCTTTTCGGTGTCGGCATGGATCGACTGGGTCGAGCCCATGACGCTGCCCACGGCGGTCTTGTGCCCTTTGGCCTCGAGCGCTGACACCGTGTCGCGGCTCAATCCGCCCTGTTCGACGCGGATTTCGTCAGGCAGCCACTGGTGATGGATGCGCGAGGCGTTGGTGGCTTCGGCGACATTCATGCCGTGATCGATCATGTTGGAGATCACCTGCAGCGTGGTGGTGATGATGCGCGAGCCGCCGGGGCTGCCGGTGACCAGGAACGGGTTGCCGTCCTTCAGCACGATGGTCGGGCTCATCGAGGACAGCGGCCGTTTGCGTGGCTCGACCGCATTGGCGTCGCCGCCGATCAGGCCATAGGCATTGGGCACGCCGGGCTTGGCGGAAAAATCATCCATCTCGTTGTTGAGCAACACACCGGTTCCCGCCGCCGTCATGCCCGAGCCATAGGAGAAATTCAGCGTGTAGGTGTTGGACACCGCATTGCCGTATTGATCGACGATGGAAAAATGCGTGGTCTGGTCGCTTTCGTAGGGCGCCAGCGTGCCGGGCTTGATCGTTGACGAGGGCGTGGCGCGGTTGAGGCTGATGCCGTCGCGGATTTTTTCCGTATAGTCCTTGGAGGTCAGCGCCTTGACCGGGACATCGGTGAAATCCGGGTCGCCGAGATATTCCGAGCGGTCGGCATAGGCGCGCTTCATGGCTTCCGCCATCAGGTGGATGGTGTCAGACGAATTGTGCCCGAGAAAGCCGATCGGATAGCCCTCCATCACATTGAGGATCTCGATGATGTGGGTGCCGCCTGAGCTTGGCGGCGGCATCGAGACGATCTCGTAGCCCCGGTAGCTGCCTTTGACCGGCTCGCGGATCACCGCCTTGTAGTTTGCCAGATCCTCAAGGCTCATCGAGCCGCCGGCGTCTTTCACAGACGCGGAAATCGCTTCGGCCACCTCACCCTTGTAAAACCCGTCGGGGCCTTCCGCCGCTATTTTCCGCAGCGTTGCTGCCAGATCCGGCTGTTTCAACACATCGCCGGGCTCATAGAAACTGCCGTCCTGCTTGTAGAAGATCGCCGCCGAAGCCGGCCAGGTCTTCAGCCGATTCTCCAGCGCCTTGAGACTGTCGGCCAGATCGGCAGTGACCACGATGCCGTCTTCCGCCAGCTTGATCGCCGGGGCGGCGGCCTCAACCAGCGTCATGGTGCCATAGGTTTCAAGCGCCAGCTGCATGCCGGCCACGGTGCCGGGCACACCGACGGCGAGGCCGTGAAAGCGCGACAGGGTGCTGTCGGCATTGCCCTCGGCGTCGAGATACATGTCGCGGGTGGCACTGGCCGGCGCCATCTCGCGGTAATCGATCGCCCTGGTCTCGCCTGACTTCGCGTCATGCACCATCATGAACCCGCCGCCGCCCAGATTTCCGGCGCGGGGCAGGGTGACGGCCAGCGCCAGCGCCACGGCAACACCGGCATCCACCGCATTGCCGCCGTCCTTGAGAATCTGCAGCCCGATCTCCGCGGCAACCGCCTCCTGCACCGAGACCATCGCCGATTTCGCCCAGACCGGATGCACCGCATCCATGGACGAATAGATCGCCGCTTCCTGGGCGCTGGCAGAAAGGGGTGCCAGGGCAAGGGCGGCGGATGCGAGGGCGGTGAAAGCGCGGATCATTGGGACGGTCCTTTCAAGAGTGTCGGTCGGCCTGCGTTTTGGGCAGGGGCACGCGGCACCTGGCCAGGACAGGGAGTCATCGAATGCCACATCGGGCGCTTCGTCAAGCCGGTGGTGACCCGGCGTGGGCACTGGCTGTCATGCCGCGATGACTGCACAGGTCCTGGAGCGCCTGCTCGGCCTGCCCTTTATACGGGAGGCGCCGCTCCCTATGTAGAGAGCGACGGATCTGGCTCTCGACAAGGACTGAAATGGTTTTCCTGGGTGTTATCGGCTTCCTCGTGGTTCTTGCCGCCATCTATGCGCCGCAATACTGGGTCGGCCACACGATGCGCCGCCACGGTGGGCACCGGCCGGATTTTCCGGGCACCGGTGGCGAAATGGCGCAGCATCTGGTCGAGCGCTATGAGCTTGAAGGCGTGCGTGTCGAGGCCACCGAGGCCGGCGATCATTACGATCCGGAAGCCCGCGTGGTGCGTCTGTCACAGTCCAATTTCGACGGCGCCAATCTCACCGCCGTTGCTGTCGCCGCCCACGAGGTCGGCCACGCGCTGCAGCACCATCGCGGCGAACGCGGGCTTGCCCTGCGCCAGTCGCTGGCGGGCCTCGCCATGGCGACGGACAAGGTGGCCTCGGTCTTTTTCATCGCCGCTCCGGTGCTGGCCATCCTGCTCCGCTCGCCGGTTGCCATGTTCGGAATGGTGCTGATCGGCATCGGCCTGCTCGCGGTGCGCATTCTGGTTCACCTGGTCACCCTGCCGGTGGAATATGACGCCAGTTTCAACAAGGCGCTGCCGATGCTGCGCGACGGCGGCTATCTCGCAGACGAGGATCTGGCCGGCGCGCGCAGCGTGCTCAAGGCAGCGGCTTTGACCTATGTCGCCGCCGCGCTGACCAGCCTGCTCAATCTGGCGCGCTGGGTCCGCATCCTGCGTTGACAGTCTGTTCAAAGCCGGACCAGCCTTGAATTCTTGCGGTCGTGCTGCATCTGACAAGGTCTAAGTCCAACCAACCAAACACACTGAGGGAGACTGTCATGACGACCAGACGCAATTTCATCATCGGCGGCACCGCCGCCTTGGGCGCCGTCACGCTGCTGCCATCGCTCGGCATGGCCGCCGCGCATGCCGCAAGCTTCAGCCTGATGGACGGCAAGATTGTCATTCATCCGGTGGAGCACGCCTCCTTTGTCATGGAGACACCGGCAGGCACGGTCTATGTCGACCCGGTCGGCGAGGCCGCGCAATATGAGGGGATGGCCGAACCGGATCTGATCCTGGTCACCCACCGGCATGGCGACCACTACAATGCCGATCTTCTCGCGAGCCTGGCGTCGGTTCCGATCCTGACCAATGCGGATGTGAAAGCGATGATGCCGGAGGACCTGCAGGCCCGCACCGAGGTTATTGCGCCGGGCGGCGGCACGACCATGATGGGCATCGAGATTGCCGCCATCCCGTCCTACAACACCTCCGCCGACAGGCAGGATTTTCACCCCAAGGAGCGCGGCGACCTCGGCTTCGTGCTGACCATTGACGGCACCCGCGTCTATATCTCGGGCGATACCGAAGGCACGCCGGAAATGCGGGCGCTCGAAAATATCGACCTGGCCTTTGTCTGCATGAACCTGCCGTTCACCATGGATGCCGAACAGGCTGCCGGTGCAGTGGCCGAATTCGCGCCGGCCATGGCCATCCCCTACCACTATCGCGGCCGCGATGGCGGCACCCAGGACCCGCAGCAATTTGCCAAGATGCTCAGCGATGCCGGCAGCTCGACCGAAGTCAAGCTGCACGACTGGTACAATGGCGGGCTTGGCTGAGCCTCAAGGCCTCTTGAAGGACCCCGGCCGCCGGTCATCGGAGAGGATGACCGGCGGCCGAACATTGATGAAAGGGGCGGGGAATTTGGCCGGCCATGCAAGCGGCTGGTGCGGGCGGAAAGCGGCCATGCGCTGTAGTCGGGTCAACGGCTGCATTGCGGACATATTTGCGTTTGCTGTGGCTGCGCCAATTGCAGCTATCGTGCAACCGACTTCAACAAGTCAGTTTGCTGAGAGTGCCACAATGGTCGTTTTTGTCACTGGCCGAAGTTCCGACAGAACCATTTAAACAGCTCGCGCCACAAACCCGTAGTGAAAATCAATTTGATCTTGTCCAATTCTCGGAAGCCGATCTTAGATCGCATATTCATTCAGCACACAGCATCAATCGCTGTGAGCTCCAATCTACAATCTCTAAACCTAATCAGTATTGAGTAACTATATACGATAAATAAAATACATTTTATTTTCAAAATTATTCAACACCAAATAACCTTCTTAAGAAGTTGGGATAACTTGATGGGTATAGGCGAACAGCTTCATTTAATGAAATTTGCTTACAACTAAAATATTCCCATGATATCCCATGCATCGGAGTGCGATTATTCAACGTAATACTCTCAACATTCGTATTATCTTGATTGGTAGACTGTATATTACTTTTCCGCGGATCACAAAATTTGATTCTTGAAAACCGTGCTAATATTATTTTCCCATTCTCCGCCCATTTTTTCTGCAGCGCAAAATCGTTGAATTCTTTAATATCACTTATTTTTTGGTATTGTTCAGAAGAGCAAGCGCTTCTATATGAGTTATTACATGCATCTGTATAAATCGGGTAGTCTGCCCATACAGAGACAGCATCGAAAAATTCTGGGCTATATTGGTTTATATTATAAATGACAGAACCGCTTAATTCTAACCCGAAAACGGATTCTGCAAGGCCAAGATTACTATGTATTCTAGATCCTACAATAGACACACTTCCAAGATCTGACCCATTCACATAACTATGGAAATCTAAGTCTTTAAAAAGCGTGCTTCGGATAAAGCTCCCATTGAAATTTCCTCTCAATTGGACACTATCAAATATAGATTTATTAACCGTTACATTATCAAAGAAAATGGATATTGGGAATATACTAACGTATCTCGGATCAGGGTGATTTTCTCTTGAAAAAAAGATAGATGAGTATATTGGCATATTTAGGCATTTATCTTCTTCAAAATTCCAAATACCTACCTGTTTGCATGATAAATCCAAATTGGTTAATTCCGATCCAAGCGTATATAAGTAAGTGAGTTCGATGCCCTTCCCTGTGCTTCCACCTGCTCGTCTAAATAAGCTCTCCCATGCTCGCGATATAGAAGATAATTTTTGCTCGCTTCTAAATTCCGCTCTATCCTGCAAATCTATGTATATGTGAATTACTGTAATAATTAGAGCAATAAAAGAGATTGTTTGGATTGTGCGAGATAACCAGATTGATGAATAAAATCTGTCTATAAGATCAACAATCTTCTTCTGTGATTTTATTTTCCCATGTCTTGCTTTTAAAACCTTTAAACGTCTCTCATCAAATCGTGGTGCTGAGACAAGACTATTTCTTTTTATCTTTCTCATTTGCAATTCAAATCTTCTTACTCGTCATGTCTTTCTCATCAAGTATGTATTTTGTGTGAAACTATGCAATTTTTCAAGATGGGTTTTTATCAGGCCTTCGCTGAAGTCGAATATGGAACATTCCGACAACGACACGATCCAAATGTCTTAAATGTCCGCTGAGCCGCCATTGAGCAGGGCTATTGTGTTGAAGCGCAACCAAGCGCCCTTTCAGAGAACCACACATCAAACGCCGAAGGTCGGCTATGGCCCGAAAGTGTCGATACCGGCTCACAAGCCGGGGCGTGCGAAGGGGCCTTCAACAGCTTCAGTCAATGTCTCAGGCTGGCCTGTTGGATCAGGTCTCCCAATCGCCGCGCTCAGCGCACCTCCAAAATCCACAAATCCCGGTTTGCATCTCCGCCCCACGCGCGTAGAAGGAGCCCTTCCGGTCAGGACTGTCGCCTGACCCGCCCATTGACCTCGAAGGAACGCCCTTGAACGCCCCCGATCGTATTGAAGAGCTGCTGACCGCCCTGAGCGCCGCTTTCGCGAGCGGAACGCTGGTGCAGCTGAAACTCGGCGGTTATCACGGTGACGAGCCGGAGCTGAAGGCGGTGCTGGTCAAGAAGATCACGGTCAAGGGCGGCGACAGGTATTCCTTCACCTGGCGCTACAAGACCCGCGACACGATCAAGAATCTTGCCGAGCCCGAGGCGCTGGCGCTGTTGCGCGACGGCCTCAAACATGCGTTCCGCAGCGCCCAATTGGCGACCACGGACTTCGACATGATGTTTGAACGCAATGGCGAAAAACTGCGTCTCAAGCGCACCGAGGTCAAGGGCCGCGAAGCCCCCTCGACGGATCACAATCGTGCCAAGAACCGGCCCCTGACGGAAACCGACAAGCCTTGGCTGAAGGCGCTTGGCATTGCCGGCAAGAACGGCGTCGTGCGCCATGATGCGCAGGACAAGTTCCGCCAGATCAACAAGATGGTGGAGATTTTTGCGCCGCTGGTTGCCGCGATCAAGACCGAGCGGCCGGTGATCGCCGATATGGGGGCGGGCAAGGGCTATCTGGATTTCGCGCTTTACGACTATCTCGCTACTGTTGCCAAGCAGCCGGTGCGCATTGTCGGTGTCGAGCTGCGCGCGCAGCTGGTCATTGACGGCAACGCAACTGCAAAGGCCTCCGGCTTTGCCGGTCTGAGCTTTCAGTCCGGGACAATCGCCGAGTTCGATGCCTCCGGCGTCGATGCGGTGATTGCGCTGCATGCCTGCGACACGGCGACCGACGACGCGATCTTCAAGGGCATCAGCGCCGGCGCCTCGCTGATCGCTGTCGCACCCTGCTGCCACAAGCAGATCCGCCGCCAGATGGAGGCGGGGCAGGCCGACGCGCGGCTCGAGCCCATGCTCAGGCACGGCATCTTCCTGGAACGGCAGGCGGAAATGGTCACCGATACGCTCAGGGCACTGCTGCTGGAGCTCAATGGCTACAAGACAAAGGTGTTCGAATTCGTCTCCGACGCGCATACGCCCAAAAACAATCTGATCGTCGCCGAAAAGGACGGCCGCGTGGGCCGCGACCGCGAGACGGTGCTGAAGCAGATTGCCGAGCTCAAGAAAATGTTCGGCATCGAGCAGCATTATCTGGAAGGATTGCTCGGGGGTAGGTAATCAAGGCTGGCTGCACGTGCTTGCCACCTACTGAATAGCTTGCGAAACGTGTCCGAAGCATTCCATAAACTGTCTGCCTTAGAAATCGTGAACAAAAATAGAACATTTAGAATTGTCACATGGGAATTTTTATGACATTTTGTCCAAAATATTCCCAGAGGATGATTCGTTATGACGACAACAATTTTCGGAGATTTGCTGCAGAAAAGTGGAATGAGCCATCTAGAGGTTGCATCCGAGCTTGGTCTTAACGAGAAAACAATACGGCGATATGAAACCGGTGAAACCACCGCTAAACCACGTGACATCATGGCCTTGCGCGGATTGGTGGAGTCTGGGGTCAAGCCTATCGTGAGGGACACGGCGTCTTTCGATTTTATTGATCTGTTTGCAGGCATTGGTGGATTGCGTCTCGGTTTTGAATCCGTTGGGGGGCGTTGTGTCTTTACGTCGGAGTGGGACCGCTACTCGCAAAAAACATATAGGGCGAATTTTCCCCACGATGATCATGAGATCAACGGTGATATTACCAAAATTGATGCGGCTGACATTCCTAGTCACGATTTGCTCTTGGCCGGATTTCCATGCCAGCCGTTCTCGATAGCAGGGGTTTCGAAAAAGAATGCCTTGGGTCGTGCTCACGGATTTGCCTGTGACACCCAAGGCACCCTGTTTTTCGATGTTCAACGCATAATTGCTCATCACAGGCCAAAAGCTTTCCTGCTCGAAAATGTCAAAAACCTTGTCAGCCATGACAAAGGCCGTACTTTTGCCACGATCCGGGAAGTGCTGGAAAATGAGCTTGGATACTTCATTGATTGGAAAGTGATTGATGCCAAGGCTTGGCTTCCGCAACACAGGGAACGCATCTTCATCGCAGGCTTTCGTGAGGATAGCGGATTCTCCTTTGAAGACTTTCCAATGCCTGACGTATTGAAAGGGCCAAAGCTTGGCTCAATTTTGCATCCCGAGAATGGCGAAGAGGGACCTGACAGCCATTTCACAGGCGGAAATATTGCGCGCGTATCCGATAAATACACGCTTACTGACCACCTCTGGAAATACCTTCAGGATTATGCTGCCAAACATCAAGCCAAGGGAAATGGATTCGGTTTTGGCCTTGTTGGGCCGGATAATGTCGCCCGTACATTGTCGGCACGATACTTTAAAGACGGATCGGAAATACTTATCCGGCAAGAAGGTCGTAGTCCGCGCCGCCTCACTCCCAGAGAGTGCGCGCGCCTGATGGGGTTCGAAGAAGCCCGCGGTTCGTCCTTTAAAATACCAGTGTCAGATACACAAGCTTATCGGCAATTCGGGAATTCAGTTTGTGTTCCGGTCGTTAAGGCTGTTGCAGAACATATGGCCCCTTTCATTCTGGAAACACTTAAGTCGATAAGGCGGGTTGCCTGACTTGGCAGATGTTGTTGACAAGGAAACCCGATCACGGATGATGTCGGGAATTCGCAGCAAAGATACAAAGCCAGAATTGCTTGTTCGACGGGTTTTGCATAGGGCTGGATATCGCTATCGCCTACACGCAAAAGATTTGCCGGGCAAACCTGACATCATCTTGCGAAAATACAAAACTGTAATTTTCGTGCACGGTTGTTTCTGGCACCATCATGACTGCAAGAACTTCAAGTGGCCGAAAACAAGGGAAGATTTTTGGCGAAAGAAAATTGACGGAAATGTTGCGCGAGATCGAGAGAATTACTCGAAACTTGGCGCGCTGGATTGGAGAGTGATCGTTATTTGGGAGTGTCAGATAATTAGTGCAGATAATATAATTGAGATTTTAAGTATTTGAAATTTATATCATTTTGTTGTTTCGATGCCAAGCTATAGCTTCTAAATGAGGTTTAATGCCTGCCGTACCTAAATTCAATTTGGCTCCAGATAGAATTTTCAGTGCTTTATTGGGTGCCGTTTTTAATGCGGCATCAGGAACGATTATTTCGTACTCATCCGACACGCCAAACAAACCTTTGTCAAATGCCCAATGAAGGCTCTTGGTCAGAAGTATCCCATTGCGCGCATCATCAGACCCACCATCTTCGACGGGTACAATATGTGCTGCATCGATGTTTGAATGTAGTTTTGGAGACAAAATTTGCTGATCAGAGGCTTGGCATATGATGCCGTACAGCTCAATCAGTCTTTTACGAAATGCACTGTTTCGAATTTTACGACGTTGAGGACTTTCCAGAACGCGTCTATTTTTGTCGAATAGTTCAAACTTACCGCCTTCGATTTTCTTTATCTCGTATAACGCGGATCTTACATCCTGATTACCAATTGGTGGAACAAACCCTGGTACTACGCCCCATCGTCTTCCTCCAACCAATCTCTCGAGCTCGGCGTATTCTGGGGAATCTTGTCGTAGCAGTGTTAGGATAAATCTCTGGTCATCTTGAGTATCCCTCGCAAAGAGGACGAAATCACCCGCGACTGCTTTGTTTCTAAGCGCGCTTAAGTTCGAAGTAAGTCGACGTTCAAATCTGGTGCCACCCCAAGACTGATATTGGTAACGGGTATCCACTTGATCAACTAGGGCCCCGTCCACAATTAGGTCTGCTCTAATAGGAACATCTATCGTAGGGTTAACTGCTGAAATAGCTCCGGAAACATCAGGAAAGAAATCCTCTATATCCTTGGGAATAACGAAGCCACCCTGATGACCGACAGCGGCACCGGTATCATTATGCGCCAATTTTTTGAATACAGGGGTATCAAACATGAATTGACGATCTAGGATAAGGTGGTCAATTGCAAGAAAAACATTTTCTCGGATTAATTGAATCAGCAATTGGTTTCTATTTTTGCAAACGCCGTCACGCCGCTTCTAATGGCGGCAGGAGACATCCGTCAGACCAGTTCCACTCCTTCAACAGATCACCGAGGGCGTTGACCGCGTTGCCAACACCTTTGGTGGTCTGGCGCATCGCGCCACCTTTCCAAATTGTAAGTTCTTTTTTGCGGGCGCGGCGGGTACATTTTCGCAAGCAGCGGCCGCAGGATGTGCATGAAAGGAAATGCCCATGACTTTGCTCCCATCGATTTCCCTCAGGTTGACGCCGGTTGTGAGTTCGGTGCTGGCAGGCCTTGGAGCCGCCGTCCTGGCTTTCCCGGCAATCGCGCACGAGCCCACCAGCCTCGACATCACCGATGCGATCTTCGCCAGCCGCAACGCCGATTGCGCCAGCTACGAGAACCGCTATTCCTCGGCGGTCACCGACACCCAGCAAAACCAGAAGCTCAAGGGCGCGGTTCACGTCACCGCCCATGGTGATCATTGCGTGATCGAATCCAACTCGATCCCCAATCACGATACCGGGGAGGGCAGCGCCCACCCCTTTGTCGCGCCGGTGACGGCGATCTCCGGCGCCTTCGACATCCCGCGCAATCCGAAGCCGCAAGCTTCCGCGACGGCGCTCGACCAGCGCAGCTATGATGCGATCCTGCTCAATGGCGTGGTTGTCGATATCCTTTCGGCAGGCTGCTACCGTCCCGATGGCAACCGTGCTGATGCCAACGGAAATGTGGCGATCGGATGCCGCACCAATGACAAGTGGCTGCTCGATCCGCTCGGCCCGGGCGCAGGTTTTGGCGCAGACAAGCACAACGCCCACACCCAGCCCAATGGCCAGTATCACTATCACGGCAATCCAATGGCGATGTTTGACGACCAGCCCGGTGCCGACGGGTCACCGGTGATCGGCTTTGCTGCCGACGGTCTTCCGATCTATGGCAGCTATTTCAAGGACGAGACCGGCGCCGTACGCAAGGCAAAATCCGGTTACAGCCTGAAAACCGGCGCCCGCCCTTCTTCGGCCAGCGATCCCGGCGGTGCTTATGACGGCATGTATGTCGATGATTTCGAGTTCACCGGTGCCGGCGATCTCGATGCTTGCAACGGCATGGTGGTGAACGGCCAATATGCCTATTATGTCACCGACGCCTATCCCTGGGTCATCAGGTGCTTTTCCGGCAAGCCGGACGCGTCCTTTGTCAAGCAGAGACCGTAAATCCGCATTTCGCGCTATCCCCGGAGGACCCTCGCATGCGTTGCTGCCCATCTCTTGTTGCGCTGGCACTGATTGCAATTTCGGTCTTGCCGGCAGCCGCGCAGACGGTCCCCGGCAAACCCAATATCCTGCTGATCATCGCCGATGACATGGGGCTTGATGCCTCGCGCTGCTACAGCGTCGGGAGTGATCAGGCGCCGATGCCGGTGCTTGAAACGCTGTGCGGTCAGGGTATGGTCTTTGACAGGGCCTATGCCGCGCCAACATGCTCGCCAACGCGGGCGACCATCATGACCGGAAAATACGGCTTTCGCACCGGTGTCGGTGCGGCGATCACCCAGAAAGGCGGCGCCGGGCTGTCCGCGAATGAAACCAGTCTGTTCGATGTGCTTAGCGGCAATGGATATGCCAGCGCCGTCATCGGCAAATGGCATCTGGCCGGCGCGGAGGACGGCCTCGACCATCCGGCGCAACTTGGCGTCACCGGCTATTACGGCACATACAAGGGAGCGGTGCGGGACTATTCCCACTGGGACGGCGTTGAAAACGGCAAGCCGATCGAGGTCGATGGCTACGCCACAACGGTCTTCACCGACCGGGCGATCGGCTGGATCGCCGCGCAGCAAGACCCGTGGTTCCTGTGGCTGGCCTATAACGCACCGCATGCGCCGTTCCATCTGCCGCCGGCAGACCTGCACAGCGCCACCGGTCTCGTGGATGATGCCGGCGAGATCAGGCGCAATCCCTTGCCCTACTACAATGCCATGCTCGAGGCGATGGACACCGAGATCGGCCGGTTGCTCGCCTCGATGCCGGCCGGTGTGCGGGCCAATACCGTGGTTGTGTTCATTGGCGACAATGGCACGCCGGGCAAGGTCGCCGGCCGATTGTACGGGGCGCGTGGCGCCAAGGGCAGCATCTTCGAGGGCGGCACCCATGTGCCGCTGATTGTTCAGGGACCCGGCGTCACGGCCGGCCGCAGCAATGCGCTGGTCAATTCCACCGACCTGTTCACCACCATCGCAGCCCTGTCCGGTGGTCATCCGCAAACGCCCGATGCCGTGGATCTTGCGCCGGCGCTCGGCGGCGGGGCCACTGCGCGCCAGCATGTCTATATCGAGCATTTTTCCGACATCCCGCCGTCCGGCCCGGATGTCTATGGCTGGGCCATCCGCGACGCCCGCTACAAGCTGGTGGCAATGCAGGACGCGCCGCAGATGCTGTTTGATCTCGACGCTGATCCGCTGGAACAAACCGACTTGCTGTCCGGGGACGTTTCAAGCCAGGCACAAGCCGCAGCGGCGGAGCTGCAGGCGGCCTACGAGACCATCAGGCGGTAAGCCGGACACAAAACAAAACCGCCGGACCATCCGAAGACCGGCCCGGCGATAGGTGCAAGTCATCTGCCGTACCGCCGCCCTTGATGGCGGCGGAAGACATCGGTCAGATCTACTTCTTCAGCAGATCACCGACGGCGTTGATGGCGTTGCCGACATCGTCGATGGTTTTCTGCATCTTTTCGGCTTCGAGTTCCGCCTTGGTCTTGGGGCGGGCGGCTTCTTCCGCGGCAGCCTTTTCAGCCGCCGCCTTCTCTGCGGCCATGGCGGCTTCGTCCTCGGCCACTCGCTCTGCCGTCGCCTCGGCCGCTTTCTTCTCGGCCGCCAATTCGGCGCGGACCTTTTCTTCGGCTTCCAGTTTGATGCGGGCTTCGCGCTCGGCCTGGATCCTCAGTGCCTCGTCGGCCTGCAGCTTTTCAAATGTGTCGTTTTCCAGCGCGGCTTTGGCGGCAGCCTCGGCGGCGGCTTTTTTTGCCGCAGCGTCTTCCGCCGCTTTGGCTGCGGCTGCTTCGGCTGCCTTGGCGGCGGCGGCTTCCGCGGCCTGCTTTTCAGCGGCCATTTCGGCGCGAACCTTTTCCTCGGCTTCAAGCTTGATGCGGGCCTCGCGCTCGGCCTTGGCCTTCAGCTCCGCCTCCGTTGCAGCTTCGGCGGCCTGCCGGGTTTCCGCGTCCGACACGGCCGGCGCTTCCGCGGGCGCGGTCTTGGCGTCTTCGGACGAGTCGTCGCTGCAGGCTGCCAGAACGAGTGCGAGCGAAGTAACGGTCAGAAGTTTGCGGATCATGTCGGTTTCCTGTTCAGTTTGCTGCGGCCGGCGCCGGCGGCCTGTGGTGAGAGCCCTGTCGAACACGGCAAGCCTGAATATATGGTTAACGCGCTGTTAATATCCGGTTCATCCAGAGCCTGAGAGGCCATTTAGCGGATCTTGTCCAGCGCCGCCTTCAGTGTCTCGTCGGAATAGGGTTTCGTCAGCAACACCGCGTCCGCGTCGGCCCCTTCGGGAACCTGGCTTTCGCCGGTGGCGAAGACAATGCCGATGCCCGGTTGTTGCCTGCGCAGTTCCTTGGCCAGCTCGCCGCCCTTCATGTCAGGCAGGCCGACATCGGTGACAAGAATGTCGAACTCCTGGGTGGAGGCCGCTTCAAGAGCCTCGGCAGCGGTGCCGGCGTCAACCACCGTATGGCCCATGTCCTCGAGCATGTCGGCGGTGTTGATGCGGATCAGGGCCTCGTCCTCGACCAGCAGAACCCGCATCCTGGGCTTTTCGGCTGTCCCGGTTTCAGGCTGTGCCGGAACGGTGCTTATGTCCACGGTCGGCTTGGCTGCAACCGGCTTGACCGTACCGGCTTGCGCCGCAACAGGCTGGGTCGAAACAGCCCCGGAGCGCTGTTGCTGATTGGCAATGAGATGACGGATGCGGCCGTCCAGCGCCTCGCGGGTATAGGGCTTGGACAACAGTTCCACGCCAGGATCGAGCTTGCCGCCGTGGACGATGGAGTTTTCGGTGTAACCGGAGGTGAACAGCACCACGAGGTCCGGATTGCTGGCCTTGGCGAGCTTTGCCATTTCCGGGCTTTTCAAAGTGCCGGGCATCACCACGTCGGTGAACAGCACATCCACCGGAACACCGCTCTGGATCACCGCAAGGCCGCCCTGGGCATCCCGCGCGGTCAGCACCCGATAGCCGAGGTCGCTCAGCGTCTCGACGACGGTGGCGCGGACATCCTCATCGTCCTCGACCACCAGAATGGTCTCGGTGCCGCCCCTGGCCGGGCCGCATGGCGCAAGCACTTCGTGCTCTTCCTCACCGAGCGCGCGGGGCAGATACAGCTTCACCGTGGTGCCGTGGCCGGGTTCGCTGTAGATCTTGATATGGCCGCCGGACTGCTTGACGAAGCCATAGACCATCGACAGGCCCAGGCCTGTGCCCTTGCCTTCGGGTTTGGTGGAGAAGAACGGTTCGAACACCTGCTCCAGTGTTGTCTCGTCCATGCCGTTGCCGGTATCGGTGACGGCAAGCAGGACATAATTGCCGCTGCTGACGTCATCCAGGCCGGCTGTATAGCTGTCATCGAGGCGGGCGTTGGAGGCTTCGATCGTCAGCTTGCCGGCGCCGTCCATGGCGTCGCGTGCATTGATGGCGAGGTTGAGCAGGGCATTTTCGACCTGGGTCGGATCAGCCAGCGTGTTCCACAGCCCTTCGGCAACGACGACCTCGATATCAACCGTTTCACCGATGGAGCGGCGCAGAAGATCGTCCATGCCGTGGACAAAACGGCCGACATTGATCACTTTCGGTTCCAGCGGCTGCCGCCGGCTGAAGGCCAGCAACTGGCTTGCCAGCTTGGCGCCGCGGTCGACGCCGGCCAGGGCATTTTTGACCCGGGTTTCGGCGCGCTCGTTGCCCGCCACATCCTTGGCCAGCAATTGCAGGTTTCCAGCCACCACCTGCAGCAGGTTGTTGAAATCATGTGCAACGCCGCCGGTCAGTTTGCCGATGGTTTCCATCTTCTGGGATTGCTGCAGCGCCTTTTGTGATTGCACCAGTTCCTCGGTGCGTTCCTCGATCCGCTCTTCAAGCGTGGCGTTGAGTTCGGCGAGTGCTGCCTCGTTGAGTTTCGCATGCTCGATATCGGTGTTGCTTCCGACCCAGCGGCGGACCTCGCCCGTCTCGTCCTTGACGGGCATGGCGCGGACCACATGCCAGCGGTAATTGCCGTCATGACGCCGAATGCGGAATTCGACCTGATAGACCTCACCGCTGTCCAGCGCTTCGGACCAGGCGGCGGCAGCGCCCGGAAAATCCTCGGGGTGGACAATGCCGGCCCATCCGTCGCCCTTCAGCTTTTCCGCTGTTTCGCCGCTATAGGCCAGCACCCGGTCGTTGAGCCATTCTATCTTGCCGTCAGCTGTTGCAGTCCAGATGTGGTTGAGCATCGACTGCGCCAGCGACCGGAATTCTTCTTCGCTGGCCTTGAGCAGAAGTTCGGCGCGCTTGTTCTTGGTAATGTCGGTGAACAGCACGGCCACATTGTCGGAGCCGCTCCCGTCAATCGGAAATGCCTGGACCTGGAACCAGCGGTCATCGAGTTCACTCGCAGGGCTTTCGGCATTGACCGGTTCGCCGGTGCGCGCCACGTTGCCGTAGAGATCGAACCAGTACTGTTCGTGGCCTGGCGCAATGTCGCGCCGCATCCATTTGCCGATCGGCTCGGTGATGCCTGTGTGTCTGGGGAAAGCCTTGTTGGCTTCGATGAACTCGTAGTCGACCGGCTTGCCGTCATCGTCCCAGATCATGCGGATAACGCAGAAACCCGATTCCAGATTTTCAAACAGGTTGCGGTAGCGCTCGCGCTGGGCCTGGGCTTCCATTTCCGCCTTGCGGCGGGCGGTGAGGTCAAACAATACGCCGGGGAACCGGTCGGCCTTGCCATGGCCGCCTTTGACGAGTTTTCCCTGTGCCAGCACGTAAGAGACAGATCCGTCGGGCCGGCGCAGGCGGAATTCGCTGTTGTAGGCCGAGCCTGTTTCAATGGTGCGGACGATTTCGTCGGCGACCCGCGCCCGGTCATCCTCATGGATCCTGTCGAGAAACTGCTCGAGCGGCAGGCCCTTGTTGATCTGCTCGGAGTCAAGACCAAAGGCGGATGCAAAACGGCCGTCGGTGAAGATGAGATCTTCGGAGACATCCCAGTTCCAGGCGCCGATGACATCGGCATTGGTCATGGTCAGATCGAGCCGTTCCAGCAGGTGCTTGGTTTGTGAGCTTCTCAAGGCGACGACACGGCCTTTGTCGGGCGTTGGCACCAACACCGAATCGAGATCCAACGGTCCGTCGGCGCCGATGTAAAAGCCGCGCTCGTCATAGATATCGGCATAGGGCTTGCCGACGATGTAATCGGGCTTCCATCCCAGCAACCGCTCGGCGCCCTCGCTCCAGCCAGTAATCAACCCGTTCGGGTCGAGAAAGATGAGGGGAGCGGAAAGTGTTGTGTCCATAATGCCTTCGTCGGTAAATCTGGGCTGTGGGCTCAATAAATATGTGAGGCTTCGCACAGCTGCCGCGTTGCCGGGTTTGTATCATATCCGTGCCGGAAGCCTAGAGCGCTTCATGGCTAGATTCAGATTTCGGGTGGCAACAGCGGGCTTTGCCGGTTTTTGGTGTCATGTCAGACCGTGTGGCCAGACATCTGCCGTGTCCGGCTCCTTGCCTGCGAACATAGGTGAGAGAAAGTGATATCGAAGCCGGCCAGCACCATTCAGGCAGCCAGGGGGACTGCCAAATGGACGCAGGTCTGCATGCGCATGGCGCTTTTGCAGACGCCTGTGGCGAAATTGCGAGCGGGCGTTGGCTGCCTGCGATTTTGAGCCGGCCGGCAAACCAGGCCTTGCCGGCAAGGCCTATTTCCGTGCCGCTGCCAGCAGCTCGGCAAGCGTGGTGATCGCGGGCTTGTGCATCCACTTGTCGATCTTGCCCAGCCCGCCCCAGCCGGCGATGATCGCGGCGAGCGGCATCAGTTTCTCCTGAATCGCGCCAACAGCAATTTTCGCGGTTCCGGGATCAACCAGCGCTCCGTCCACGGGCGCTGCGTTTGTCAGAAAGGTGGTGAGGGGCGCCAGTTGCGGCAGGAACATCGACACCAGCAATCCGGCGATCCCGATCACCGTCTTCTTGCCGTTGAGCGCTTTTCCGATGGTGTCGCCGAGGGCGCGGTTGACCGGTGTCAGATGCTGGCCCGGCGCGATGATACCGGTCTTCTCCAGCTCGGCCAGCAATGCCGCCAGCCGTTCCGGCGGCACCGATCCTAGGCCCAGTTGCTGCAGCAGCGCCGCTGCGGTCTGTCCGGGCTGTGCCGTGGGAGCAGCAGGTGGAAGCGGGGTGATGCCGGACGCGCTGTCGAGCCTGGCCAGCACAAGCCGGAGCAGGGCATTGGTTTCCGCCAGTTCGCTGCCGATCCAGCTCTGCTGCCCGTCATTGGCGGCCAGTGGCGGCGCCGGTACAGGCGGCGGCGTGGCGGTATCCATCTCGTCCAGCCGGGCCAGCTGCAGCGCGTTCAGGAAAAGCTTGGCGTAGCCGGCGATTTCCTCCGCCCGGTCCTGGACGTTGACGGTGCGGCGGGCGCCGACAAAATCCTGCTCTGTCTCGTTGACATAGTGGCCGAGACCGAACCCCTTGCCGTTGAAGTCGCCGGCAAGCATGCCATTCACGAGAATCTGCAGCGCAATCGGGGTTTCCAGCGCCTTGTCGGGGAATTTCACCAGATCGACGCCGAGCTTGGCGCTCTGGGTCTTGTAGTTGTGCAGATGGGTCAGCTGCACATAACCGCGCCCGTAATAGGCGTGGCCGTAGGGACCGTCGGACTTGGCATATGGACGGTGGGCCAGCTTCTTGCGCGCTTCGTCGTCATCCCTGGCGAAGCCTTCCCGGACCGGTCGCATGTTGTCGCCGACTTCGGCTTTCACGGTGGCCAGAATATAGGCCAGCTGGCTCAGTGGCCGTCCCGGATAATGTTCCAGCCAGTATCCGGTTATGGCATTGATATTGTCGACCGCGGATTGCGACAGCGTGCCGCCGAACAGGCTGGCTCTGACCGTGTCGAAGAAGATTTTCGGGAGTTCCATGGTTGCGTTCTCCTGTTCGTCCGGACTTGCGGCGGCGTGGTCATCAGGCTCAGATGACAACGCGGATCCTGGGGCTGTGGACCAATCTATACCCGTGCCGAGCTCCTCCGGGGTGGCCTCGATCTGGAAATGCATGGCGTCCTTGATGGTGCGCCAGTCGCCGCCCCAGCCGAAGACCTGCTTTCCCTCCACGGTCTTGATCGCCAGCGCGGCGTCCACCATCTTGCGGGTCATGTCGGTGTCGGCGCGGCCGAGCCGCACGTCCTCGGCCCTCCCGTTCTGATCGGCATTGTCCGAGAAACGCGGTTTGCGCTGGCCGGCGTGATCGATATAGGGATTGGTCTTCCAGTTGATGTCGAGCGCAATGCCGTAGGCGTGCAGGCTTCTTGACTGGCCCGATTTCATGTCGCGGCAGTTGTAGCTGTCAGTGTCTTCAATACGGATGTTGTATCCGTGCGCCGCAAGCACATGTTCCAGCGCCATCCAGGCATCAACCGTCGGCGGCGCCACCCGGATAGTGTCGGGACCGAAGTCTATCTTCACCATGCGTTCGGGCCGGCACTCGTATTCGGCCCATGCCTTGCGCATTTCTTCAGATGGACTGCTCATGATCAACCCTCCCTTGACGCCATAATACATGAAATTACTGTGAGTTGTAGTATCTTCTCTTGTTGTTGCGTCACAGGTCCGTGCTGAGACCATGCGCCGGGCGGCCGCTTGCGCGGCCTGCTCTGCTGCTGACACCTGCTGTCAGTATGGGGCTGTTTCGTTCCCCTTTTGCCCCGCGCGCCCCTTTCTTTCGCCATCGACTCTGCCCATATTGCGGCCATGGCTAAATCCCCTTCAAAATCATCCGCTGCCGATGGTTCCGAATTCGATGGCTTCGAGGAAGCGCCGCAGCGGCCGCTGAGCGGCGCGCCCGTGTCCTCGTCCGGATCGATTGCCGACTGGGCCGCCGATCTGGCCAGGGAAGCCGAGCTGGATGCGGTCAAGGCGCGGCGCAAGGCGGAAAACCGCGAGATCCGCTCGCAGGCGGGCAAGCACCGGCGCAAGGCCGGCCAGCTCAGTGCCGAGGAGGCCGCAGCCCTGCCGCCGAAAGGCAAGGCCGCCGGCAAGAAGGACAAGCCCGGCAAATCCGGTGATGCCAAATCCGCCCGCGGCACCTCGATGGGTGCCAGCAACAACCCGCGCGACCGCGCCGCCGCCGGGCTCAATGCCGTGGCCGGGCTCGACATGTCGATGGAAGAGGCGGAGGCCTCGGGTGCGACCAGCGCCAACACCGCCACCGTGCAGGCGCTGTCGGACCTGATCGAAAGCGGCAATCCGCTGTTCAAGAACGGCAAGACCTGGACGCCGCACCGTCCCTCGCGGCCGGAGAAATCCGAGGGCGGCGTCAAGATCCGCATGCAGACCGAATACAAGCCGGCGGGCGACCAGCCCACCGCGATCGCCGATCTGGTGGCCGGGGCGAACGAGAACGAGCGCAACCAGGTGCTGCTCGGCGTCACCGGCTCGGGCAAGACCTTCACCATGGCCAAGGTGATCGAGGAGACCCAGCGCCCCGCCGTCATCCTGGCGCCGAACAAGACGCTGGCCGCCCAGCTCTATTCCGAGTTCAAGAACTTCTTCCCCGACAACGCGGTGGAGTATTTCGTTTCCTATTACGACTACTACCAGCCGGAAGCTTACGTTCCGCGCACCGACACCTTCATCGAGAAGGAATCGACGATCAACGAGCAGATCGACCGGATGCGCCACTCGGCCACCCGCTCGCTGATGGAGCGTGACGACGTCATCATCGTCGCCTCGGTGTCGTGCATCTACGGTATCGGCTCGGTGGAAACCTACACCGCCATGACCTTCCAGATGGCAGTCGGCGACCGCATCGACCAGCGCCAGCTTCTGGCCGACCTGGTGGCGCAGCAATACAAGCGCCGCGACATGGATTTCCAGCGCGGTTCGTTCCGGGTGCGCGGCGACACCATCGAGCTGTTCCCGGCCCATTTGGAAGATGCGGCCTGGCGGATCTCGATGTTCGGCGACGAGATCGAGACCATCGCCGAGTTCGATCCGCTCACCGGCCAGAAGACCGGCGACCTGCAGTCGGTCAAGATCTACGCCAACTCGCACTATGTGACGCCGCGGCCGACGCTCAACCAGGCCACCAAGTCGATCCGCGAGGAGCTCAAGCACCGGCTGGCCGAGCTGGAAGCCTCGGGGCGCCTGCTGGAAGCGCAGCGGCTGGAGCAGCGCACCCGCTTTGACCTCGAAATGCTCGAGGCCACCGGCGTCTGCCAGGGCATCGAGAACTATTCGCGCTATCTCACCGGCCGGGCGCCGGGCGAACCGCCGCCGACGCTGTTCGAATACATCCCCGACAATGCGCTGCTGTTCATCGATGAAAGCCATGTCTCGATCCCGCAGATCGGTGGCATGTACCGCGGCGACTTCCGCCGCAAGGCGACGCTGGCCGAATACGGCTTCCGGCTGCCGTCGTGCCTCGACAACCGTCCGCTGCGCTTCGAGGAATGGGACGCGATGCGGCCCTCGACCATCGCGGTGTCGG